>JAWOFF010000181.1:0-33277 GCA_046482325.1 Desulfosalsimonadaceae bacterium
TTTCTAAAGAAGGAGAAACGGATTGAAGCCATGCTTTTTTTGTATTTTGTAGCATTAATGATCGTATCGCTCATTGAGCGGCGGATACGAATGAACATGGCACAAGAAGGTATCGAAAAGCTGCCGATCCTGCCGCAGGGTATGAACACAAAAAAACCGACGTGGAACAACATCCTGTAGTTTTATCAAAATGTGCATTACTCGCAGATAATCCGAGATGCGGAGTGCATTCAGGCATTGGTAAAAGGAGTCAAGGAATTGCACCGGCAGGTCAACCGACTATTGGGGCTCCCCGACTCGGTATACAGCAAACTCCTGGATGGATGGTGGCAGTTTAGGAAAACTTAATCAGAGTTTAAGGAAATTGGTGGATTATTACAAAAATATTTTCTGGAGATGCGAAATGTAAGTTAGAAGGCCCATTTTTGCATCAAAATAGCAGTTCTTAGGTATTTCCCCTCCCTTGCGTTTAAACTGTCTTTCACTTTTCCGCTGATCTTTCCCTATTCTGTTGTGCTCTCCGCCATCCTCATATGCTCCATTAAGAGCCTCAAACAGTTTGATATTTTTGTATTATGTTTTTTTAGCGGTTTTGCCGGTAGTTATAGCGGCGGCCGCTTTTTTATTTTTGGAAAAGGCATAAAATTTGCTTTTTATTTCTATGGAGCCAGAAACAAGCAATCAGCAATAGTGAATTATGTGTCAGGTGATGTCATGACTGAGAAAAAGGCGGGTAAAAAACGGGCATGGATAAAGCCCGAGATAAAAGCGCTGGTTCGGAGCGAGAGCCAGGAGACCGTTCTGGCAAGCTGCAAGGAGCACTGGAGTATTTCCGGCGGGCCGGGAGATATCAACTGCCAGAGTGGCGGTTGGAGTTACGTCTGCAGCGAGCAGGGCGCCTCGTGAGCAATGCCTTTTCCCGTCCCCGCCACCAGGGCCTGCTTTTGGAACCAGCGGTTTCGTCTTTGGGTCGGACCGTGTTAATCTTCTGAAATAATTGAAAAGAGCGCAGTTTTTGGCCTTTATTTTGGGCTTAGAAGGCCCATTTTTGCATCAAAACAGCACTTCTTAGGTATTTCACCTCCCTTTGTTATAGCGGATGCAGGAGGGTATTCACAATTTATATACATTTACGTCAAGGGCTGTGGCGGCTTGGTAAAGGGGTTTATCGGATGTTGCAAGCTGCAGGTTTTCTGCGGATGCAATGGCTAAGTGAAGGGCGTCGAGTGTTTTAAGAGGTGTGCTGAAAAGGCTAATCCATCCCCGGGCCAGGCGCCAGTGTTGATTTTCAACAGTGATCATCGTAAAGATTCCGGTTTCTGCGTGGGCAGTGAATTTGGCCAGAATCCGGTTTCCGTCGGATTTTTCGATCTCCCCCATTCGTACTTTTCTTGCAACGGCTGAAAAAAATTCAACTTCAGTCAGGCTGCTTATGGCAAGTTTATCCTGTTGACCGAGGAATGCTTGTACCTGCTGGCTCAACGGCTCCGGGCAGTAATAAGCTACCAATACGCTTGTATCCAGGTAGCACATTAATATCGCTCCTCGTCCCGGCCCTGCCTCACGACATTGCTGAGCGGTCCGCCTTTTACCGTGATTGAATTGCGGAATGCGGTTAAGTCCGGCAGATGCTTCGGCGTTGGTTCAGCGGGAACGAGCCGGGCCGCCTTTTTGCCCCTTCGCAAGATAACGATCTCCTCACCCTTCCGGGTCAGGTCAAGAAGGGTGCTAATTTTGGATCTGGCTTCTTTTACGTTTATTTCCATGGTTTATTCCTGATTATTGGGAATTATAATATTCAAGTGTACTTTATTAATAACGTGTGTACTTTTAAAAGTCAAGGGTGTAATCGCTGTTGACCAGGGCCTGTTTTTCGAACCAGCGGGCGTAAGCGCCGTTTTTTTCGAGGAGTGCGGTATGGGAGCCCTGCTCCAGGAGGCGCCCGTTTTGCAGCACGATGATTTTATCAGCCATTTTGACGGTGGAAAAGCGGTGGCTGATGAGAACGGCGCTTTTGTCGCCCAAGAGTTTTCTGAAATTTTTGAACACCTCGTACTCGCTGTCCGCGTCCAGGGAGCTGGCGGGCTCATCCAGGATGACGAGTTCGGCATCACGCATGAAAGCGCGCGCCAAAGCGATTTTCTGCCACTGGCCGCCGCTTAGCTCCTCTCCGTTTTTAAACATTTTGCCCAGGGTGGTGTCATAGCCCCGGGGCAGGCGGGTGATAAATTCGTGGGCGCCGGCGTTTTGCGCGGCTTTTACGATTTGCGGGCTGCTCTCCGGCAGGTTGATATTGCCCAGGTGGACGTTTCTGCGGGCAGTGAAGTGGTACCTGGCAAAGTCCTGGAACATGACGCCGATTTTTCCCCGCAGCTCATCCAGGCGGAAGTTCCGGAGGTCAGTGCCGTCTATCTCAATGCGGCCGGCGTCCGGGTCATAGAGCCGACACAGGAGCTTTGCCAGTGTCGATTTTCCGGCACCGTTTTCCCCCACCAGGGCCACCACCTCCCCGGGTTCTATGGTAAAGCCTGCTCCTTCCAGCGCCTTCCGGCCCGCCCCTGGATAGGTGAAGCTTACGTTTTCAAAGGATATGCCCTCCCTGATCCTCTCCGGCATTTCCGCCGGCTCCGGCGGATCTTTGATTTTTTCCTCCACGTCCATTAACTCGTAGAAGTAGGAGATAAAAAGGTTGTCCTCGTACAGCCCGGTGAGTCCGCCCAAAAGGTTCTGGAAAAAGCCCAGCCCCCGCTGGATGGCCTGGTAATACATCACCAGGTCGCCTATTGAGATAAGGCCCGCAGCAGCCCGGAGCACGATAAAGCCTATCGCACCGAACATGGCGGCCACGGTGGCGGACTGTGCGAATATCGTTGCGATAACCCGCCGTTTGGTAATGGAGAGCTTCTCCTGCCGGATGACCCGCCGCAACCCGGAGAAACGTTTTCCGAAAAAATCGCCCAGGCCGAACAGCCGGACCTCTTTTGCGTGAATATAGCCGGTGATCAGCCAGTTTAAGTAGGATGCCTCGCGCTGGGTTTCCGTGCGGCTTCGCTGCCAGGCAAACATTTCCCCGGAAAACCTGATCCTGACCAGCACGCCCGGGATCACCGAGGCAAAAAGAACCAGGGGCACGGCCCAGTGAAAGTAGACGAGCAGGCCGGTGACGGCCGTGAGGGAGACCGCGTCCCGGCCGATCTGGACAAGACTGTTCACGATTTTGGCGGGCCGGTGCGGGCCCTCCATCTGTGCGCGGTGCAGGGTGTCGAAATATGCCGGGTTTTCATAGAATTCCAGGTCAAGATGCAGGGATTTTTTGTGGAGAAGATCGTAGACATAGTCTGATACCTTTAAAGACAGCGTCTCCGATGCATAATCGGCCGCCTGCTGGCATACGGTGCGCAAAAGGGCCACGCCCCCGGCGGCGGCCACCAGGGTGAAAATCCAGGCAAGCCCCTGGCTGCCGGGCGAGGAGATTACCCGGTCTGCTTCATCGACGATTAGCTTTACCAGGTAGAGCATGGCCAGGGGGAAAAGCCCCTGGATAAGCACCAGAACGGCCGAAAAAAGGGCCGCCCAGGGCGAGGCGTGCCAGACGAAGGCCAGGGTCCGGTTGAGCTGCAGGGCATATTTGATTTTTTCCCGGGTGGTGTTGGTGGATTCCATGCGGCTTAGTTTAACTTATGCGCGAGATTTTGACAAATTATGTTGCAGCGGTATCGGAAAATAATGGTTGACGAAAAAGTTACCGAAAGTGTAAAAGGAAACAATTTTTTCGGTTTTCGAAAAACATTTCAACCCTTAACCCTTAACTCTTAAAACTTAAAACTTAACCCTGCGACCTACTGTTGAAGAAGAGAAGCTGTACAAGATTTCACATTCCGGGGACTACCCTCTGCTATAAGAAAAAACCGGCTCTGCCGGGCAGGGGCAAGTATGGGGAGGATTTTTTCCCGGTGCTGGATATAAGCCGGGGAGGGGCGAAGTTTGTCTGCAATTTTCGGCTGGAAGCAGGCCGGAAAATCGTTGTCCGTATTTTTCCGCCCGGGGCTGCCGAGCCGCTGGAGATTCTGGCGGTTGTCCGCTGGGTGGGAAAAAACCCTGGCGTAAGTTACGACTACCAGGTGGGCATTGCGTTTAATCCCTACGGGAAAGGGAAAAACGACAATCCGCCGGAGATCCTGGAGCGTCTGAAACAAATCGAGGCGGAGCATTTGGAAGCGGCCGCGCAGTAGGCAAGACAGCAGGACAAGCTGTTGAAGGGGGCTTTTATGAGAAAGTATTGGATCTGGGTCTTTGTGCTGGCCCTGGTTTTCGGTTTCGGGGCGGTTTCAAACAGCCCTGCTGCGGAGCGGAACTGGGAGCAGGAGTATATCAGGGCTCTGGAGGAGGGAAAAGAGGCCATCGAGGCAGGCAGGCCCGAGGCGGAGGTGCTTGACAAAGCCGTGGGCGATGCCATGCAGAAAGGCGGCGGCGGCTGCCAGGTAATGAAGGCGGCAGTGGACATGGACTACAACCCTTACCTGGTGCTGGTCAACATCTACAGCCACAGCGGGGTGGATCTTGACGAGATCTGCATGTGCAGCACCGAGCAGGGCATCTCCAAGGCGGTTATCGCCAGGGCGGCCACAAATGCGACCACCCCAGCGGGCGATCCGGCTTTCAGCCGGCAGGAAGTCTCGCAGTGCCAGTGCCTGCAGCCGGGGCTGCCATACACGGCGGCTGCACAGGATCGGCCGGATCCGCCCGATCCGCCCGATCCGGTTCCCCCGGACTCGGCTTCCGCTCCGTAGTTTCTGCTGATTTTTTTAAAGGGCGGTTTTTTCAGGGTCTTATAATCTAATCTATATCTGCTTCTCTGGTGTGTCAGTGCACAGAGAAAAGGGGGTGGTAGGAAATGCCAGGGAGAGAATCTGTCCTGTTGATTGCTGCTGTAAGTTTCATGGTGTTGTTATTCTTCTCCCATGCCCCTGCGCAGGAGGCTCCCGCAGGCCAGGCAGGCTCTGCCAATATGCAGGCTGAGATACCGGCCGGCCAGACGGAGCCCGGCGGGGGAATCGGGGCGGAGGTTTTCGGAAGGGAAGGCGGGTATATACACCCCTTTTTGTTCCTGGAAGGCAGGTACACAGACAACCTTTATTACACCCACAGGGATGAGCAAGACGATTTTATCACAAGCGCCGCGCCGGGTTTCTGGGTCGCCGTGCCCGGCAACCGGGAGAAGCTCCTGGAAGCCCGGACCTCGCCCACCTCTGTTTCCGGCCTGCAGGTCAGCCGGCTGAAGCCGCGGAGCAACCGGCGGATGCAGAGCTATTTTCTGTATTCCCCGGAAGTGGTGTATTATTCCGACCACTCGGAGCATGACCATATATCCCACCGGGCAGAGGCGATGTTTCAGTACAATTTTGACATGGGGCTTTCCGTGGACGTGATGGATCTGTTCAACAACCGCTACCATATCAACAACAACGCCACGGAGCGGCTGGACGAGTACTATGACAACCTGGCCAATATCATGCTCGATTATCAGCCCTCGGAAAGGTTCCGCTTCCGCCTGGATTATTCCAATTACTGGCTGGACTATGACGAGGATGTAAACGATTTCCGCGACCGCAGCGACAACTCAGTGGCCTTATATGCGTTTTACCGCTTCCAGCCCAAGACCTCGGTGTTTGCCGAGTACGAGTTCGCAGATATCAGCTATGACAGCAACGACTTGTTTGACAGCCAGGAGTTCCGCTACTATGTGGGCCTGGACTGGGATGTGACTGCAAAGAGCCGGGGCCGGCTAAAGCTGGGCTACATGGAAAAGGAATTTGACAGCTCAAGCTTTAGCGATGAGAGCGGTCTTTCCGCGGAGTTCCAGGCGCAGCACACCTTCACGCCGAAGCGTTCGGCCACGCTGACGGCCTATCATCGCTACACGGAGTCCTCGGTGGTGGACTCCTACGCCGTGCTTACCACGGGCCTGGATTTTTCCCTGATGCAGCGCTTTACCGACAAGTGGTCCGGCACCCTGAATGCGCTCTGGTACCGGGATGAATTCGAAGGAGACTATACCGTCGGAGACGAGACCGGCGAGCGCGAGGATGATACCTTCCGGATCGGGCCGGCGCTTATTTACGAGCCGCGCGACTGGCTCCAGGCGAATTTGGGCTATTATTACTCCTACCGGGACTCCGATTTCGAGCTTTTTGATTTTGAAAACAATACGCTTTACTTTTCCGTGGAAATTGCGTTATAGGCTGTGCTGCTTTGTAAAAATTTCAGTACCCGCGTTGCGCTGCATCCCCCGGAATTTCAAGCAGTTCGATGGTTTTTTTCAGGTTACAGGATATAAAAAAAGCGCCTGACCGGGCGCTTACATATACTTCAAAATACAGTTAAATCCTTATATGAAGCAACTACTGGTTCTTACGCTACTTGCTGCGGCCCTTTTCGCAGCCGGTTTCTGCACGTCCCACGCGGCTGAGGGCGAATACACCGTGGGCGACGGCGATGTTTTAAAAATCGATGTCTACGAAAACCCGGATTTGTGCTGTACGGTGCGCGTGAGCGCTGATGACAGCATCCGTGTGCCGCTTCTTGGCGAAGTCGACGTCCGGGACATGGCGGTGTCCAGGGTTTCGCAGAAGCTGGAGGAAATGCTTGCAGACGGCTACCTGGTAAGCCCGCAGGTGGATGTTTTTATAGAGGAGTATCGGAGCAAAAACGCCATCATCCTGGGCCAGGTCAACCGGCCGGGCCAGTATGAGCTGCGGGGGCCGGTCACTTTCCTGGAGTTTCTCTCCAAGGCCGGCGGGCTGACCAAGGACGCCGGCAGCACCGCCATCGTCAAGCGGCTTGACCCCACCCAGGTCGGCAAGGACCGTATTGTCCTCAACCTGGACCAGTTGATCAAAGAGGGCGACACCTCGCTCAATATCCAGATCCGGCACGGGGACAACATCTTTATTTCCAAGGCGGACACCTTTTATGTAACCGGAGAAGTGAAAAAGCCCAATGCCTATCAGCTCGAGCAGGGGATGACCGTGATCAAGGCCATTGCCAGGGCCGAGGGATTCACCGATATCGCCCAGAAGAACAAGGTGCGCATCATCCGGGAAACAGGCGGCGGGAAAACCGTGCTCGAAAATGTGGACATGAACGAGAAAATCATGGCCGGGGATGTCATTGTTGTTCCGGAGAGTTTTTTCTAGCTTATGAGCGAAAAAGAGATCCATCTACGCGATTACCTGCAGGTCGTAAAAAGGCGCAAAAGCACGGTTCTGACATTTTTTGCCGTAACCGTGCTGGTCACCGTGATCGCCGCCTTCACCGGCGAATCCCGGCCCGCCTACCGGGCCTCAACCCGCGCGGTTATAGAGAAAAATATCTCCTATTCCCTTACAGGCCGCCGGCTTGAAGGCTCCGGCGGATATGACCCCGAATTTCTGCAGACTCAGACCCAGATCATAACGAGCCAGGGGGTTGCCGAAAAGGTGGTGGGCGCCATCGGCGCGGAGAAAATGTACGGGGTCTATTTCCCGGAGGGCGAAGAAGAGGACATCTCCCTTGCTGCTTCCATAAAATCCTGGGCGAGCGGGGCCTTCCGCTCCTTTAAAGAGGTCATAGGCATTGGGGCGCTTTTGGGCGGAAAGTCCTCCGGCGGCACGGGCGAAACCGCCGGCGGCGTGGAGCAGGCGGGCGAGCCGCCCACGAAAGCCGAGATGATGCAGTCCATAGTGCGCCAGAGCATTACTGTAACTCCCATTGAAGGCACAAGAGTGGTCTCGATCAGCTATACCTGCCCCAATCCGGTGCTGGCCAGGCGGATCGCCAATACGGTGGCTGATGCCTACATTGAGCAGCTTCTGGATATGCGCATGGAGATCTCCAACCACAGCATCAACTGGATGAAGAAAAAGGCGGAAGAGCAGCGCAAAAAGCTGCAGAAATCCGAGCAGGCCCTGCATGAATACAAAAAAGAGCACAACATCGTCACCATTGAAGACCGCCTGGCTATCCTGCCGGAACGCCTTGCCGAGTTCTCCGACAATCTGACAAAGGCCCAGGCCAGGCGCCAGGAGCTTGAGGCCATCTACAAGCAGGTAAAAGGCAAAAGCCTGGAGGAGCTTGAATCCATCTCTGTAATTGCGGACAAAGCCTCCGTGGGCTCCATTAACCGGAAAATTCTGGAGGCCCGGCAGGAGATCAGCGAGCTGTCCAAAAAATACGGCCCGAAGCATCCGAAAATGATCTCCGCGCAAAGCGAGCTGGAGCAGTTGAAGCAAACCAAGGAAAAGGAGCTCCGCAAGGCGGTGGATACCGTTAAAAACGATTATTTCCTGGCCAGATCCCAGGAGAAAAACCTGGAGGCCATGCTGGAGCAGACCAAGACCGATACCGCCCGGCTTAATGAAAAATCCATTCAGCTCGATATTTTAAAGCGCGAGGTGGAGACCAACAAGTATCTCTACGATGCTCTGATCAAACGCATGGAGGAAAAGGGGCTTACGGAGAAAACCCAGCAGGTCAGTGTGTCGGTGATTGAAAAGGCAAGGCTCCCCGAGATGCCGCTTCCCGGAAACGAAAAGCGAAACGTGCTGCTGGGCCTCATCCTGGGTGTGTTCGGCGGGGTCGGGCTGGCCTTTTTCTTTGAATACCTGGACAATACCGTAAAAACCCCGGAGGACGCGGAGGAGCGCTTTGACCTGCCGGTGGTCGGCACTATCGAGCGCTTCAGGGACAAAAAGTCCGACATTGTGACAAATGTTTTCGAGCATGAGTCCTCCGGGGTTGCCGAAAACTTAAAGAGCCTGCGGACCTCGATCCTGCTCTCCGCTGCGGAGAAGCCGCCCCAGGTGCTGCTGTTGACAAGCACGGGAACAAAGGAGGGCAAATCCGCCATCTCCTCCTGCCTGGCCATATCCATGGCAAGAAACGGCTTAAAGACCCTGGTGGTGGACGGCGATATGCGGCGGCCCCAATTGCATCACAATTTCCGTTTGGAAAATTCCGCGGGCTTGAGCTCCTACCTTGCCGGCACCGAGAATAAGAACCTGCTGCATAAAAGCGAGGTCGCCAACCTGGACATAATGCCCTCAGGTCCTGTGCCGCCGAATCCCACCGAGCTTTTGTCCTCGGACAAAACTGCCGCTCTGATAAAGGGTCTGCGGGAGCGATATGACATCATTATACTGGATTCGCCGCCCCTGGGAGTGGCGGACCCCGTGATTCTGAGCAGGCATTGCGACGGCGTGCTTCTTTTGGCGCTTGCAGGCGAAAGCCGTTATGAAATGCTGGAGAAGGGCATTAAAAAGCTCCGGGACGTGTCTGCGCCCATCACCGGAATTGTGCTCAATCGTTTTGACGTAAAAAAGAGCGGATATTACTACAACTACAGTGACTACTATTACGCTGCGGATGACGCCTGACTTTGCCCGAAAAGTTCTCCAAACGCCTGTTTTTGTTTGCCCTTATTTTTGCGCCGCTTGCCTTTGGAACAGTTGAGCCCTGGTCCTGCGCGGTGATGGAGATCGCCGTTTTTGCTGCGCTTTTTCTGCACTTCCTTCATGCCCGGCAAAGCGGGGAGCCCTTCTGCGAGGTTCCCGGACTTTTTTTTCTGGGGCTTTTTCTGGGGCTTTTTCTGCTGCAGGCCGTGCCGCTTCCGGCTTTGCTGGTGCGGTTTGTCTCTCCCGCCTCCTTTGAGATCCAGCAGAACGCTGCCTTCGCCCGCGGCGGCGAGGCGTGGATGACCCTTTCCGTTCATCCCCGGGCGACTGTGCACGCCTTTTTCCGCTACGCTGCCTATGCTGCTTTCTATATTCTCACGGTGCAGCTCCTCTGCAGAAAGGAGATGCTTAAAAAAACCGTTTCAGCGGTGACCATTTTCGGGGCGGCGCTTGCGTTCTCCTCCATCCTGCAGCTTTACCTGACAGAGGACATGGCCCTGTGGGTGCGCCACGTGCCGGTAAATTCCATGGTTATGGGACCCTACGTCTGCCACAACCACTACGCCGGCCTGATGGAGATGATTCTGCCGGTGGTGCTGGCGCTGTTTTTCTTTTACCGTCCAAGGCTCCGCAATCCCTCGCTTGTTAAGGGTGTTGTGGAGATTTTCGGCCAGGAGAAGGCCAACATCCATATCCTGATCGGGGCGGCTGCGCTTTTGATCGGCACCTCGATTTTTTTGAGCCTCTCGCGCGGCGGGATCGTAAGTACCTGCCTGGCCTTTCTGGTCTTTGTCATGCTGCTCTCCAGGCGCAGGATCACCAGGAGCGGGCCCATCCTGTTTGCGTTCGTTGTGATCCTGATAGGGCTTTCGGTTTCCTGGTTCGGGTGGGATATGGTTATAGAGCGGTTTGCGGAGCTGCGAAACGAGCAGGGCGGCATTGAAAATGCCCGGCTGGATTACTGGAAGGACGCAGGGGCCGCATTTCGGGATTTTCCGGCTGCAGGGGCCGGGTTTGGCTCGTTTGCAGATATCTACCGCCCCTACCAGAGCCTGGGGCCCAATCATTTCGTGGATCACGCGCACAACGATTATATAGAGCTGGCCGTTGAAGGCGGGATCATGGGACTGCTGCTTGCGGCCGGCTTTCTGGCGGTGGTTTTTTTCAAGAGCTACCGGGTTTTTGCCGGCAGGCGGGACCGCTTCTGCATCTACCTCTATATCGGGAGCATTACCGGGGTGGTTGCGCTTCTGCTGCACAGTTTTACCGACTTTAACCTGCAGATCGGGGCCAACGGGCTGTGGTTTTTCTTTCTGCCGGGCCTTGCCGTGTCCGCGGCAAACACCCGGATGCAGCTCGGGGGGGATGCGACAAAGCTCAAAAAGCGGCTGCTCACCGGCCGGGCCCGGCGGGCGGCGCTGGCGGCAAGCGGGGTTTTCCTGGCGCTTGCGGTGCTTGTCAACTTCTCTTTTATGCTGGGAGATTTTTACTACAGCCATATCGAAGACTACCGGGTAGAGGCCGGGGCGCCGGATGCAGACCTTGAGCGCGTGCGGCAGATCGCGGGCTATGCCGCCATGTTTGATCCCTTAAGCGCAAAATACCCCTACAAGGCGGCGAACGCGGCCTGGCTGCAGGGGGAGCGGGAGGCGGCGGAAGCCGGCTTTTTGCGTGCCATTGCGCGAAACCCGGTAAGCTCCAGGTATTTCAAGCGCTACGGCCGGTTTCTCAGCCAGGGGGGCAGGCAGGAGGAGGCAGAGCGCATGCTGGAGCTGAGCAGCTCTTACTTTCCGGCTTCCCCGGAGAACGCCCTTGAATACGGGAGCCTGCTTCTGCTGCGTGGGAAAACGGAAAAAGGCCTTCGCTTTCTGCGGAAGGCGGCATCGCTGGATGCGGATCTGCTCGGCAAGGTGTTTGCTGTTCTGGGCGTGGAAGGATTTTCACCGGTGGAAATGGGGGCGGCTGTTCCGGAAACGCCTGCCGCCCTTGTACGTTTTGCCGGTTACCTCTCCGATATCGGCGAGCCGGAGGCGGCGGAGAGCAAATACCGGCAGGCCCTGGAGCTTATGGAGGCGGGCGGTGAGTTTAAGAGACAGCACCTGTTCCGGGTTTTCCGCTTTTTTGAGCGGCGGGGAAAAGACCGGGAGGCCATGGGCGTGATGCTTTTGGCGGAGAAGCTCCTGCCCCGGGACGCGCGTGTGAAAATCAAGCTGGGAGACCTCTACAGGGGGCAGGGGATATACTACAAGGCAAAAGAAAAGTATAAAGACGCGCTTTTAATAGATCCTGACAACAAGGGGGCTAAACGGCGGCTCAATCAGTGACGTGCTTTTCCGCGTACTGGGCCATGACCTCGTGGATCCGGGCCGGGGGAGAGACATTGAAATAGTGTTCGGCCACCACATGGCCGATTTCATGGGCCACCACGGGAAGATCAGCGTCCCTGGCGGAGAGAAACACTGTGTTTTCCGAGGGCGAGAAAAAAGCTATGTAGTTCACCTTTTGGTTGTAGATTTTTTGGAACGAGGCCTGCACGCCCTCCTTTGATCCGTGGATCACGATTTTGAAGGAAATCTTTGGCAGATACATGTCCAGAACCTGCATAACCTTTTCCACGATAAAATCGAGCTTGTTTCCCACCTCCTCTTTAATGGTGTCCCCGCCGCGCACTCCGGATTTCAGGCGGCCCATGTAGAGCTCATAGTTAAAGTCCTCGAGGGCCTCCATCTCCGCGCAGGAGATGGTGCTGTAGCGCCCCTCGATCTCGAAGGCCCGGGCGCTGGTGCAGGCCATGGCAAGGCTTATGCAGATGAGCACGCTGGTGGCGGAAAAAAGCCTCATCCCGGAAAACCCCTGCTTTCCCTATTGCCGCTCAAAGGTGAACTTGTTGATAAGGGCATCGATTTTTTCGCTTTTCTCCCGGATCCGGGAGAGGGTTTCGGGATCGGCGGCCCCGGCTTCCGCGGATTCCCGGGCCTCGGCCCCCGGCCGGCCGGCCAGATCGCGGATCTCCCTGTTCAGCGCTTCAATCTCGGTTAAGCGGCTTGCAATCATGCGATTGAATTCGTTTAGCCTTCCGGCCACGAGTTTGCCCTCGTCCTTTTTGCGCAGATGTATGGTGCCTCTTATATCGCCCCGGAGCATGGTCTCAAGGCTTTTTTCAAAGCGGTAGAAAGGCCCTGCCACGCGGTGGGTGAGAAAGAGCGTGAAAAGGATGATAAGGGCGCCCGCAAAAACGATGACAAACCATTGGGCGCTGAAGAGTCTCTCAAGCAGGATGCCGGGGGTGGTGCCGATATTTAAGCGGTAGTCCTCGTAGACGATGGAGATGGTGTTTGAGGAGAAGATGCTGAATATCAGGGCAAACAGGACGCTTCCGGCAATGATCAGCAGAAAGTACTGGAATATGGCCCGTCCCTGGAATTCCTTGTTTATGAAGTAATTGCGCCGTCTGAATTTGGGCTTGCTGCTCATTTGCGCCTCCAGATAGATGCCTGCTCTTTTAGTTTGTCCGTCCATTGTTCGTAGCGCAGCTCCTTTTTCTGCTCCGCGATAAGGGATTTTATCCTGTCCCGGTTGGAGTCGGATGCGCCGGGGGCTTGCTTTAGCTTCTCAAGCTTTTCCAGGGTGTAGACCGCAAAACCCTTGTCGGTTGCAATCGGCCTCGTGCTCTGGCCGGGATCTAGGCTTAAGAGATGAAAGCGCAGGCTTTCCGAAAGAAAGGCAAAGGGGGAGTTTATGGATTCGCTCTTCTCCGGCTTGCCGGCATCCGCCGCGGAGGGGGAGCTGTAGCGCTTCTTTGTGAGATAGACCTCGTGGCCGGATAGTTCCTTGTAGCGCCGGATTTCGGCCTCGCGTACCCGGGGGTTAAATTCCTTGTACTTTCGGTCGAGCAGGATCTTGATCAGAGACTGCTCGTAGAAGTCCTCCACTGCCGCCCGGAAGGACTCTTCCTGGTTGATGCCGCGGCGCAGGGCTTCCTGGATCAAAAGCTCCCGGGTGATCAGCGAATCCATGAAGGCTTCTTTCTGCTTGTCGTGGGGCTTTTCCCGCATCCGGCGTTCGAGCTCGGATTGGGTGATGATGCGGTCGTTTACGGCAATGGCGGGTTTTGATACATCCACTTCCGGTTCATCGAGGAGCAGGTATCCGAAAGCGGCTGTTATCAGGATAAAAATGCCGAGGATGTAGTACAGGTATCTCAAAGAAAGTCCTCCCCTTGTTTGCAGTCCCCGCTGATGATTCTGCCGGTGTTGACCTCTACCGGGATGCTCCTGTGATCGTAGAGCCGAACCATACCGTAATCCTTTTTGTTGGTGATTTCCAGGGGAGGCAGTCCGTTTTCCCGGAGCCATTGCTGGATCAGCGGAAGCTGCTCCGGAAGCGCCGCGCGGGCGGTGAAGATTTTCACGCGTTCGCCCGCTGCAAGCAGAGATTGGACGCGCTCCAGCATGGCGGGAATCGGCGGGCCTATGGCATCGGACGCTGCGCCGGGGCGGTGTTCGGCAAGGGTGCCGTCAAGAGCCACGGCCGTCCAGTAAACGGAAAAGGGATCGCCCGCCGAGCTTTTCGCATGCGCGCTGTCGGCTTCGTTTCTGGCCATTTGCAGGAAATTCCGGATTGCCTTCAACATTGGCCCTCTCTACCACATCCCCCGCAATTAAACAACCTCCCACCACCCCTAGGGACGCCCATTAAATTATAACTTTCCCTAGTCCCCAGGGACGTCCATAAAATTATAAAATTCTGGGTTTAATCTGATTTGATGCGTGATGCGGGAAAGACAGCGGAATCGCCGGGGAATCAGGAGTTGAATGCGGAGTTTGGACAAGAGCACAGGAACAAATAAGGGAGCGGGGCCGGGATGGCCCCGCTCGTAGCTTGATACCGGAGAAAGTTATAATTTAATGGGCGTCCCTAGGTGGGGCTAGGGGTTCATTTCATAGGCGTCCTGCCGGGCATAGACGTGGTTTTTCAGGAAGCGCTCGAAGCGCTCGTAGTCCACGACCGGTTTTTTGAGCATCCTCAAGCACATCTCCTGCTGCTTTTCGCTGCTGTCGCGCTTGTAGTAGACCTCCAGTGCATGGCGGGAGAAGTCGCGCACCATGAAGTCAAAGATCTGTTCCAGCAGGTCTGCGTCAAAGCTCTCCATGTTGTACTTCTCAATAATGAGCTGGCCGTAGGCCACCAGCGTGAAAAGCTCGCCGATTGTCAGCAGAAAATCAATGTTCTTGGCCTGCTCCTTTGAGGGGGCCGCCTGGGCCAGAAAATCGACGAAGGCCTGGATCTGCTCCTTGAAGATGTTTATGTTCGGCTTGTCCACGGAGTTATAGGCAATGTGGTAGTCGTGGAACTGGATTTTGCTGAGCCCCCGGGTCGGTCCCTGGTTGAACAGGAACTCGTCGTCAACCGCGCCGTTCTGCTTGGGCACCTCCGGGAATTCGCCCGGGTTGAAGAAGTAGTTGGCCATGAACTTGATGATCAGGGCCATGTTCACATGCACCGTGCCTTCGAGCTTGGGCAGCGAGCGGATGTCAGTGGCCGCCATTTCAAAATAGACGTCTTTTTCAAAGCCGCGGGCGGCGATAACGTCCCAGAGGAGATTGATGACCTTTTCGCCCTGGGTCGGGACCTTCATTTTAACCATCGGGTTATACAGGAGGTAGCGCCGGTCCTCGGGGGACGCGGCGCGGAAGTAGTCCGTGGCCCGCTGGGCAAACAGCTTCATAGCGGCGAGCCGTGCGTAGGCATCCACGAAAAGCTGCTTGATGTGCGGAAACCGGGTTACGTAGGTGCCGTAGAGGTTGCGGTGGCCCGCGTGGTTCAAGGCCTCGTAGAAGGCATGGGTGCAGATGCCGATGGCTCCCCAGCCCAGGTTGAACTTGCCCACGTTCACGGTATTTAGGGCCGCATCCCAGGCCTCCTGCCCGTATTCCAGGATTTCGTCGTCTGTAATGGGATAGCTGTTCAGGGCGTACTCGGCAACATAGCCCTCCCAGTCCACCACGTTCTGGATGAGATCGTAGTTCTCATGGTCCGGGCTAACCGCGAAGAAGACATAATCGTCTGTCTCCGAATCTTTGCCGAATGTGGAGACAAGGGCGGCCTCGTTTGCGTTTCCGATATAGTATTTGCCGCCGTCTGCCACGTACTTGCCGTTTCCGAGCGGGGTCAGGCTCATCTCCGTGGAATACAGGTCCGCCCCGTGAGCGCGTTCGGATAGACCAAAGGCGAAAATGCCGCCCTCTTTTAACATCTGCGCGGTTTTTTCCTTGATTTTTTTGTTGTTGCTCATCCAGATGGGACCCAGTCCCAGGATGGTGACCTGCCAGGCATACCAGTGGGAGAGGTTGTAAAAACCCAGGATTTCATTGAAGTCGCAGTTTCTGAAGGTGTCCCAGCGCGTGTCCGGGTCGCCAGCGCCATGAGCCGCGGGGGTGAGCAGTTTTGCAAAAACTTGGTTTTCCTTTAAAAAATCGATAAAGTCAGAATACCACTGCCGTTCGTGGAAGTTCTCCTTTAGTTTGGCCTTGCCCTTGTTTTCGAAAAAGGCAACGGTTTTTTTCATCAACTCCCGCGATGCGGGATCCAGGTGCTCAAAGGTTTCGGTTTTGGGATTGAGCAGCATGTTGCATCTCCTTTGTTGCTATTGTTTTGTATACAAACTAAATAGGGCGAGTTCTGCCTGTTCATGCGGCAGCGCTTCTTTTTAAACAGGCAGTTAAATGATATCGCGGAGGAAGCGCTTGAAAAGGAGGCGCTCTTCCGGGGTGAATATTTCCAGGATTTCCTGGTTGGCTTCCTTTCGTTTTTCAATGAGCTCGGGTTTCAGCCGGTTGGCCTGTTCGGACGGGTAAATGCGCTGGATCCGTCGGTCTTCGGGGTGCGGCTCGCGGACGATCCAGCCGGTATCAGACATTCGCTCCAGCACGCCGGAGAGCGTGGCCTTGTCCAGTATCAACAGCCTGGACAGCTCGGTTGCGGTCATGCCCGGCTGGTACCAAAGCCCTTCCAGCACCAGGTGCTGCATGTTTGTCAGCCCGTAAGGGCGCAGCCGGCGGTTAAAGTCGCTGTGGGCTTTCTGATAGGCTTTTCCCAGCAGAAAGACCATGCATTCCGGCAGATCTTCCGGTAGTTGGCTCATTGGCAATTCCTTTGTATACTAACAATTCTGTAAAGGCTCCCGCATTTCCTGTCAATAGAAAATTGACCTAGGGACGCCCATTAAATTATAAAATTTTCAATCCGGCGCAGCCACCAGTGCACGCACTGGAAAAGGGGTATACCCGGATAAAGAATATCAGCACGAAGAACTCAAAAGCGGGATTTGGAAAAACTTATAATTTAATGGGCGTCCCTAGGGGGATTTTTTTGTTGCCCAGGTGCGGGGGGTTGGTTTATGGAAGGGCGTGAGAAAGGAAAGTGAAGTGGACAACTGCAGGCGTTTTTTTCAAACCCTGGCCGGAATTGACTGTATGCTTTTGTCTCCGCCGGAGGCGGACCCCGATGCCAGGCTGGTGTATCTGCACGGGGGTGCGTTCTGCGACGGGCCGGTTGTAAATCACTGGACCATGCTGGGGCTGATCTGCGAGAAGACCGGCGTCTGCGGTCTTATGGTGGATTATGCGCTGGCCCCGGAAAATCCCTATCCCAAAGCCCTGCAGGAGGTTGCGGCGGTATGCAGACATCTGCGCAGCAAGCGGCCGGACGCACCCCTGTACCTGATGGGCGATTCCTCCGGCGGCGGTCTTGCGCTCTCGGCCGTGCTGGCCCTAAAGGATGACAAAGAGCCGCTGCCGGACAAGCTTGTACTGCTCTCGCCCTGGCTGGATCTGACCCTGAGCAATCCGGAGATCGATAGCTTAAAGCCCTATGACTACCTGCTTAGAAGACGCGGCCTGATCGAGGCCGGCCGCCACTATGCCAACGGCCACGACACCGGGCATTACCTGCTCTCGCCGGTATACGGGGATTTCTCCTCCCTGCCGCCTACGCTGCTGCTGGCAGGAACCCATGAAATACTCGTCTGCGACTGCCGCAAATTCAGGGAAAAGGCCCGCGCCGCAGGGGTGGATCTGACCTACCTGGAATGGGAGGGCATGTACCACGACTGGATGACCCAGGCTCCGGACCTGCCCGAGGCCAACCAGGCCCTGGATCGGATTGCCGCCTTTCTGCGGCCGCGCTTTAGCTGAACCCTATCCAGGTGGTCAGGTTTTCCGCCGGCTCCCGGCTGCTTTGCAGTTTGTTTGCCGGAAAATCCCAGTCCGGATAGCCTGCGGCAATCGCGATGACCGGGCGCTTGCTCTCTGGTATGCCGGCATGCTCGTATAAGACATCCGGAAAATAGATGCCCTGATCTTCGATGCATGTTCCAAGTCCCCTGGCAAGCGCAGCAAGGCAGATGTTTTCCACAACCAGCCCGATGTCCAGCAGGGGAGAGGCTTCGGGCAGCACCCTGTCCGCCATGACGATAATGGCAACGGGCGCATCAAAAAAGCGAAATCCCCGCTCCCTCCAGGCTTTGCGCTTTTCCTGGTCCTCGCGGGAGATGCCCATAAGCTGAAACAGGGCTTTTCCCAGCTCCACCTGGCGCCTGCGATAGACGCTGTACCTGGGCCAGGGCAGCGCGGAAGGGCCGGATGCTGAGGCTTCTTCGGAGTAGAGCCTTTCAACGTTTGCCTGCCTGATCCTGTCCAGGACCCGGCCGGTGATCACGGCAAATTCCCAGGGCTGCGAGTTTAAGGCCGAGGGGGCGCGCACCGAGGTCTCCAGTATTTCCCGCAGCAGCCCGGCAGGTACAGGGTCGGAGGTGAACCCCCGGATACTGCGGCGTTTGGCAATTGCCTCCATTACATCCATAAAGAAAACTCCTTTGTATCCCTCTCAATCAGCGCAGATCAACCTTGAGGTGTAATAGAGGTTTAGCATGTCGTTTTCATCTTCAGGCTCGTAAAACAGCGGCTCGCTTTTGGCACCCGCAACCAGGTCCTCGTAGGTGCCGCTGACCCAGTCCTCGTCGGCCGGGCCGTCGGCGATGTAGAAGTAGCGGAGGGTGTCTGCCTGATCCTTGATCTTCTCGATCACGGGCTTGAAATCCGCGTGGATGATCAGCATCCCGGCTTCCGAATCATTGAAGATATAGGCGTAGTCATCCGGGTAGAGCCGGATGTTCAAGGGCAGAAGCACCCGCCCGGATTCTGCCGGGCCGAAGTAGAGCTCCATGTATCGGTAGGTGTTGTAGTCCAGAAGCGCAACCCGGGCGCCGAAGGCGATGCCAAGGTCATCCAGGGCATGGACGACCCTGTACACCCGGTTCTGCACCGCCTCGTAGGTGAGGCTTACATCATTGTCCACAACCGCGGTTTTTTGCGGGTATAGCTTGACCGCACGGTCCAGGATGCGTTTCGGTGTCATTGGAACCTGCATGATATTCCCCTTATCTTATTGTTGCTGCCTCGTCTGCATCGCGCCGGGCGGCGCCCGCCATGCCGATCTATCCGAACAGATCATTGTACTCATCGCGCATCTCGCGCTTCAAGAGCTTGCCGGTCGGCGTCTTGGGCAGGGCCTCCTTGAACACCACCTTATTGGGCACCCATCTTTTAAGTGTTAAGTGTTAAGTGTTAAGGAAGTCACGGCAAGTCATGAACAACGTTAATTGGATCTAACGGCAATGTCAAGAGGCGGGATGCCGGCGCCCGGCAATGCAAAGGCCCGGAGCCGGGGCGGAAGCGGCGCGTCTTCCCCCCGGACCGGGCCTTCTGCCTGTCGGGTTACTCCGGATTCGGTTAGGTTTATCCGTTCGGTTCAGATGTCATAGTATAGAAAGAACTCGTGGGGATGGGGCCGCAGCCGCACCGCATCCGCCTCTTTTACGGCCTTGTATTCAATCCAGCGCTCGATTACGTCGGGGGTGAATACATCGCCCCTTAGCAGAAACTCGTGGTCCTCCTGAAGCGAGGCCAGGGCCTCTTCCAGCGAAGCCGGGGTGGAGTCGATCTCCGCGAGCTCCTCGGGCGGCAGGTCGTAGATGTTCTTGTCCAGCGGATCGCCCGGATCAATTTTGTTCTCGATGCCGTCCAGAACCGCCATGATCATGGCGGAGAAGGCAAGGTAGCCGTTGCAGGAGGGGTCCGGCGTCCGGAACTCGATTCGCTTGGCCTTGGGTGATGCCGAATACATGGGAATCCGCAGGGCCGCACTGCGGTTGCGGCTCGAATAGGCCAGGTTGACAGGCGCCTCGAAACCAGGGACCAGCCGCTTGTAGGAGTTGGTCGTGGGATTGGAAAAGGCGCACAGTGCCTTGCAGTGTTTTAAAATGCCGCCAAGGGCGTACAAGGCCTGCTGGGAGAGCCCTGCGTACTTGTCCCCGGCAAACAGGGGCTCGCCCTCCTTCCATATGCTGATATGGGTGTGCATTCCCGTGCCGTTGTCCTCGTAGAGCGGTTTGGGCATGAAGGTAACGCTGCGGTTGTGCTTTCTCGCCACGTTTTTGAGGACGTACTTGAACCATACCAGCTGATCGCCCATTTCCAGAAGCGGCTTAAAGCGCATGTCAATCTCGCCCTGGCCCGAGGTGGCCACCTCGTGGTGCTGGCATTCCACGTCGATGCCCAGGTCCTGGAGGGTAAGCATCATCTCTGTGCGCATATCCTGGAATTTGTCCATGGGCGGTACCGGGAAATAGCCTTCCTTGTGGCGGGGCTTGTATCCGAGGTTGGGCGATTCCTCCCGGCCGCTGTTCCATATGCCCTCCTCGGAGTCCACCTGGTAGAAGGAGCGGTTTGTGGCGGATTCAAACCGGACGTCGTCAAATATGAAAAATTCTGCTTCCGGGCCGATATAGGCCGTATCCCCGATGCCGCTCTGCTTGAGGTAGGCTTCGGCCTTCTGGGCGATGTGGCGGGGATCGCGGGAGTAGGGTTCCAGGGTCACGGGATCCACGATATTGCCGATCAGGACAAGGGTGGGCTCGGAGAAAAAGGGGTCCATTTTTGCCGTCGAAGCATCCGGCACCACCAGCATGTCGCTTGCGTTGATCGGCTGCCAGCCCCGGATGCTGGAGCCGTCGAAGCCAAAGCCGTCTTCAAAGCTTTCCTCCTCCAGCTCCGTGGCCGGCACGGTGAAATGCTGCCACACACCCGGGAAATCCATGAAGCGAATATCGATTACCCGGATGTTTTTGTCCTTTACCAGTTTCATTACCTCTTCTGGGGTACTCATGTGCGGTTCTCCTTTTTTTATTTTATGATTTCTTCGTGTTGGCCTGTATGGGTATTCTGCAAAGTACTTCTATATGGCTTCCTCTCCGGTCTCGCCCGTGCGCACGCGCATGACATAATCCATTGGCAGGACAAAGATCTTGCCGTCCCCAATTTTTCCGGTGTTGGCGGCGCCTCTTATGGCCCCGGCCACTTCCTGCACCCGTTCGTCGTTAACCACGACCTCCAGCTTGATCTTGGGGATGAAATCCACCAGATATTCCGTCCCCCGGTAGATCTCCTTGTGCCCCTTCTGGCGGCCGTAGCCCTTTACCTCGGTTATGGTCATGCCCTGAAGGCCGAGCTCGTTTAAGGCCTCGCGCACATCATCGAGCTTGAACGGTTTTATGATCGCTTCGATTTTTTTCATTTCCTCATCTCCTTCCTGCCAGGCTGTATCAGGTGGAATCCGTAAGTAAATCGCCCGTCTGCATTACCGTTCCATGGGAGTTTTCCGGCAATACATCCCGGATCGCCCTTTTTACCGCCTCCACTCTCTGTGGGGATAAAACCTTCTCGTCATGCTCGTCTTTTACGTAGAAGACGTCCACCACCTGGTCGAGCTTTGTGGCAATTTTCGCGATCCGGATATTGAGGCGGCAGCGGCTTATGGCATCAGTTATGCGGTAGAGAAGCCCCTTGAAGTCATAGGAGAATACCTCGATAATGGTAAAGAAGCTGGAGGCCTCATTGTCCACCCCCACCCGGTTGGGCTGGGTGAAAACGCTGGGCTCGGATTTCTGCCAGCTCTGCTGCTTTTTAGCCATGGCCGCGCCTAAATCCATATCTCCGGTAAGCACCCGGTGCAGAGTTTTTTCAGCCTTTTCCCAGCGCTCCTGCTCAAAAATACGGTCCGGCGGAGGCTCCACCCGGAAAATGTCCAGGGCGATGCCGTTTCTCCAGGTATGAATCCGGGCGTTTAAAACGTTAATGTTGCTCAGGGTAAAGGCGCCGGCGATCTTGGAGAAAAGAGCGGGCCGGTCATAAGCGCAGATGGTCACGGTGCGCGTGTCCATGTCCGGATCCTGTTCGATGTCCCAGACGAATTCGGAATCGCTCAGCCGGTAGAACAGGTTGAGGTGCTTGCGGATCTCGTCTTTTTCCATGGACAGCAGATAGCGGGGCGACATCAGGTTAAAAACCGCCTGCAGGTCCATGTCGGCAAATGCCCTGTGCTGCAGGCTCAATATGAATTCGCGTTTTTTTTCGATCTTTTTGACAGCGCTGCTGCTGGCAAGCTCGCCTTTTTCCAGGATGCCGTAGACCTTGAGGAAAAAATCGCGTATCAGGGCAGAGCGCCATTCGTTCCATGCCCTCGGGCCGGTGGCAACGGAGTCGGCGATGGTCAGGAGAAAAAGCATTTTCAGCATATTCAGTGTTTTGATTTTTCTTGCAAAATTGATGGCTGTTTCTTCGTCGTTTATGTCCCGGCGTGTTGCGGTACGCGCCAGGGAGAGGTGGTTTTCCACCAGGAACTTAACGGCTGCTATATCGCCCTTACAATAGGCGAAGCGACTCAGTATGGTCCCGGCGATGGCCGCCCCCGTAGCGGAATGATCCCGGGTGCCGCGGCCCTTGCCGATGTCGTGGAGAAATGCGGCCCACAGCAGGATTTTTTTTCGTTTCAGCCCCCGGTAGATGCGGCCGCAGAGGTTGTCCAGACAGGGGTCGCCGCTGTCGCCGAAGGTTTTGATTACGAAAACGGTGCGCAGGGTATGGCGGTCCACCGGGTAGAGGTGATAGATGTCGTATTCGATCCGGTCGGAAATCGCAGCAAACTCGGGAATCAGGCTCACAAGAAAGCCGGTGTTCTGCATCTGCTCCAGCACGTTAAATGTCGGGGCGGGAGAGAGCAAAATGTTTTCAAAGGCCTTGCGCGCGGTGCTGCTGCAGCGGAAGCGGTCATCGATTAGGTAGCGGAATTCGCGCACCAGCCGGAAGGCCTCGCGGCTCAAGGGGACCTTCAGCAGGGCGCTGGCTTCGAATATGGCAATCAGCATCTCCGGCTCCCGGACGACCATTTCCGGAGAATCAAAGCTCAGGCGGCCCTTGTATAAATGCAGGCCCGGGAATCTGTCGATTTTTTTGCTGGCGGGCTTCTTCTTGCCTGTCTGCTCAAAGCCCAGTTCATAGAGCAGAAGCAGAAGCTGCTGCTTGATAAAGGTCATATGGGCATGCAGCTCGCTTAAAAACCGCTCCACCGGAGACTGGCTGTTTGACTCTTCAAAGCCCAGTTCCTCTGCCACCCGTGCCTGGTAGGCGAAGTAGAGCTGGTCGCATTTCCTGCCGGCCGCGCTGTGGAGGTGGTTTCTGACTGTCCATATGAAGCTGAGGGCCTCCTTTAACTCGTTGTATTCGTTGTGGGAGAGGCAGCCAAGGTATTCCAGGTCCCGGGTTTCCTTCAGGCCGTAGGCGATTGCGGCTGTCCAGCGCATTGTGTGGTAGTCGCGCAGGCCGCCGTTTCCCTCCTTCAGATTGGGCTCCAGAAGGTAGCTGGAGTCGCCGAAATCTTCGTGGCGCTGCCGGTTGCGGGAGATGAGCCACTTCATTAGGTTGCGCGGCGCGCGTTTCAGCAGTTGTTTGCGAAGCTTCTCCAAAAGCTCGGCATAGACCGGGGACAGCCCGCATATGAAGCGGGCATCCAGAAGTGCGGTCAGAACCTCGTAATCGGATTTGGCCAGCTTTATGCAGTCGTTTATGGACTGGACGGTATAGCCTACCTCCATTTTAATATCCCAGAGGGGATAGACGATTTCTCGGATCAACTGCTCGGACTCGCCGGGAACAAATCTCTGGAACAAAAACAGAAGGTCCACGTCCGAATGGCGGCACTGCTCCGCCCGTCCGTATCCGCCGAGCGCGATGATAGCGTAAGGGTTGGCGGCAAACGGGAGTCCCGGACCGACCCAGGAGGCTTCAAAGCTTTGGCGCAGGTATTCATCAATCAGCCGGGCATGCTGATACAGCAGCTCCCGGGCGGGGATGCCGGCGGGGTTTTCAAACAGCTCCCTTCGCTGCCTGTCCAGCTCCCGGGCCAGGCTTGTATGATCTTTGTGCTGCATTGGGTTCATGATGCCTCCGTTGTGGTTATTTCTTTGCAAGCCATGAGCCAAACAGGGGTTACAAAAATATTTGATTTTAAATCAACTAGATATATAAAAATTGCAATAGTATTTTTCTGCAGCCGATATTACAATTTTGTAATATATAGCAACAAAAATGTGTTATGGAAACGATAAAATCCGGATTGCAAATCAGGAAAGAAAGGGGGCGGCGTGGGGAAGCTTGTTTCTGCAGGCCCGGGCAAAGTCTTCCGGGTAATGACCGTTTATCCACCGCATCTGGGCTTCGCTGAAAGCGCCCGGAGACTCCGGCAGTCTGGGCATGAAGGAATATATAAGCCGCTGGCCGCTTTTTTCTGATTCGTCAAGGGCCCTGCTGTACTCTATGGTTGTGATCATCCGGGCGCCCAATGCTTCCAGTACCCGCAGGGCAACAAGCATTGCCCGGTCTATGCAGTCGCGCATCTGCTGGTCAGCCTCGACGATATTGCCCACCGCCGGCAGGGTCATGAGCTGGAGTTCCCATTGTGAGGTCTGGGCCTTGGGAACAAAGAGCAGTACATTTTCGTCGGAGTAGACGACCAGGCTGCTCTCGCCTTTTTTGCCGTCCATTCGCCCGTTGTCAAGTATTGCCCGGATGTAGGCGTCAAAAAACGAGACGCCTGTGAGCCGCCGGTAATCGGCGATAAAATCCGCAATCAGGTCGCCGCAGGCAAAGGGCCTGAGCTGGATGGCATCATCGGCGGAAGCCTCGAAATCCACCGGCACCATGGCGTATTGCTGGTGCACCTGCTGGTGGGAGGCATGCAGGCGGTAGCCGCTGGGGGCGTAGTCGAATCCGAAGTTCCATCCCCAGAGAGTGCGGTTGTGCGAGAGGTTTGCCGCTGCCTGCGGATCTTCGAGCGCCGCCCGGACCTCACGGCGCAGCCCTTCGAGTTCATCGCGGCACAGCATGCGCCTGCGGCAGTTGATGGAGATGCCCAGCTCTTCGGCCAGGCGGATGTAGGAGCGCTGATAGTAGAAATGGCGCATGGCCTCCATGTCGCGGGGGCTTATGTCCGCAGCCCTGTATCGGATGGCATCATGGGCGTTGTTTGCCGCATAGTGGCCGTCCGGGATATAGCTGTTCTCGCGCAGGTACTCAAACACGTGGGTGCCTGCCGCGGGATCCGCGTATTCGCCGACTATCGCACTGGCTCCCTGGGCGCCGGGGCGCAGCACCATCACCTCCTTGTAGTCATCCGGCAGTTTATGGTTGTTGGCCGTTATTTCAAAAAGCATGGGACAGTGGATGCGGGGGCGCATCGCGCCGTCCGCTCCGGTTTCGTACTGCAGCCCCCTGGGCCTGCCGCTTTGTTCGTCGTAGATAAAGCTGCAGCTCAGAGCGGCCAGGCATTCGAGATCTTCAGGATCTGTGGAGGTTTCCGCAACGGCAAGCTGCAGGGGCTCCGGCAGGTCGGCCAAAAGTTCGGCAAGCCGGCTCGCCCGGGGGGCGGAGCCTTTTTCCGCCCATTTCTCAAGGGTTTTTCCAAAGGAGACCTCCGGAGCGGAGGGCAGGCTGATTTTTTCCGGGCGTGAGGAGTTGCCGTCCGCCCATCGTTTGAGGATAAAGGTGGCACCCCTGAAGGCAAAGGCATTGGGCACCTCAAAGACCGGGTCCGCGTCAGGCACGCATACGCGGTCTTCGGGGAAGTTTTCCCGGTTCTCGCATGCCGTGCCATCCGGGCACCATCCCAGCTCGCAGACAAAATCGTTTTCCCGCAGGTTCTCCACCTGGTAGGAAGGCCTGTGGATGCCGTATACAAATTTTCCGGAAGGATGCACACAGGTGCGCAGGCGCTTTTGTGACAATCCTGTTTCCTCTTGTTTGCTGAAATTGTGCTGCAGTCCCGTTAAAATCCCGGGTGCAGGATGGGCAGAAACGGGACGGAACTGTCCTTTACCGCATTTATCAGGCCGATCTGCAGGCCATTTAAGTCTTCCGCGGAGTTTATCAGGCCGATCTGGACCCCCCGCACTTTTCGGCTTTTATTAAAGACGGCCGAAACCTGGGCGCCGTTTACGGAGTCCTCGGCCACGCTCAGGATTCCGGCCTGCAGGCCGTCCACCCTGCGGCTGGAGTTTATCACGCCCAGGCCGATCCCCCCGAGCGCTCCGGGGCCGTTTATAATGCCCGCCTGAATGCCGCCGACCCGTTCGGGGGAGGTGTTTGCAGCTCCAAGATCAAGGCCCCAGACGTTTTTGTTCTTCCCGTAGAAAAGGTTTAGCCGAAGGCCGTAAACGTTTACGTCTTCGTCTACAAGCTGGGCCGGGTGCCACAGCGCAATCTGCAGGGGGCTCCATCCCCCGGCCGCCGCGCTGGCAGGCAGCAGCACAGAGGCGGCAAGCAAAAACAGAATCAGCAGTTTTCTCATGGCGTGAGCCTTTCTATTGCCTTTGGCTTGATGTCATATTCTTCTTCCTAAACTGAGCGTTTCAAACTTGTATCAGCGGTAAACTTGAAAATCGCTCAATTCAGGTTCTTATATGCGGTAAACCTGAAAAACGCTCGGTTCAGGTCACCATTTTCTTTATAGCACTTTATAGCAAATACAAGGGAGGTTATAAAGCCCAAAAGGGTTTAGGCCGTCAGGTCCTGTTTATTTTCGGAAAAAGCAAATTGGGCATTGAATCGGCTGAAACCCTCATGCTATTTAATATTTTTTTAGCTTGTTTTTCAGAACCATCAACACCGGCAGGAAAGGAGGGCTGAACATGCCTGCAAGAAACATTTCCGAACTCGATCAATTCCTCAAAAACTGGACAGAATCTTCGAACAAAAGCAAGCAGGCCTTTCTGCAGCTGATGGCTCAGCTCGAAAAACATGAGCAGGCAGAATTGGAATTCGTCCCCAGGGAGGGGCTTACCTATTCCCTGCGGGCAAAGCACCCCAATCAGACCGCGCGCCCGCTTTATGCCATGGTGGACGTGATAGAAGACGATCCGCGCTGGGTTTCCGTTGCTTTTTTCGGCGAGATGATAAGCGATCCTGAGGAAAAGGGGGACCTGGTGCCCGAGGGCCTGTTCGGAGAAGACGCGTACACCTTTGACCTGGATGTTTTTGACGAGGCGGACGTGGCCTACGTGGCCGCCAGGCTTGACGAGGCATACAAAAGCGGGGCAAGCGACTGATTTGTATCGGCCTGCGGAATAACCGGAAGGAGGATTTTCCTTGAAACGCCTCCGGCATTTATTTATCGGAGTTTTTCTCCTTCTTTTCCTGATTGCAGCATGCAGCAGCGTGCCCATTTCGCAGCGCAGGCAGCTCAATCTTATTCCCTCCTCTTCAATAATGTCCATGAGCCTTAAGCAGTATGATCAGTTCTTAAAAGACAATGAGCTCTCCGAGGACAAGGAAAAAACCCGCATGGTCAAGCGGGTGGGCCGCCGGATCAGCGAGGCGGTGGAAAAGTATTTTGCAGAGCGCGGCAACAGTGAGCGCATGACCAACTACCAGTGGGAATTCAATCTTGTGGAGAGCGAGGAGGTCAATGCCTGGGCCATGCCGGGCGGCAAAGTGGTGGTCTACAGCGGGCTGCTGCCGGTGGCAGAGACAGAGGCAGGACTGGCAGTTGTGATGGGCCATGAAATCGCCCATGCGGTGGCCCGGCACGGAAATGAGCGCATGAGCCAGGCGCTGCTGGCCCAGTTCGGGGCTGTGGCGCTTTCCCAGGCAATAAGGGAAAAGCCGGCAGTGGCCCAGCAGCTGTGGATGATGGCCTACGGGGTGGGTTCGCAGCTCGGGGTGATGCTGCCTTACAGCAGGCTGCACGAGAAGGAGGCTGATCACCTGGGACTGATCTTTATGGCCATGGCCGGCTATGATCCGCGCGTGGCCGTGGATTTCTGGCAGCGCATGGCGGATAAGAAAGAGGGAAAGTCCCCGCCGGAGTTTTTGAGCACCCATCCGCCGGATCAAAAGCGTATTGCCGCCATTAAGGAAATGATGCCCGAGGCCCTGCGGTATTACGAGAAGGAGTAGCGGCGATTACTGGCTGACCGGGTCTGTCTCCCTGGGGTGAGCCGCTGCGCTGGCCAATTGTTTTTTTTCGCCAAGGGATGCGTAGAGCTGTTCCAGCTTCTTTTTTTTCTGTAAGAAACGCTGCAGCTCCCGGCCTTCCAGCTTTTTGCCCGGCGGCGTGTCCACCTTGGCGGGATTTACTGGCTTTCCCCTGTAGCGGACCTCAAAGTGAAGGTGCGGTCCTGTCGATCTTCCGGTTGAGCCGACATAGCCTATGGTTTCGCCCTGCCTGACCCGGGTACCGCTTCTTATTCCCCCGGCATAGCCGCTTAAATGAGCGTAGACGGTTTTATAGTGGTTGGGGTGGCGGATACGGATGTAGTGGCCGTAAGTACCCCGGGGCCCCGCTGCCTCCACGATGCCGTCTCCTGCAGCCATGATGGCAGAGCCCCGGGGGGCTGCGAAATCCAGGCCCTGGTGCATTTTGTTGTAGCCAAGGATCGGGTGTTTGCGCATGCCGTAGCCGGAGCTGATTTTTGCCCCGTCAATCGGGGTCAGCATCAGGGCTTTGCGCATGCTGTTGCCCTGTTCGTCGAACAGGCAGCTTTTCCCCCCGCTTGTTTCATGGCGGTATAGACGGAGATGGCGGCTTCTGGTATGCAGGGCGGCATACAAAATATCTCCGGCTCTCACAAAATGGCCGTCCGGCCCGACTTTTTCTTCATACAGGACCTCGATCCGGTCTCCCGGCTGGAGATCGCGCTGGAAATCCACGTTATAAGCGTAGGCCTGCATCATCTGCATCAGGACCTCAATTGGCATGCCGGCCTTTTTGGCTGCATGGTAGAGGCTGGAGGTGATGGTGGCCGAAGCCCGGCTGTCGCGGGTTTGAAGCTTCCGCTCGGTCTCTTTGACGTAATAGCCTGCTTCCACGCCCCGCATAAGCTGTATCTCCCGGCGGGCATCGAGCTTGAGGTGCAGGCCCTGGAAAACAGGGCTGCGGCTGCCGCAACGGACAAAGTCCAATTGGAACTGCTGGCCCTGGCGCAGGGAGGCAGGATCAAAAACGGTTTTAAGCGTTTCTATGATCTTATGGACTTCATCGGAAGGGATCTGCGCCCGCTGCAGGATACGGATCAGGGTGTCGCCGCGGCCGGCCTCCAGGGTTTTTGTCTCCAGGGAGGAGCCGAACGACTGATCCCATGGCTTGCGCAAACCGGGATGCTCCGCGGCCCCGGCCCGGACCGGCCGGGCCTGGCAGTCGTTTGCCGGAGTCATGGCAAGCGGGCTGGGTTTCTGCTCGGGCCTGCTGCAGAGTATGCAGCTTAGAACAGGCTGTAGCTGAAGGCCGAAGTATACGGTCAGCGTTACAGCCAGCAAAAGCAGAAGCCAGACTCTTGTTTTTCTGTCTCTGCGCCGGCTTTGCTGCAGGGATCTGATATAGGCCTGATATTGTTCTCTTCGATAGCGCATTTTTTTTATATAACGTATTTTTTACCATTCTTCAACCCCCCCTTCCCCTAGGGACGCCCATTAAATTATAAGTTTCTTGCTTCAGATATTATCGCAAAGGCTTTTTCGGGGCATCAAGACCGGCTACTTATTCCCCGGCCTCATCGCTTAGGATTCTGCCGGTGTTTTTCTCCACCTGAATGCTTCTGTCGTCATAGAGCCGGATCATATAGAAATCCTTGACATTTGTGATCTCGAGGGGCGGCAGGCTGTTTTCCTGCAGCCATTTCCTGATCAGCGGCAGCTGCCCGGGGTCTGCCGCCCGGGCGGTAAAGATTTTGACCCGCGCGCCGCATGCAATCAGTTCTTTTGTTTTGGCAAGCATCGCGGAAATCGGAGGGCCGATTTCCGCCAGGGTGCTTTCAGAATCAAAATATGCCAGGGTCCCGTCCAGATCCACGCCGATCCAGGGAGTCGGCCCCTGTACAGGCTCCGGCCCAGGCTTCTCCGGAGTCTCGCCGCTGCTGGAGACGTTTTTGGCAAAACAGGATTTGATTGCATGAATCAGACTCATGTATCAATAAATACAGGGCATTGCGTATGTTGTCAAACAAAAGGCGAAGGGCACGAGCGCGAAATGATACGTTTACAAAGCCTTCCGGCTGTGGTAACTATCTGACATGCCAAGACAAGCAAGAATAGATGCTCCCGGCGCACTGCACCATATTATGGCCCGTGGAATTGAGAAGCAGAACATTTTTCTGGATGATACAGATCGGGAAAATTTTCTGGAGCGTCTGGGAAATGTACTTGCTGATACCGGCACGGATTGCCTTGCATGGGCGCTTCTTCCCAATCATCTGCATCTGCTGCTACGCACCGGAGAGACCCCGATAGCCACCGTCATGCGAAGAACCCTTACCGCGTATGCCGTCCGGTTCAACCGCCGGCATGACAGGAACGGCCACGTTTTCCAGAATCGCTATAAATCCATTCTCTGCCAGGAAGATGCCTACTTGCTGGAACTTGTTCGCTATATCCATCTCAATCCCGTGCGCGCAGGGATCGTGGGGGGCATGGAGGCGCTTGACGAGTATTTGTATACCGGCCATGCAGTCATTATGCAAAATACGGAGCATCCCTGGCAGAATACGGGCTATGTGCTGAGCCTGTTCGACCCGGAAAACGGGCCCGCCAGGCAGCACTACCGGGCTTTTGTCAGCAAAGGTATTGCACAGGGCAGCCGCCCGGATTTGATCGGGGGCGGCTTTATCCGGAGTATCGGCGGCTGGGAGGCCGCAAAGCAGTGCAAGGAGCAGAGTTCTGCTGTAAAAAGCGATGAGCGGATTCTTGGGGATTCAGACTTTGTTGAAGATACCCTGCAGGCGGCAGCGGAGAACTTTTCCCGCAAGTACCGTCTCAGGCGAAACGGTCTGGACCTGGAAGAGCTTGCCGAATATGTGGCCGGGATTTTTTCTCTGGCTGCTGAGGACATTTTTCTGCCGGGCAAGCAAAAGACCAGGGTTAAGGCGCGAAGCGTTTTCTGCTACTGGGCGGTTCGCGAGCTCGGCTACAGCATGACGGCGCTGGCCAGACGCATGCGGATCAGTCAGCCTGCAGTCAGTGTAAGTGTGAAACGCGGCGAGGCGGTGGTGCTGAAGGAAAAGTACCGTTTATCTGTTGAGAAATTTATAAATTAATGGGCGTCCCTAGTGGTCTAGTGGTATAGTGGTGGTGAATCGACGCAATTACTACAGAATTCTTGAAGTGCAGCCGGATGCCGATTTTGACACCATTCGGCAAAACTACAGGGTGCTTTTGCACAGGCTGCGGATGCATCCGGATCACGGCGGAAGCAACAAGGATGCTGCGCTCGTCAACGAGGCCTACCAGACACTCAGTGATCCGCGGAAACGGGAGGTCTATGACCGCAGGCTTCTGCAGCAGTACGACATAGAAACGCTCTCCCGGGGACCGCTGCGGCGCATGGGGCTTATGGCGGGCAGGATCGGGCGCGCCGCCAGCAGGTGTACAAGGGATCCGCAGGGCAATCGCCGCAACTATTACCGGGTGCTGGGCGTGCAGCCCGATGCTCACGCAACCGTAATCCGCCAGAGATATCTGGCGCTTTTGGAAAAACACAAGGGTGCCGGGGAACTGCTTCATGCGGCCTACCTGGTATTGAACAATGCCAGAAAACGCGCCTTGTATGACAGGCTTTTGCAGCAGTACGGCCACGGCGAAGCTGCAAGGAAGATGCAGGAGCAGGCCGGGGCGGAGAAGGAAAGGAGCCTTCGGGAGACAGCCTTGTTTTTCCCGGATTATTCCCACAGCACCCGGAATCTGCGCAATTATACGCAATACCCGGCAGTTACGGGGGCAGGTGCGCCTGATAATACTGAAGAAGCCGAGTTTGAACCTGCAATCACCCGCTACTGCGAGTTCTGTAAGACCCCGCACAATTTTGATTCCGGCTGCGGCAAGGACAGGCTCTGCCCTGTATGCGCAAGCCCCTTGTTTTCAAGTGTTGCCGATATGTCCGGCAGGTCTGCAAGGGCGCTGATGAGGTGCGCCAAAAGCGACGGGATCGTGTTCTACGTGTATTGGCCGGGCCGGGGGATGGCGGGGAGGCTTTTGGATCTTTCCCCCAGCGGGCTGCGCTTTAGCACGGAATACGGCCTGGATGTGGGCAAGACCATTAAAATCGACGCAGAGAAGTTCAAGGCGGTGGGCGAAGTGGTTCACAGCCGGTTTTTAAACGGACTGAGCGACAGCGGCGTGCATTTTCGCACCGTTGCCTTCAGTTCGCCGACCGGCAATTTTTTCGAGCAGGTGGTATAAGGGGAGGCCGCTAATGCTGGAGAATCTGGATCCGGTTTTTCTGGCACGCATCCAGTTTGCCTTTACCGTATCCTTTCATATTATATTTCCTGCCTTTACCATCGGCCTGGCTTCATGGCTGGCCGTTCTTGAATGGCGCTGGCTTAGAACCGGGGATTCCGTATATTTGGAAGTCTACCGGATGTGGGTAAAGATTTTTGCCGTGGCTTTCGGCATGGGAGCGGTCTCCGGCGTGGTGCTCTCCTTTCAGTTCGGCACCAACTGGTCGGTGTTCTCGGACGCAGGCGGCAACATCCCGGGCCCGCTTCTGGGCTATGAGGTGATAACAGCCTTTTTTCTGGAGGCCTCTTTTCTGGGGGTGATGCTTTTCGGATGGAACAGGGTGGGCCGGCGCATGCATTTTGCCGCAACCATTATCGTGGCCCTGGGAACCCTGCTTTCCGCCTTCTGGATCCTGTCGGCCAACTCCTGGATGCAGACGCCCGCCGGCTTCCGGGTTGACGCGCAGGGAATCCTGCAGCCGGTTGACTGGCTGAAAATTATCTTTAACCCATCCTTCGGCCATCGCTTTGTTCACATGGTAACAGCCGCCTACCTGACCACCGCCTTTACGGTTGGCGGCATCGGGGCCTTTTACCTGTTGCGTCGCCGCCACATCCGCCACGGCCGGATTATGCTGGGCATGGCCATGATCGTTGCCGTTCTCGTCTCGCGGCTTCAGCCCCTGCCTCCCAGTCCTTTATGCTCGCGGGTACGGCGGTTTTTCTGCCGGTGATTCTTTGCTATATGGGCTACTGCTACTACGTGTTCCGTGGAAAAGTAAGCGATGAACCGGAAGGCGCCTACTGAAAACCGGCGGCGTTTTAACGCCGGCCGCGAAAACCGGGATCGACTGATGCCGCCTGCTGAAGAAAATATTGACGAGCGGGAAATCGTGTATTTTGATCATCACGGCTCGGATTGGTGGCAGCCGCGGGGGCGGCTCAAAGCGCTCCACGATATTAATCCCCTGCGCATGCAATATATTGCAGACCGCGCGGATCCGGAGGGCAAAAAGGCACTGGATGTGGGCTGCGGGGGCGGCATCCTGTCCGAGGCCCTTGCCCGGGCAGGCGCCCGGGTGACGGGGATCGACCTTGCGGACTCGGCCCTGGCATCCGCCCGCGCCCACCGGGAGATATCGGCCCTTGCGATCGACTACCGAAAGACCACCGCCGAGGCCCTGGC
>JAWOFF010000022.1:0-8210 GCA_046482325.1 Desulfosalsimonadaceae bacterium
ACCCACGTTGTGTCGACAGCAATGTCTTCCATACCTTCCCCCCCTTTTTTGTTGTTTGTTCCCGGGCCGGCCGGGCCCGGGAACAAACAACAAAAAAGGGGGGGAAGTTATGGAAGAGCTTGCTGTCGACACAACGTGGGTCTGGATTTTTCTGGGTCTGTACATTATTTACTGTTTTTATTGGGGACTGAGGGGGTATTTCACTGAAAAAACCTCCTCCGGCTACAGCCTGGGCGGCAGACAGATCCCCATGATCGCCTTTTTGATGGCTGCCACCGCAGCCTCGTTCAGCGGCTGGACCACGGTCGGCCATCCGGGCCTGATATGGAAAGCGGGTCTGGCATACGCCTTTGCTTCATTTTATGTTCTTACCATTCCTATTACCGGAACCTTTTTTGCCAAAAGAGCCTGGCTTGCAGGAAAGAGGTACGGATTTGTAACCCCGGGTGACATGTTTTCCTATTATTACAACAATGACGGCGTGCGCTACCTGGTGGTTATTACAGCCTGTCTTTACGGCATATTTTATTCAGCAGTGCAGCTCATGGCCGCGGCAGCGCTTTTCAAATGGGTTACCGGCATGCCGCTTTTCTATGGAGCCATTATCATGGCAGGCATAGTCTGGTTCTACGTTGTCACAGGCGGCCTTAGGGCAAGCACCTGGGTGGGGGTGATCCAGTTTGTGCTTCTGGTCTTGGCCATAATCCTTGTCGGTTCCTTTACCCTGGCCCATCTCGGCGGCTGGAGTTCGATGAGTGAGCAGGTAGCCAATCTGCCCGACAAATACCTGCAGGTGCCATCTATAATCGAGTTCACGGTGGGCGAATCAATCTGGACAGGGATGATGATCCTGACCTACATGTTCGCTCTCATGGGAATCCAGTCCTCGCCCGCCTTTATCATGTGGCAGTTTTCAAACAAGAACCCCAGGCCCTTTGCCTGGCAGCAGGTGTTTATGTCCACATTTATAGTGGGCTTTGCCCTGTTTTTCTTCACCGCCTTCCAGGGCCTCGGAGCGGTAATTCTGGACAGGGCCGGAGAGCTGACCCTGACCCAGGATAGTGATGTTGTGCCGCAGCTCATGGCAAACTACATACCATCGTTCCTTCTGGGTGTAACATTTATCGGGCTGATAGCGGCCATGCACTCAACTGCAGCTCCCTATATCGGCACTGCCGGCTCCATGCTCCTCAGAGACATCTGGTGGCTCAAAATACGCAATAAAAAAGGAGGCCATGCCGAGCAGATCTGGGTAAACCGTGTTTTTGTAACCATTATCACCATAATCGCCCTGAGTGTGGGTCTTACCTCCCAGGCTGCACTGGTGATCCTTGGTGCACTTGCTACGGCATTCGGATTTGTGATGTACGTGCCTCTGCTGGGAACACTCTGGGGCTTGCGCTGGCCTTCCTACGGAACCTTTTTCGGCATTTTGGCCGGCCTGACCGCGGTTTTTCTGACCTACAAGGTCTGGCCCAATCCTTTGACCATGCACTGCGCGTTCTGGGGAACCTTCACGGGACTGGTAGTGGCCTACCTGTTCCGGGCTTTTGGCGTCAAGGACAGCTCCGAGACCGTGGAGCGGCAAAAGGAGTTCCGCGGCTGGCTGGATAACGTGGACGAGCCCAGTCCCGCGGGCCGCAAATGGCGGGATGCCATGAAGTTCGTGGTGCCTGTGTGGTACATATTCGCCATTGGCCCTGCCTGTATCCTGGGCAACTTTGCCTTTGAGTTTGCCGGGTTTCCGCCGGTGTGGTCCTGGCAGATTGCTTGGTGGATTGTGGGTATAGTCATGATGTGGGCCCTTTGTTTCAAGGCCGAGATGTCTAGCATCACCGAGAAGACCATCAAGCGTGCGGAAAACGAGCCAAATATCGTGGTGGAGGAGGTCACTTAATCAGTGGATCCGATAAGGGTTCAGCCCGGAAAAGGAGGGAAAGCTATGAAACAAGAAGATCTGTGGATGGTAATAGTCGTGGGAGCTTCCATCATATGGGTGATCCTCATAGGCGTGGGAATTCTCGGATAGAAGTATAGTGACTTTGCAATGCCGGTCCGGAGCATACGTTCCGGACCGGCAACAATAAGACCTACTGCCTGCGCAAGCCCCCCTTGCCATCCCGGGGCAAATGAAAAACAGCCTGATTTATGCCTGCGGCAGGGAGAATGGACGATTATGGGTCTGAAGAGCAAATTCTGGGTGCTGACCCTGGCCATAGTCCTTGCCCTGCTGTTATTGCTGGGATATCTGCTCTTTAACTTCTGGGCGCAGCTTCCCGGCGAGGCCAGAGTGCATATCTGGCAGGTGACGCGCGATTATTTCGGTCTCTTGTTCCTTGTCGGCCTGTTTGTTTTAATGGGGTTTTTATTCCTGTTAAACGAGATCTTCCAGAACTATATCCTGCCTTTGTCCAGAATCAGCGAAGAAATTGAGTTGATAAGCATCGTCAATCCCGCGCACAGGATCAGCGTCGAGGGGGGAAAAGAAATCCGGCGGATGGTGGAGAAGATCAACAAGGCTGCGGACAAGCTGCAGTTTCTGCAGCAGCAGGTTAGCCGGAAGAACCAGCCCGATGCAGGGCTCTCAAAGGACAGAGAAACACTGGCCTCCCTTTTTACCCGTCTGCCCCTGGGCGTAGTGGTCTGCAACAAAAGGGGCAAGGTGCTTTTGTATAACAGAAAAGCCGAAGAGCAGCTCTGCCGGTCTAATACCAGCAAGGGCGAAGGCAACGGGTATGGCCTGTGCCTGGGGCTCGGCAGATCACTTTCAGCATTTGTGGATCAGGATCAGATTGCCCGGGCGATGCAGGATCTTCATGATCAGCTGGAAAGCCGCGTGCAGGAACCGGTGACGCATCTGCAGGTAAAACGAGCCCTGGACCGGGATATAACCGCCCAGATGGTCTGTATCCAGGACCAGGAGGAGGGGATCCTGGGTTATGCCCTTTTTTTGCATGCAGAGGGGGAATATTGTCTGCTCCATGGCTACGGCAGCGCAGCTGCCGCGCAAAACATCCCCAAGCCGGGTTTCGAAGCAAAACCGGATGGCCTGCGGAATTGCCGGCCCTGCACTTACGATTTCCATCTTCTCTACAGACCACAGAAAAGCTCCTCTCTTGACCGCTGTGAGCTCTCTGATCTGAGCTATACCGTGTTCGATCTTGAAACCACGGGCTTAGATCCCCTGGGCGGTGACGAAATCGTATCCGTCAGCGGGGTTCGCATTTTTAATTCGCGTATTGTCCCTGGCGAGCATTTTGACCGCCTTATTAATCCGAACCGTTCCATAGGCCCTGAATCAACGCGCATTCACGGCATAACCGATGAAATGGTAAAACAGGAGCCGGGGGCGGGACAGGTGCTCTCCCGGTTTTGGGGCTTTGCCCGGGATACAGTGCTGGTGGCCTACTGTGCTGACTTTGACCTTACATTTCTGCAGCTGAAAGAACAGAATATCGGCGTCAAATTCGAAAATCCCGTGCTGGACGTACTTTTACTTTCCCTGTACGTGCATCCCGGTCAAAAGGACCATTCCCTGCAGGGGATGGCACACAGGCTGGGAACACGGATATATTCCAGGCATACCTCTCTTGGTGACGCCCTGACTACCGCCGAGATTTTTCTGCAGCTTATTCCGCTATTGCAGAACAAGGGCGTTCATACTCTCCTACAGGCAAGAGCAGTCATGGAACAGGTCAAATACGTGGGTCCCAAAAGGGAGCATCAGGTGATGCCGGTGTCATGAGTCAGGTCCATGCGCATTTTGCCCTGGGCTATCTTGATGCGTTTGAAGGCTTCCTTAAGGGACTGGCGCTCCATATGGGTCAGTTTGTTGGGCAGAATCAGGTTGTCCGGCGTCTGCTTTTCCTCCACCATCAGGTTTACCTGGTGAGCCAGGCGCATATGCATCAAAAATCCGTAGGCAAGGGCCAGTTCTTCATAGTCCTGCTGTTTCAGGGCCCCCTGCAGCTGGATTTCCTCCAGACGTTCCAGGGTATTGGTTGTCTCTATTTTGTTTTGAAGGGCATAGATCCGGGCAAAGTCCACGATAAGCCGCATGGGGGTTTTGATGTCCAGGCTGTTCTTGCGGCCCTGTCTGCTTTGCAGCACAAGGTTGCCGAAAAAATCCAGGGGAGGCTTAAAGTGGAGGGCGTTTTCCGCAAAATGGCGGTAAAAGCCCACCCAGCCGGACAGGATCTGAAACAGATGATCCCGGAGTTCCCGGATGATATCTTCCTGTCCGTATCCCAGCCGGAAGTCAAAGAAAATGCTTGAATGCAGAAGTGATTCGGGATCGGCTTCGTGTATCCATTGCCCGAAGTACTGTTTCCATTTGTGCAGGGGCTGGCACCATTTGGGATTTTTCGCCATGATTTTGTATTCGCAGAAGGAGTAGCCCGCCTCGTTTAGCCAGGTGCAGACCTTATCACCCAGATGAAGAAAAAAGGACTGCACTTTTTCTTCCTTGTCGGCTGCTACGTCCCGGAAGACGATAGCGTTGTCCTGATCGGTTTTCAGGGTCTGTTCCCTGCGTCCTTCGCTGCCCATGATCATGAAGGCGAAGTCAACCGGAGGCGCCCCTGTCTGCTCCAGTGCGAAGCTTACGATTTTTTTGAGTATGGCGTCTGAAATTTCCGTGATGATGCGGTTTAAGTGGGCGGCTTTGGCGCCGCTTTCTATCATGGACTTGATAAGGCCGGGCAGTTGCCTCTGCCTGGCCCGCAATTGCTGCACGCTGTCTGCAAGCTGAATTTCCCGCATAAGATAGACCGGAGATCTGCCCTGGGCCATAAGCAGGTCCTGCTCAGTGGCGATGCCCAATAAATTCTGGGCATTGTCTGTGATTGCCAGATGCTTGATGTCGTATTTCATCATCTGCATGATGGCTTCAAATATCTGGGCCTGGGCCGGCATGGTGATCAAAGGCCCGGCAACGATGTCGCGGACGGGCTTGTCCACCGGGTAGTTTTGGGCTACAACTTTTTTTCGCAGATCATGGTCCGTGACAAGGCCGATGCTTTTGCTCTCAGAATCCAAAATCACTGCAGAGCTTCTTTTTTTAAGGGTCATGAGCCGGGCTGCTTCCTGAATGCTGGCATTTTCGCTGCAGGAGGCCAGGTCCCTGGAGAAGATATCCTGCAGGGTCAGGTTCAAAAAACTATGATCGGTTGTTTCCTGGGTTGCTGCGCTTTGGGCGATTAGGGCCACGTAAGGCTTCTGCAGCATCTTTTCGCTGAATTCTTCGGTGAAAAAACTGGTGAATTCAGTGTAGCGCGAACAAAGATCCAGAAACTCCTCCCTGGGCAGACAGTAAAAAGTGGTGTCATCCAGGGTCTGAACGGTGCGGATGGAGATTCCCTTGTTGAACAGGATAGATAAGCCGCCGTAAATGCTTCTTTCTTCCAGGACGCCGTCCAGGGTTTTTTCTTCCCCCTCCTGAATATATTTTTCCAGCCTGCCTTCCAAAAGGATGTAGATGTAGTTGAGCATGGTCTTGTTTTGTACAAAAAGGACCATGTCGCGGTAGCGATGGCTTTTGGTGAGATCCCGGGCTGCTTTGCGCAGCTCATGTTCCGGCAGCAGGGTAAATGGGGGGACTGTGGATAAAAATTCAAGAAGTTGGGAGTTCATATACCGCCCCCTTCTTTTTTCAGCGGAGTCCTTTGCGTAACATAGCTTCCAGGCTGTCTGCGTCCAGCAGACGGACGCTGCTGTTTCGGGCCAGTTGAGCAGCCTCCTGGCTGAAACCGCTGCAGGAGATGATATGGGCCTGCCGGGCGTCGTCTTGTTGCAGTCTGTCCAGCATTGCCTCTACGGCCTGTTTTTCAATTTGACCGGATTTGTGGTGCCTGTACTGGAGCAGCACGGTTTCCCCGTTTTTTTTTGCCATCATGTCCACTTCCGCCTGGTCTGTGGGATCCGTATAAGGCTTGAGGCGATAGCCGTTTCTGGCATATACCGCCTGCACAAGCTGTGTAAAAGCGCGGCGCGAGAGTCTGGTCATGCCCGACGGATCCTCCTGGCCGTTTAACAGCCGGTTTTTTTTCCAGGTATTGTAGATCGAAACCGGTGCAGGGATGAACACAATAAGGGCGACCAGCCAGGCTGCCTCGGCCAGTCCGCCGGCCAGGGCCCCGGCCAGGGAATTCCCTGTAAATACCTCCGGCAGTATGTATTTGAGCAGTACCAAAACTGCAGCAGCAAGGGATGCGCTGACCCACCAGGGTGCATCCACCAGTAGCTCCAAAAGGTTTTCCCGATATGCAGCCATTGTTTTTGTCCGTCTGAATTTTTCTTACCCTATGTCCTGTTTCCGCGTGCGTGCGGCCCGCAAAACCGGCGGAAAGGGGGTGTTTGCTAGTTCTGCTGCAAAATCACAATGCGGATGGTGCTCTATACAGGGGGCCTATGGTCCGCAGTTGCTTTTTGCATCATGATGCCGGTATAGCAGTCAGCACCCATGTACAAAAGCTCTGGACGGGTTTCTGCTGACTTTCGAAGATAATACCGGACATAATATGGAAGCTCGGAATGGAAAAGGTATCTTTTAAAGTCGGCCTCGACTTTCTGCATGGATATGTTCCAGCTCGCCGCCGCCTGCCGGAACTGCTCAAATTCTGATGTTTCAGTGATTCTGGCCATTGTAAAAAGCATTTCCTGGTCAGTGGACTTTCGGGCGGCATTTCTGCGCCTTTCCAATATGTGAATGCCGATCAGCAGACAAGTTATGGCAATTACAGCAATTAAAAATTCTGGGCTCATTTCCGTATTCTTTCTGTTTTTCAAAATCTGCCGGCCAGTTTCGTAAAAAATATACTATCCGGGCCGGCAGGTAAAGCATGAAAAAGCCGCGTCACCAAAATCCGGTGGTCAGGCGGCGGTGTAGTTTTACCTGTTCGGATAGACCCGCTTGGGATCACTGAAGTATTCCCTGGTCAAACGGACTATTACCGGGCTTAAAAAAATCAGCCCTATCAGGTTTGGCCAGGCCATAAGCGCATTAAAAATATCCGAAATTGTCCATACCGTGGCCAGTTCAACATAGGCGCCCACCGGAAGCAGCAGGCAGTAAAGAACCCTGTAGGGCATGACCAGTTTCTGTCCGAAAAGATAGTCTATGCAGCGGTCGCCGTAATAGGACCATGTTATGGCTGTGGAGAAGGCAAAAAATATAATGCCTATTGCAACGATGTAGCCGCCCGGGCCCGGAAGGCCCATATTAAAGGCCTTGGCGGTCAGATCAGCTCCTGTCTCACCCGAGGTAAAAGCTCCGGTAAGAATGATAACCAGGCCTGTCATGGTGCAGACTACAATGGTATCAATAAACGGGCCAAGCATGGAAATCAGTCCGGCCCGGACCGGTTCACGTGTTTTGGCCGCACCCCAGGCGATGGGGGCGCTTCCCAGGCCGGCCTCGTTTGAAAATACTCCCCGGGCCACACCGAAACGGATAACCTGGGCCACAGCGGCTCCGGCGAATCCGCCGGTGGCAGCCGTGCCTGTAAAGGCATCTGTAAATATCATGCCGAAGGCTGCGGGCACTTCGCTGACATTTGCGAATATCACAACCAGAGAGCCTGCGACGTAAAATATCGCCATTATGGGAACCAGTCTGCTTGCTACCTGCCCGATGCGCTTGATGCCGCCTACAATGACCAAAAAAACAAGGATTCCGATGAGCAGCCCCGTGGCCAGCTTGGGAACCCCGAAATAGGTCTCAACCGGCTCTGCAACGGAATTGGCCTGGACCATGTTGCCGATGCCGAAAGATGCCACTGCTGCAAATATGGCAAAAAGAACGCCCAGCCACTTCTGACCCAGGCCTTTTTCGAGATAATACATGGGCCCGGCTCCCACAACGCCGTCCGGATGGATTGTCCGGTAGTTCAGCGAGAGCAGGCATTCCCCGTATTTAAGCGCCATGCCAAAAACGGCGGTCACCCACATCCAGAAGACCGCGCCAGGTCCGCCAAGGGCTACCGCGGTGCCAACACCGGCGATGTTGCCGGTCCCGATGGTGGCGGAAAGCGCGGCACTCAGGGCCTGAAAATGGGTGATTTCTCCTTTGTCTTGCGGGTCATCGTATTTGCCGGAGATCAGCTTCCAGGCATATCCGAACTTGCGAAGCTGGATTAAAGGGACAACAATAGTAACCAGAATCCCGGTACCCACCAGCAGGACTATTGTTACAGGCCCCCAGACAAAACCGC
>JAWOFF010000046.1:0-7896 GCA_046482325.1 Desulfosalsimonadaceae bacterium
AATAGCCTGGTTTTCCGCCTCATCGTCGGAATAATAGCCTGCAACATAATCAGAAAACTGCTGCTGCAGCTTTTGCCAAAACGCCTCAGACATTATTTGCCCAGCACCTTTTTTTCCAGCATGGCGGCAAGTTCAGGGACACAGTCCCAGTCAAAGCGCGGAACCGAAAAATTCCCGTCATCCGGGGAAACCACAGCAATAACCCCCGGTAAACGCCTGTATAAGAGCCTCTCCCGATCACCGGTACGACAAACTTCTATTTTCGGGCAAGCAGCAGATTTAAAACCTTCCGCAATTACCAGGTCCACATCCTCAAAATACTGCCCCAGCCCGTGAATGCCCCCATCGGCCTCCCCGGACTCTGCCCTGCGTTTTACAAATGCGAATATCGAATCTGAATAAATCATTGACGTATCAGCACCCGCATCAAAATGCCTCCAGGAATCCTTTCCGGATTTATCAAACGAAGGGGCGTGGCAGGTATGCTTAACGGTGCCGACCCGGTAACCCCGGCGCTTGAACTCCGCTACAAGCGCTGTGACCAGCGTGGTTTTGCCGGAGTCCGAGTATCCGATAACTGCGATCAAATGTTCCAAGCCGGCCCCATACCCCCTTTCTGCTGATTTTTCCGAAAAAAAGTGCCTCATGCCGCGCGGCCCGCCCTTCCAAAAAGGCACAATAGATCCCTGCAAAAGCCATTGTCAAGCGAAATAGCCCTTTCATCCAAACGGCGGACGGCTTGCATTCCTTGACCTTAAGTAAGATATAGCGTATTTATCTTGAACAAACTCGCAAAAGCTTTGTGGCGGGAACTCTGCACCGCTTCCTGCCGCTTTCCCACGGTCCGTGTGCAAACGCCTGAGAGATTCTATGGCCGGCAAGACCGGAACATGGATAAAACCTGCCGCAGTGGCTGCATTTTTGTTCCTGATCGGCGCGGGGGTGCTGTTCGGCCTTCTGCACCGGAAAGAGGCTGCATTTCTACAAGGGGAATTGTCCAGGAAAAACAGCGGCTCCGCCCTTAAAGCACAAACCACTGAAGTCAAACAGCTTGCTCCCGAATGGTGGGAAAGCTCGCGCAAGATTTACTTCGGGATCCCGGCTCGTATCCGCCTACATCTTCCGGATACGCCCCCTGCCCGAATAAGCCGGATTTTCAGCCAAGCCTGGAACGAATTTGAGCGTCTTGGCAAAATTTTCAACCCCTTTGCATCCACCGGCGAGACAGCTCTGCTTAACCGGAAATCCCCCACGGAATGGACGGAGGTCTCCAAAGAGCTCTACGAGGTGCTTACAATTGCGAAAAAACTCTGGAGGGCTAGCAACGGGGGATTTGACCCGACCTTTTTTCCGGTGAAAAAGCTGTGGCAGCAGGCGGAAAAAAACCAGAACATACCTTCGCACAGAGACGTCCGAAAGGCGCTGTCGAAAACCGGCTTTGAAAAAGTGTCCCTGCGCCGGGAGGATCGCCGGCAGCTTCGTCTGCAGGATTCCGGGATCCGGTTTGATTTCGGCGGCATTGCCAAAGGCTATATCCTGGACCAGATTCGGCATTTTCTAGAAAGCCGGGGGGCTGCCGCGGGGCTGGTACAGCTGGGTGGCGAAATCGCAGCATTCGGGAAAAACCGAAGAGGGCCCTGGCGCATCGGCATTCAGCACCCGGAAGATATGAGCAAATCATGGGGGATTCTTACCAGCAAAGGCGCCATCCGCGTTTCCACAAGCGGAAACTACCGGCAGCCGCTTATTATCCGGGGCCGGAGTTTCTATCATATTTTCAGCCCTGAAACCGACCGCCCCGTCTCCGAAAAAATCCTCGGAGTGACTACAGTAAGTCCGGATGGTTTCCATTCCAATGCCCTTCTTGACGGCGCAGCTACCGCGATGACCGTAATTGGCGTCGAGCGGGGCAAAAGGCTGGCGAAAAAACTGGGGATCTCCGTTTTGCTCCTTAGCCGGGGCCCGGAGGGGGGCATACTGGAGAATACAACCCCCGGATTTGAACAAATTTATAAAAAAAACAAATAAAAACAAAGTATTATATTTGATTTACACAAAAAGTTTTTGCATTTCCGCAGTTCGCATATAAAATTTCGTATACTCAGGCCAACCCTACAGCACAGGAGCCTTTTATGAGCCAGATCAGCAACTGGGACTGGGACTCCGGCAAGCGCGTCATTACGGATATACAGCAGTGGCGCGGTGCCTTCGGATGGGTGGAGGAGCCCTGCGCCAGCCCTGACGGGGAATCGGTCGCCGCTATCGTAAAAGTGGACGGGGAGGCTTTTGCCGTGTGTGAAAACGGCGTGCCCTGGGAAAACAGTTTTGATAAAATCTGGTTTCTGCGCTACCTTCCCGACGGCCGGGCGGCAGCTTTTGTCTCGGATACTGCGGAATGGACAGTGGCGATAGACGGAAAAACCTGGCAGAACTGGTTCGAATTCATCTGGGACGGCAAATTCAACTGCCCTGGCGGCAACGTCTCCGCCGCCGCACAAAAGGAGATGAGCTACTTTGCAGTGACAAATGACATACCCTGGCAGCAGGGCTTTTACAACCTTTCACACCTGAGAGCAAGCCCGGCCGGAGATGCGGCTGCTGCCGTAATACAGACAAAAGCCATCAATGAGGCCGACATCGCATCGTTCCGGAAAGGCTGCTTTACTGTGGCGGTAGACGGCAGTGCCTGGCCCCGCAATTTCTTAAATGTATGGGAACTCTCCTTTGATTCATCGGGCCAGCGGGTAGCAGCGGAAGTCCGCATGAGCGTAAATGATTATACTATTGCAGTAAACGCTGTTCCCTGGAACAGACACTTTTCATCTGTATGGCAGCCCGCTTTCAACCCTGCTGACGGCTCCGTTACAGCCCCGGTCCGCGTATCCGGCGGCTGGAGTCTTGCGCGGGACGGGGAGCTTATTTGGGGCGGACGGTATTTTCAGCTCTGGCACCATATTTACAGTCAGGACGGCATCCGCATCGCCGCCATAGTATCCCCGAAATTCGGCAGATGGACGCTGGCGGTGGATGATGTAGCGTGGAAACTTACTTTTTCGGATCTGGCCACAGACCCGGTGCTGTCTCCGGACGGCCGCTGCAGCGCATGTGTGGGCAAAACCGATGGCAAATGGACCATTGCTGTCGACGGCAGAGCATGGGATGAAGCTTATGACATGGCCTGGCCTCCGGTTTTTTCCCCGGACAGCCGGCACGTGGCTGCCAAAACGGAGAAAAACGGGGTTTATCGGATCGTTGTGAACGGTCATCCGGCAACAGAAGAGTACAAAACCTTGTGGAACCCGTTGTTTTCACCGGACGGAAAAAAACTGTTGGTGAGAGGAATCGTCAGGGATAATGACAAGGATAAATATGTGCGCACCGTCCTTTCCCTGGCTGATATTCTGGGATAACCGGCCTAAAAGGAGATCCGCATGCTGCATAACCTCTATGAACTCGCCAGCGGCCCCCTGGTCTGGCTGAGTTTCGCCGTTTTCATCCTGGGAAGCCTCTACCGCCTGATCGCAATGGGGCGGCTGGCTGCAAGAAAAGATCCCGTGATATTTAATTACATGAGCCTTTATTACGCTCTGCGCTCCATTGTGCACTGGATTATCCCCTATGCCGGCGTGAATATGCGGAAGCACCCGGTAATGACGGCAGTGGCTTTTGTCTTCCACATTTGTCTGATTGCCGTTCCCATCTTTCTAAGCGCCCACATCGTGCTCATCAATGAAGCCTGGCAGGTGAACTGGTGGCACATACCGAATCAGGCGGCAGATATCATGAGCCTGCTCGTTGTTGCAGCCTGTATTTTTTTCCTCTGCCGCAGGCTCTTGCTCCCGGATGTCCGCTACCTGACCACAGCTTCGGATTTTATCATCCTTGCGGCCGTGGCTCTCCCGTTTATCACGGGCTTCTGGTCCTACCACCAGTTCCCCGGCCATGTGGCCGCCGGCATCCTCCACATGTTCTCAGCAGAGATTGTTCTTATGATGATCCCCTTTACCCGGCTCAGCCACATGCTGTTCTTTCCTTTTATCCGGGGATATGCGGGCTCGGAGTTTGGAGCGGTAAGAAATGCCAGGGACTGGTAATTTTATACAGACAAGGAGCACGCTTCATGAGCGAACCATTGGAAACCGCGAGACCCGAAATTTCTGACAAGGGCATTGAAGAAGGCACTGCCCGCCTTAGCCGGGAAGAGATCGAGCAGACGATTCAGGCAGTGCTTGCCGCAGAGGGCGGGGCAAGACTGCAGACGTCTGTGGAGGCCTGCGCACATTGCGGCCTCTGCAGCGAAGCCTGCCATTTCTATCTGTCTAATAATAAAAACCCGATCTATTCCCCGGCCGGCAAAATCAAACAGACTCTGAGCGAAATTCTTAAAAAAAAGGGCCGCGTCTCCGCCGATTTTATCAAAACGGCGTGTGAGATTTCATTTACGGAATGTAATCTCTGCCGCAGGTGCGTCATGTACTGCCCCTTCGGCATTGATACGGCCTATATGATGCTTTTCATGCGCCGCATATGCCACAAGCTGGGCGTTGTGCCGCAGTACATCCAGGACACTGCGCACAGCCACTCCGCCACCCTGAACCAGATGTGGGTAAAGGAGGATGAGTGGATAGACACCCTGCAGTGGCAGGAGGAAGAAGCCCGGGACGAATTCGCCGATCTACGCATTCCCTTGGAAAAGGAAGGTGCGGACATATTCTATTCGGTTATAGGTCCCGAGCCCAAATTCAGGGCACAGCTCATCTACCAGGCAGCCGCCATCATGCATGCCGGGGGCCTGAACTGGACCATGCCGGCGACACCCGGATGGGACAACAGTGACATGTGCATGTACACAGGCGACATTGAAATGATGGCCCGGCTCAAGAAAGTCCACTTTGAAACCGCCATGCGTCTGAAAGCCAAACGTATCGTCATGGGCGAATGCGGCCACGCCTTTCGTTCCGTCCATGACGCGGGCAACCGCTACCTCGGCTGGAAAATGGCACCGATTCCGGTTGTGCACGCCATTGAATTCTATTACGAGCTGCTGGAGGAAGGCCGCATTATTATCGAAAAAAAATATGAGGAGCCGGTAACCTTTCATGACCCCTGCAATATAGTTCGCGGCCGGGGCCTGCACGAGAAGGCCAGGTCAGTTATCTCGGCAACATGCGAACAATTTGTTGAGATGCACCCCAACCGGGAGCACAATTACTGCTGCTCCGCAGGCGGCGGAGTGATAAACTGCGGCCCCCCGTTCCGGGATAAGCGGGTTACGGGCAACAGTGTAAAAGCCAGGCAGCTTGAAGAAGTCAAGGCCAGGGGCGTCCGGACCGTTATCGCTCCCTGCCACAACTGCCACGGCGGACTCGAAGACATTATCAAGCATTACGGACTCGGCATGGAGCTCAAATTTTTGGGCGATATAATTTATGAGAGCATGAAAAAGCAATAGAACGAGCTGTTGCAAAAAAAAAGCCGGCGCAAACGGTTCCATGGATTTCTGATAAGGAGCACTGCATGGACGGCAGACAAGTTCTCTCTTTTTTAGGCATGGGCGGCCTGATCATTCTGGCCACGGTAATCACTGCAGCTTCGCAGGGCGGCATTTCTTTTGTACAGGACTCCGCATTTGAAAACCACATGCGTCCGCAGGTCGCCTTCGATCATGACGCCCACAATCAAAAAGCTGAAATTTTTGAATGCAACATCTGCCATCATATGTACGAAAACGGCAAGCTGCTCGAAGGGCAGGCATCCATCGGCATGGAATGCTCCGCATGCCATCAGAAGACGGATAAAAGTCCGCCCATGGAGCTGATCAGCGCCTATCACCGGCAGTGCCGCGGCTGCCACCTCAGGCAGGGGGCAGGCCCCTTCCTGTGCAGCCAGTGCCACAAAAAAAAATGATGCAGCATAGAAAAGCGAGAGGATATGGCCAAAAAAATTCTGGTCATTGATGATGACCCGTATACCGTGAAATATCTTGAAACCCTTTTCCGGGACAACGGCTACGAGACCTGCAGCGCGGCAAACGGAACGGAGGGCTACGATGTGGTCAAAGCCGAAAAACCCGACCTGATAACACTTGATCTGGAAATGTCGCAGGAATGGGGGACCCGTTTTTACCGCCGCCTGTCCAAGGACCCTGAATTGAAGAATCTGCCGATTATTGTAATAAGCGGAATGCCAAGCAGCCATCTGGCAATCAAAAAGGTGGCCGCCTATTTCAGCAAGCCCTTTGATCCGGAAGATCTCTTGAAAAGCGTGCGGGAAATCATTGGATAGGCTCTTCCTAAAAAAATTACAGAGGCCTGTGGGAAAAAGGCACTGCGGCATCCAAAAAACTTTCTCCATTTATTCGTGTTGTCTTTTTGCATCTGAGAAAACACTCCTATGGGCCGGATAAACAACATTTTCAAACACCGCCTGGCGGCAAAGCTGATTGCCTCGATAGGCATCGTCCTTGCCCTCTGCCTTGCCGCCTGGACCTGGTTTACCATTAATCATCAGCGGCAGAAGCTTACCCAGAGCCTTGTCAGGGATGTCGACCGGTTGAGCACCACCATCAAACTCGGCACCCGCTACGCCATGATGCTAAACGCCCGCCCGGATATTGCCCAGATAATAAACGACATCGCAGGACAGAAAGAGATCCGGGCCATCCGCATCTACAACAAAGCAGGAAATATCAGGTATTCCAACAAAAAAAATGAGCTAAACCAGCATAAGGATACCGAAGACAAAGCCTGCCGGGTCTGCCATCAAAAAAAGCCCCCGCTTAAAGACCTTCCGATTTCCATGCGCACCCGCTTTATCAAAGAGACAAACGGCAGGCGGCTGATGGGAGTTATCACCCCCATTGAAAACGAAAAAGACTGCAGCACTGCCGCCTGCCACTTCCACGACAAGGAGCAGAGCATCCTGGGCGTCCTCGATGTTGTTGTTTCGCTGGAGAACCAGGACAGGTTTGTCGCCACGCTGGAGCGTTGGACCATCGGCTTTAGTCTTATACTTTTCTCAGCGGTTGCGCTGATCGTCTGGCTGGTGCTGATGCGTTTTGTCAACCAGCCGATCCGGAATCTGATCAGGGGCACCCGGCGCATCGCCATGGGCGAACACGACGCCAGGGTCCCGGTCAATCAGTCAGACGAAATTGGGCGGCTCGCCGCCGCCATTAACCAAATGGCTGACAAGATCGGAAAAAAGCAGGAGGAAATCAACCGGCAGAAGCAGGAATACCAGAAACTCTTCGAACAGGTTCCCTGTTTTATCACGGTGGTGGACCGCACTTTCCGCCTGACAAGGTTTAACCGGGAATTTGCCGTGCATTTTGAGCCAGACAGCCAAGCCCCCTGCTATTTTGCCTATAAAGGCCGGCAGGAAAAATGCGAAAACTGCCCGGTTGAAAAAACTTTTTCCGACGGCAGGCCCCATTTTGCCGAAGAGTCGGGACTTGACAAGTACGGGGAGACCCGCCACTGGATCGTGCGTACATCCCCGATTAGCGATGAAAGCGGCCATGTTGTCGCGGCCATGGAAATGTGCCTGGATATCACCCCGCGAAAACGCCTTGAAGAGCAGCTGCGGGCCTCGGAAAAGAAATACTACGCCATATTCAACAACATCCCAAACCCGGTTTTTGTCCTGGATATAGAAACCTTTGAAATCCTTGACTGCAACGATTCCGTGGAAACGATCTACGGCTACAGCAAACAGGAACTCATCAGCAGGCCGTTTACATACCTGTTCCACGAAGACGAAGCGGACTATTACAAAGAACAGATTGCCGAACAGCCGGTTATCAACAAGGCCAAGCAGTTTCACAGAGACGGCGGCCGGATCTATGTCAACATCCGGATATCGCCTTCTGAATATGCCGGGTTTAAGGTATTGCTC
>JAWOFF010000175.1:0-3409 GCA_046482325.1 Desulfosalsimonadaceae bacterium
CATGAACCGGCCCGTGGAAACCCTGGAAACCAACGTCAAGGGCACGGAGATGATCCTTTCCAAGGCCAAGAAGTTCAAAAAAAAAGTGCTTATAGCCTCCACCAGCGAAGTCTACGGAAAGATCATGAACGGCGATAACGCAAAGCCCCTGATTGAGGACGCAGACCGTTTGATGGGCGCTACCACGAAAAGGCGGTGGGCTTATGCCTGCTCCAAGGCCTTTGACGAATTCCTGGCCCTTGCCTATTACGAGGAGAAACGGCTGCCGGTGATCATCGCCCGTTTGTTTAATACGGTGGGCCCTAGGCAAACCGGACAGTACGGGATGGTGCTGCCGAATTTTGTGCAAAAGGCGCTTATCGGAAAGCCCATTATCGTCTACGGCGATGGCACGCAGTCCAGGAGTTTTACCCATATATCAGACGCCGTGGAGGCCCTTTACAGGATGATGGAGGAACCGGAGGCAGTGGGCAAGATCATTAATGTGGGAAACGAGCATGAGGTTGCCATCAAGGATCTGGCCGTCCTGGTGAAAGAAATGACCGCAAGCACATCGGATATTGAATTTATTCCCTATGAGCGGGCTTACGGCCCGGGCTTTGAGGATATGCAGCGCCGGTCCCCGGATGTGAGCCGGCTTGAAAAAATTATCGGCTTTCGCCCGCAAAACAATCTGCGTTTAATTGTGCAAAGCGTTATTGATTACTATTTGTAGCCGATGGATTTTATTGCTTTTTACGCCCCTGCATTTTTTGCCGCATTCCTCCTCTCCCTGCTGCTAACCCCCCTGGTCAGACGTTTTTCGATAAAATGCGGCTATGTTGCCATGCCCCGAAAAGACAGGTGGCATACAAAAACCACCGGCCTTTTGGGCGGGGTAGCCGTTTTTGCCAGTTTTATAGTGGCCTGGCAGGCGGCCGCCCTGGCGGCGGGGCGGTATGAGGAACTGGTCCTTCCCATGCTGCCCGTGGTAATTGGTGCCGCAGCCATTTTTGTCACCGGATTAACGGATGATATCTTTGAGTTAAATCCCCAGTATAAACTTATCTTTCAGGTAATTATAGCTTCAGCCCTGGTTTTTCTGGGCTTCCAGGTCCACTGGTTTGAAGCGGGCACGGCCAATATCGTGGTCAGTATTTTCTGGATTGTGGGGATTACCAATGCGTTTAACCTGCTTGACAATATGGACGGCTTGTCTGCGGGGATTGCCTTTATATCCGGTTTCTTCCTTTTCCTCTGGCTGACTGTTTTCCCTGAAGCCCATTTTCTTGCATCACAGTCCCGGCTTCTGCTCTCGGTTTTTCTGGGCAGCATTCTGGGCTTTCTTATCTACAACTTCAACCCCGCTTCTATTTTTATGGGAGATGCAGGAAGCCTGTTCATCGGTTTTCTGCTGGCCTGCCTGGCCGTGACCGACTCTCCGCCCAACGCAGAAGGCGGCGCTGTACTGAACCAGATTTTTGTAGTGGCCATTCCCTGTTTTATCCTTTTCATTCCCATACTGGATACGGTGTTTGTAAGCCTGATGCGCAAGCTGGTGTCGCGTTCCATATTTCAGGGGGGGCTGGATCATTCCTCACACCGCATGGTGGCGGTTGGCCTCTCCGAGCCGAAGGCGGTGGCCGTCTTATATATATTTGCCGCAATCTCCGGTCTTATCGCGCTGGGCATCTATCCACTAAATGCATGTGTAAGCATAGTAATTATTGCGGCATATTTGCTTTTTATCATTATGTTCTGGGTGTATCTGGCCAGGGTCAAGGTCTATACAGCAGGTGATGCAATGCCTGCCAACGGCTCCCCGTATTTTATCCTTGCCCTGGGAAGCGATGGATATATGCGGACTCTCTTTGTTATTGTCCTCGATCTTGTCCTTATAGCGATGGCTTACTACATTTCGTATCTGCTGCGGTTTGAAGGCAGTATCGGACCGAACTTTAAGTTTTTTCTTAAATCTCTCCCCATTTTGTTCGCCGCCCAGATTTTTTCCCTGTTTTTTTTCGGAGTCTATCAAAGACTCTGGCAGGGGTCGCGGCTGACGGATCTAAGCGTTTACATAAAGGCTGTTACCTCCGGTACGGTGGTCTCCATGCTGATCCTGCTTTTTCTTTACCGGTTCCAGAGTTTCTCCCGCGCGGTGTTCGTGATTTACTGGGGATTGATGCTGAGCTTTCTTTTATTTTCCCGCTTTTTTTTCCGGCTTTTGGACGAGTGGATCTCCATCGGCAGCAAAAACGGCACGCCGGTCCTGGTTTACGGCGCCGGAACCGGCGGGCAGATGCTTGTGAGGGAAATTGAAAGCAACTCCGCTCTGGGACTCTCCATTGTGGGTTTTATTGACGACGACCCTCATAAAAAAGGCAAGAAGTTTTATGGCTACCCTGTATTAGGCGGGGGCGAGCTGATCGATAAAATTATAAAAAAACACGATATAAAAGAGGTTATCGTCTCGTTTCAGGCGGGGGGCGAGGAAAAGAAAAGAGAGCTCCACCAGATGTGTTCGCGGGCAGGCTGCGATGTCGCGGTGCGGCAGATGCGCCTGGTGATTTCCTGACAGACCGGGAGGGTTGGAGGTAAAAAGAAATTGGAGCCTGTACAAATACAGAAATCCGAGTGGGAGTTCTCCATAAACACCGCGCTGGTTCTTGTACTGGCCGCAGCGGCCGTTCTGGTGTATTCCGGCACGTTTGAAGTGCCCTTTCTCTTTGATGATTACACCTCCATTCTTGATGAAAGGGCGGAAATCCAGATCGAAAAGCTGAATCCGGAGCAGCTCAAACAGGTGGTCACCGAGTCGCACGGCAGGCATCGCCCGCTTTCCATGATAAGCCTCGCCATTAACTATTATTTTGGTAAAACCGATGTGTTCGGCTATCACGTGGTCAACCTGGCAATTCATATCCTGACCGCGTGTTTTCTGTTTTTCCTGTTCCAGACCACCCTTCGGCTGTCCGCGGCAAACAAACCGGAACCCCTGGTGGCCGGGGCTGCGGCCGAACAGGTCCCCAAAGATCCCAAAGTCCTGTATCCAACCTGGATTGCATTTTTCGCGGTTTTGCTCTGGACTATCCATCCGGTGCAGACAAATGCGGTGACCTATATTGTGCAGCGGATGACAAGTCTTGCCGCCATGTTTTACATACTCTCGCTTTTTTTGTATGCAAAAGGGCGGATTGCTCTTCGGGAAGACCGGCGTTACCCGGCTTTTGGCTTGCTGGCGGGCTGCCTGATTGCCGCTCTCTGCGCTTTTGCGAGCAAGGAGATCGCCGCCACGCTGCCTTTTTTTATTCTTTTATACGAATGGTATTTCTTCCAGAATCAGAGTTCCATTGTATCCAAGCGTTTTGCTGCAGGCGGGGTGCTGGCGCTGCTGCTTTTGCTGCTTATTGTTTACTTTTTTCTGGGCGTA
>JAWOFF010000003.1:0-2934 GCA_046482325.1 Desulfosalsimonadaceae bacterium
CCCGCGACGGGATGACCATGGGCGAGATCGTCATGCGGGGCAACAACGTGATGCTGGGCTACTACAAGGACCGCGAAGCCACCGCCGAGGCCTTCCGCGGCGGCTGGTTCCACAGCGGCGATCTGGCGGTGATGCACCCGGACAACTACGCCCAGATCATGGACCGCAAGAAAGACGTGATCATCAGTGGCGGCGAGAACATCTCCACCGTGGAGATCGAAAGCGTCCTCTATAAACACCCGGATGTCATGGAAGTCGCGGTGGTGCCGATTCCCGATGAAAAGTGGGGGGAAGTGCCCAAGGCCTTTGTCGTGCCCCGCCCCGGTTCGAATCCGGATGCCAAATCGATCATCGATTTCTGCAAGGAAAACCTGGCCCGTTTCAAGGCCCCGAAGGCGGTTGAATTCGGGGAGCTGCCCAAGACCGCGACCGGTAAAATCCAGAAATACAAACTCCGGGAAAAAGAGTGGGAAGGAAGAGCACGCATGGTCAATTAGGGTGCGGTTTTGAAAATAAAGGTTGCAGTCTTTTTTAGGGCCATGGAAAGCGTGCGGGATCGGGCGATTTTTTGCTGACCCTTACTTTTTAGCCGGCCGGAACAGTGGTATGGAAAACTGATCCTCCGCATCCCTCCAGGTGACTTCCACTGGCATGTCGCAGAAGACTTTCTCCGGGGGGCATTCAACAATATTGCTCATCATGCGCGGGCCTTCAGCCAACTCCACCACGGCGGTCACATAGGGAATTTCCTCTTTGAACCCAGGGTGAAAAGACGTGTGATATACGGCAAAGGCATAGATGCTGCCTTTTCCGCTCACCGGCATCCATTCGGAGTTCCGGCTCAGGCAGCGGGGGCACATAAACGCGGGTGGGTTTCGAAAATTACCGCAAGCGATACACTTTTGGAGCGTCAGTACATGCTCCCGACAGTTTTCCCAGAAGATCCGGTTGTCGGCATTGATTTCCGGAAGGGGTTTGGTATAGGCCATTTTTAGTGCCTCCGAAGAATATAGCAGGCATGGGTCTGCAGGATCGCCCCATTGTCACTGCAAAGAATAATTTCCGGCGTTTTGGTCCGGGTCTTTGGTCCGAGCTGACGGTCTCCACACCGGCCCATAAGCTGCATGACCGCTTCGGTCAACGGCGTAAGGCCCATGTAATAGGCCTCGGCCAGCTGCCCGCCGGACGTATTGACCGGCATTGTTCCGCCCGGCGCGATGGTGCCTCCGGAAAACCAGGTTCTACCGTCCCCCGGTTCAAAAAAACCGTAATCCTGGAGGGTGACCTCCACGGTGTAGGTAAAACAGTCGTAGATCTGGCAGGCATCGATGTCGTCTCTCGTGACCTGCGCCATGGCAAACGCCTGCTCGCCCGCCTGCCGGGCCCCGGTGGAGCCGGCAAGGAAATTTGCATTCAGAAGATCAGCAGAAGGGTTGTGCTGGCCCATGCCCATAATCGAAACTACCGGATGAGGCAGATCCCGGGCTCGCTCCACCGTAGTGAGGACACAGGCTCTGCCCCCATCGGAAACCAGGCAGTTGTCATGCTGGCGGAACGGCTCGATCATGTAGGGGGAATCCAGATATTCCTGTTCGCTCAGGGGCCGTTTATGAAGCATGGCGTCCGGGTTAAGTCCCGCCCATGCCCGCTGGCCGGCCGCGATATGCTTCCAGGTCTCCGGGCCGGTGTCCATTTCGTGCATGGCCCGCCGGGCGGCCAGGGCGTAGCCGCCTGCGGCGCCGAAATGGCCGTATATCGCGTCATTTCCCGTCATGCTGGCGAGCATGCGCATCATGGAATCGCCGGAACGGCCGCTATGGCCATAGGAAAGAAGAACATGCCTGCACAAACCAGATTCAAGCGCGCTAACTGCGTGCATCAGATGACTGCGCGATCAGTTGGCGTCCTGGTAGAGGTAGTTCGGCGTAAGGCCAAGGTGCTGGGCCACCAGGTAGGGGGTTACATCCTGTTCCCCTGCGGATGGCGGAAAATGACGATAGCAGATCAGCCCGTCGATCTCTTCCGGCCCCAGTCCCGCATCCGAAATGGCATTAACACAGGCCTCCAGGTGAAAGCTCAGCGCAGTCCGGTCCGGGACTTTGCCCTGGGGCGTATAGCCAACGCCTGCAACTGCATACTTGTCTTTTATCTCCATGTTTGCACCCCGTATTCAATTGGGCGATATCCTGATTCAGGTCTTTAAAAGCCGCCTCAATCTTCCATCGGACTTTTCTCAGGTCCAGCCTTATTTCGGAAAAAACATGAATTTATCAGGTTTTTATATTTATCCGCTCATGCCTGTCAATTCGGAGTTGTATCGTTTCCCGTTTTGGATGACTTCCTTTATTTTCAAAGGATCGGCCTCTGGTCCGGTCATTGCTCTCGGGATGTAGGTCGCGGTAGTGGCATCCTCAGTAGAGCCCATCTCTTTTGACTTCATTTACGCTGCGCATTCGGACGCCCAGGATATAGAGATGCAGCGCGCCCTGAGATTCTCCAGATTCTTATGACTGATCAAGCCCCTGTTAAGCCACTATACATTAAAACAAGTCAAAAACAAAATTGATATCATTATTTGGCGGAACCTTTCCGAGCACTGCGGCTATGGTCCGGCAGTATTTCTTATTTGATAGGTCTGAAGAATGGCAGATTCAATGTTCAAATTGCAGGATGCCCGGGAATACTGTCCGTGCTGGCAAGAAGTGCTCTGCCCCTTTAACCCCAAAAAGGCAAACTGTACGGAAAGATCTTAACTTTTCCAATTTAATTTCAAGACTTCATGTCGCAAGGCCGGCAAAATCGGTTTACTTTGGATGAGGCTGTAAAGAAATATCTGGTTAAACCGGCCCCTAACCTTTAAATTAAAACTTTACTTTTATAAAAAACCGGGCTGAGCGCCATGGTTCACCCTCAATCAAAAAAGTAGGTAAAAAG
>JAWOFF010000178.1:0-18902 GCA_046482325.1 Desulfosalsimonadaceae bacterium
TTACCGCATCTACCGCGTCAGATGATGTCTCGCATAGCTGCCTATAGCTCGACAGTCATCTTCCTTGTATCTGCGGCAAACTTGAAAATCGCTCAATTTAGGTAATATAATCCCATCAGCAGGTCTGTCAAAGGACAGGCGGTTTTTCCATACCCGGGCCCTGTCAGCGGCAAATTCCCGTCCGCGATGCTGGCGGCCGTAATTGACAGGAGCGGCAGGGCTGCCTAATATTACGCCTGAACTGACTGTTTTAAGCCATGAGGCAGGCGAAGCAGGGAGGATAAGGATGCGGTCAGCGGGGGCATTTGACGAAAGAGCGGCAGCCTATGACGCCTGGTATGACAGCCCCATGGGAGCGTCTGTGTTTAAGGCCGAGATCGGCTGCTTCCGTGGTCTGCTTCCGGCTTTTTCCGGCAGATGGCTGGAGGCGGGCCTGGGTACCGGCCGTTTTGCAGAAGCCCTCGATATCAGCCTGGGCGTAGATCCCGCTCCGCATATGCTGCAAAGAGCCCGGGAAAGAGGGATATGCGGGCTGGCGGCGCAGGGCGAGCACCTGCCCTTTGCCGATGCTTCCATGGACGGGGTGCTTCTTGCGCTTACGCTCTGTTTTTTTGATGATCCGGCAAAAGCCCTGAAGGAGTGCGCCCGGGTCCTGCGGCCCGGGGGAAACCTGATCGTGGGGATGGTTCCTGCTGACAGTCCCTGGGGAAGGCGGTACAGATGGGACGCAGAGTGCGGGCATCCCATTTACTCCTGCGCCCGTTTTTATACAGCGGCCAAGGCGACGGATATGGCTGAAAAGGCCGGTTTTCAGCGGATAAAGACCTGCAGTGCGCTGTTTGAAGCGCCGGAAAGCCCCCCGGAAAAGTTCGGTGAAAGCGCCGAAGGCAGTTATCCGGGGGCGGGGTTTGTCTGTATGCTTTTTGTTCTTGAGGAAGGGCTTTCATGACTGCCCGGAGCGGGCGCTTTTTTTCGCACGCTTTGTAAAAACGCGCAAGAGCAGAAGCGCTGCGGGAATCCAGATCAGGACATCGCGGATGATCGTTTTGCTGTTTATGATGTGCCCGGCGCTCTGTGAGAAGCAGCCGCAATGGATGTCCAGACCCCGCGCCGTGTTATAGACAAGGATGGCTGTAAAGATCAGCATAAGGCTGTTGTATATGACAAGCGCCCCTTCAAGCCATATACCCAGAATAATAAGAATTCCGGTGAAAAGCTCCAGCCAGGGCAGCACAATGGTCACCGGGCTGACCAAAAGCCCGGGCAGAATCTGGTAATTGGCCACCGTCTCCGCAAATGCCTGAGGATTTATTATTTTGGGGAGGGCGGCATAGATGAAAATGCCGCCTGCAGCCAGGCGCAGGAAAAAAAACAGAAAATCCATATACGTCCGTCCCGCAGGATTTTTCCGCTCCGCACCTTTTTTTGCTGCATGCCCGCAATCCGCTATTTCGCATGTAAGGGTGGCATTGCCGCAGACGCTTGATTCAAACTGAAAAACCGGGTGGTCAATGCCAAAACCGTTCCAGAGCCTCTGCCGCAGATCTGCCGCCAGTCCTTCGGTTTCGCTTACCATTTGATCGTCTACCGTGAGGTGGCAGGTGAAATCAATGCCGCGGCTGCCGGTCTGCCATGCATGCAGGTAGTGGGCGGAATGGATTTCGGGGCGGTTTTCCAGAAATTCCTGTACATCCTCCAGGTCCAGTCCCCGGGGGACTGCGTTCATGAGGATGTTTACCGATTCCCTGAGAACACTCCAGGAGTTTTTCAGGATGAATGCGCCGATAAACACGGAGAGCAGAGGGTCTATCCAGTACCAGGGCTTTAATACGAGCACGGCACCGCTTACCAGCACCGCTGCGGAGGTCAGAAAATCGCCCAGCATGTGCAGGAAAGCGCCGCGCACATTTAAATTGTGTTCCGCATCCCGGTGCAGCAGCCATGCGGACAGGCCGTTTCCGGCAAGGCCCACCCCGGCGAGCGCTATAACAATCCAGCCGGAGACCGGCTCCGGCTGGAAAAACCGCTGCAGGGCGGTATAGATGATATAGGCGACCGCGCAGCAAAGTATGATTACGTTAAAGAGGGCGCTGAGAATCTCCGCCCGCTGGAGCCCGAAGCTGTGGCGGGCGGATACGCCCCTGCGGCCTATGCGATAGGCCATGTAGGAGATGAAAACTGCGGCAAAGTCGCTGAAATTATGGACCGCGTCCGAGATCAGCGCGATGCTGTTGGAAAGAATCCCGCCTGCCACCTGGGCAACCGGAATGATAAAGTTGATGGCCAGGGTTAGAAGCAGCCGCGCGCCCATGCCGCTTTCCGCCGGGCTGTGCGCACGGTGGCCGTTTTCCGCGGAGCCGGCGGCCTGCTTTATATGTTCATGCTGCTTAGCTGCCATGCTCTGCGGGCATTCCTTTTTCGCGCCACCGGCTCCATCCGTTGTGCAGCGACCATGCCTTTTTATAGCCCAGCTCCTCTAAAAATCCTGCCAGCATGTCCGACAATTCGCAGGCCTCGCCGTCGCAGTAGGTGACCACGGGCTTTTCCATGGGAACCGACTCCAGCAGTTTCGGGAACTGCTCTTCGGCTTTCTGCCAGGGCAGGCTTATGGCGCCTTTTATGTGGCCGGAGTTGTAGGCGGCTTTGGGCCGGGCATCAACGAATACGGCTTTTTCCTGTTTATAAAGCTCTATCGCCCGCTCCAGCGAAATCCGGAAGGGCGGCAGTTCGGCGGCATCAGCCCGGGATTGCATTCCCTCGCGGCTGTAGAGGGGCAGCTGCTCGCTGCGCAGGGCGTTGGAGCCAAAACCCGCCACGGCGGCAATAAGCAAAATTGCAAAAATCTGGTAAAGGGTTTTCATAGTCTCTGATATTTGTTGGAAAATATATGCCTGAACCGAGCGTTTCAGGTTCTTAAACCTTTTCCTTGTATCTGCGGAAAATCTGAAAATCGCTCAATTTAACTATGGTAACCTTTTTTTATAATTTTTTTGCCTCCAGGCTGTCAAGGTAAAACAAAAACAGGACGCCAGCGCAGAATCCTGGGCAACTGTGGCCCCGGATTTTAATCTATGTTTGACAGAACAGCAAAATGGGGCTATTAAAATAAAACTAATCTAAATTCCGACAGACCGGTGCCGGGCTGTCGGAATTTGTGCGTGAAAAGTCCGATACCTGCGTTGCGCTGCATTCCCCGGGATTTTCGTAGCCCCCTGATTTTTAGACGGGGCTCGATTTTTGGCTCGATTTTTATTTTGCCATCTCATAATGGCTTCCAATTAAGAGTGTATTATGGCTGAGAGCTGTACACGGCCGATATGGTTCGATCCGGAGAGCGATACGGTCCATGTCATAGATCAGCGCAAACTGCCACGTTGTTTGGAGTTCATTGAGCTGGACAGCGTGGATACAGTGGTGTATGCTATCCGCGAACTCGTGGTGCGGGGAGCGCCTCTTATCGGAGTGACCGGGGCCTACGGAGTGTTTGTGGCTCTGAGAAATGCTGGCCGGGCTTCGGCCGATGATGTTTTTCTGGCGGAGCAGGCCGCGGCAATCAAGGCAGCACGGCCAACTGCGGTCAATCTTGCCTGGGCGGTGGAGCGCACGGTACAAAAGGCCGCGGGCTGTGCCGGCAATGCCGAACGCATCGCCGCGGCCAAAAGCGAGGCCGGGGCCATTGCAGCAGAAGAAGTGCAGAATTCGAGGGCTATAGGCTATCACGGGCTTTCTTTGATAGAGCCCCTGGCCCGAAAAAAATCCGGCGGACCGGTACAGATTCTTACCCACTGCAATGCCGGCAGCCTGGCCTGCATTGAATACGGCACCGCTACCGCTCCAATCTATGAAGCAGCCGCAGCAGGCATTGATGTGCATGTCTGGGTGGACGAGACCCGGCCTCTGAACCAGGGCTCCCGGCTTACCGCCTGGGAGCTGGGGCGGCAGGGGATTGCCCACACGGTTATTAGCGATAATGCCGGCGGCCATCTCATGCAGCATGGCCTTGTGGACATGGTGATCGTGGGAACGGACCGGACCACGTACACTGGTGATGTGGCCAATAAAATCGGGACCTATTTGAAAGCACTGGCGGCAAAAGACAACCGGGTGCCTTTTTATGTGGCCCTGCCTTCTTCCACGTTTGACTGGAAAATCCGTGACGGCCTGGCGGAAATCCCTATTGAGCAGCGGGACCCGGACGAGCTGCGGTACATGCCGGGGTTTTCGGGAAACGAGGAGTTTCTGCTGACACCGGCGGAGAGCCCGGCCGCAAATTATGCCTTTGACGTCACACCTGCCCGCCTGGTTACCGGTTTTATCACGGAACGGGGCGTCTGCAGGGCTGATGAGGACGATATCCGACGGCTTTTTCCGGAGGGGCAAGAACGCTGAAACCCGACAAAGAATGCCTGGATCATGCCCAACGAGATTGAAAAAAAGGTAATTGCGGCGCTTCAGGGGGATATGCCTGTATCGCGGCGTCCCTACAGGGATATTGCCGAGACGATCGGCATGGACGAGGATACTGTGCTGAGGGTGATTCGGGACCTGTACGAACGGGGCGTGATCCGAAGGTTCGGAGCCACGCTGCGCCACCAGAAATCCGGCTATACCGCCAATGCCATGGTGGCCTGGTCTGTGGAGGAGGCCCTTATAGAGAGGGCGGGAGAGCAGATCGCGGCATATGACGAGGTCACGCACTGCTACCGCCGGGACCCGGCCCCGGACTGGCCCTACAATCTCTATACCATGGTCCATGCCCCGGACGAGTCCGGATGCCGGGAAATAGCCCGGAGAATCTCCGAGGAGACAGGCATTACAGACTATACAATGCTTTTTAGCCGCCTGGAGCTGAAAAAGACCTCCATGCAGTATTTCGACAACGAATTCGACGATTGTTCGTGACCGCCCGCACCCCGCATATCCTGTTGGTAAATCCCTGGATTCATGATTTTGCCGCCTATGATGTGTGGGCAAGGCCTTATGGCCTGCTCCTTTTGGCGGGGATTTTGCGGGAACACGGGTTCTCGGTTTCCTTTATAGACTGCCTGGACCGGTTCCATCCGCGGGCAAAGCCCTCCGGCCCCGGGGCCAGAAACGGGCGCGGTCCTTATATAAAAGAGCGCATTGCAAAGCCTTCCGGCCTTGCCGATGTGGCCAGGAACTATTCCAGGTACGGCATACCGCCGGATTGGCTGCGAAAAGACCTGGAAACAGCCTCCTCGCCTGATCTGATTCTTATCACAAGCCTTATGACCTATTGGTATCCAGGCGTTGCGGAGACCGTAGGCGAGCTGCGCCGCTTTTTCCCGCACGTGCCGGTGGTCCTGGGCGGGATTTACGCCACCCTCTGCCCGGAGCATGCAGCACATGCCACCGGCGCGGACAAGGTTGTCACGGGAAGCGGCGTTGAGCAGATTCTGACGGTTGTGGAGGAGTTTACCGGCGTCGGAGGAAGTCTCCGCCTGGATCCGCAAAATATGGATACCTGGCCGTATCCCGCCTTTGACCTGCAGCACAGAATTGCATCCATCCCGCTTCTGTCCTCGCTTGGCTGTCCATATAGCTGCGGCTACTGCGCCTCCAATATCCTGCAGCCACGCAGGCTGATGGCCTCACCCGGCCGTGTTGTCCGCGAAATCAGGCACTGGCACGATGCTTGCGGCGTGCAAGATTTTGTATTCTACGACGACGCCCTGCTTGTAAACCGGAAAACTCATGCAGAGCCGCTGTTTGAGCAGATCATCCAAAGCGGCCCTGCACTTCGTTTTCACACGCCGAATGCCGTCCATATTCACGAAATCACGCAAAAAACGGCCAGCCTAATGAAAAGGGCCGGGTTTGTGACCCTGCGGCTTGGTCTGGAGACCCTGGATGCCGACCGGCAGCGTCCGGACCGGAAGGTCCAGAGGGAGGAATTCTTCCGGGCTGCCGCCTGTCTGCGGGAGGCTGGCTTTGACTTCAGCCAGGTGGGCGCCTATCTTTTGGCCGGTCTGCCCGGCCAGGAACTGGATGCTGTGGCAGAGGATATTCTCATGGTAAAAAAGGCCGGCGTAAGTCCGATTTTGGCCTACTACAGCCCCATCCCCCGTACCGCCATGTGGCCGGAAGCGGTCCGTGCGGCGCGCTACGATCTGGAATCCGATCCCGTCTATACCAACAACGCGGTTTTCCCCTGCAGGAGTGCATTTGACTGGAAGCAGATTTCCCGTTTAAAGGAGCTTGCTGCCTGAAAAGGCGGAAGCCTTTCTTAGCGGGCCCGCGGGACGGGACCTGCAAACTCCAGGCTGTCGCCCGCCGCCACGTTATTCCGCTGAAAAAAGCCCCGGTTTACCTCCAGTGCGTACTTGGCTTCTCCCGCAGAGCGGATCACGGTTTCATCCAGGGGCTTCATCTGCCGGATGCCGATAATTTTCATGTCCTTGTTTATAAAGGCGATGGAGAGGGGAATGTAGGTGTTTTTCATGTAAAAAAAGCGTTGGTCCTCCTCCGGGTAGACAAAGAGCATGCCGGAATCTGCGGCCAGCTCCTTTCTGTACATCAGCCCTTTTTTCCGGGCTTCGGGTGTTGCCGCAAGCTCAACGCTGTAGTTGCGGTCATTGATGGTGATCTTTACCCTGTCCCCTGGCCGGGTGCAGCCAGAGGCGGCAAGAAGCAGGAAAAGGAAGCAGCAGACTGCCGCAGTATGTATTATGAATCCTTTTTTAGCTTTAAAAATTTCAAACCCTCCGGGATTTTCAATTCAGGTTCTAGTTACCTTGTGTTTCTTTGCCGTTTACGGCGTTTTCAGCTTCCTTTACGGTTTTGTCCTGGTATTGCCAGCCGCCGCCCAGGGCCTTGTACAGGCCGGCCAGGTTGGAGGCCACCTGGCCTCTGGACTGGATAAGTTCATCTTCCAGATCCAGAAGCGAGCGCTGGGCATCCATCACATTATAAAAATCCGCCAGCCCGGCTTTGAAGCGGTCCCTGGCCAGAAATTCCGTACGTTTTGCCGCGGAAACAGCTTTTTGCAGGGACTCTTCCCTTATCTGCTCCTTGGCATATCGGGTCAGGGCATCCTCAATTTCTTCCCGGGCCTGGAGCACGGCGGATTTATAGTTGATGACGGCCTCTTTTTGTTTTTCTGTCTGCAGTTCGATATTCAGGCGAAGTGCCCGGCCGCGGAAAATGTTCCAGGATACTCCCGGCCCGATGCTCCAGAACTCGCTTTGGGCGTCGAGAAAATCCCCTGAATCCAGGGACTCCAGCCCTATGGTCCCGAACAGATGGAAGCTGGGATATAACTCGGCGGTAGCCGCCCCGATCCTTGCGGTTTGCGCTGCTACCTGCCTCTCAGCCATTCGGATATCAGGTCGCCGTCGCATGGCCTCGGCCGGAATGCCGACCGCCACTTTGGCCGGAACCTGTGGAATCGGCCTGGAGGGAATCAGTTCTGCATCTACAAGGCCCGGCTCAAGGCCCAGAAGGACGGCCATCCGGTTCTTGGCGGCTCTCAGTCCGCTCTCCAGCCGTGAAACGGTTGACCGGGTGCGCTCCAGGTTCCTGAGCGCCTGATGCACGGCCAGTTCATCGATTAAACCCGCCTGATACCTGGATTTGTTCATTTCGTAGGTTTTTTTCTGGATCTTTATATTCTCCCGGGTAATATCCAGTCTGTGCTGATAGGTGCGGACCTCTATATAGTTTAACGCTACTTCGGCCGTCAGGCTTGTCAGCACGTCATCCGCATTTGCCCGGCTGGCTTCAAGCTCGGCACGGGCCGCTTGAACAGAGCGGCGTATGCCGCCGAACACGTCGAGTTCCCAGGAAGAGTCGAACCGGGATATGTAGTAATCATGCTCTTCTCCGGAGCCCGTGGGCATTGACTCGCTGCTCTGCTGTCGCTGGGCCCTGCCGTCGGCATCCAAAGCGGGATAAAGCACGGAGCGGCTGATGCCTCTGCTCAGCCTTGCCTGACGAAGCCGGGAGAAAGCGGTCTTTAAGTCCAGGTTTCCTTCAACCGCCTTTTTTTCAAGTTTGCTCAGTACAGGATCGTTCAATACCCGCCACCACCTGGACAGCTTTTCTTTTTCCGGCCTGCTGGTTTCCAGGCCTTTGTCCATACTGGCTTCCCAGTTTTTGCCGGCTTCGGGCCGGAGCTTTGTATAGTCGGGGCCCACCATGGCACAGCCGCTTATAAACACCGGGATCACCACCGTCAGGCAGGCTATAAACCTTAAGCCCTTTGAGTTGGCCATTATCCTGTGCCTGGATTTTTTATTTGAGTCCATAAAATATCCCGTCGTTTTGTTTTAAGCCTTTTGTTTTAAGCGTTTTGTTGCCCTTTATCGCTTCGTCTGTCTCTACGGGCCTGCCATTTTTCCCCCATCCGCTGGAAGAAAAAGTACAGGGTCGGAATAATCAATATCCCCAGGGTGGTGGCGGCAATCATGCCCGAGAACACCACGATGCCGATATGCCTTCGGCTGGCGGCTCCCGCGCCCATGGCACCCACCAGGGGGGCAACGCCCAGAATAAAGGTGAGCGCGGTCATGAGGACGGGACGGAAGCGGAGATGCGCTCCGTCAATGGCCGCCTGGTAAGCGGAGATGCCTTCATTTTTCCGGTCCCTGGCAAATTCGACAATCAGGATGGCGTTTTTGGCCGCCAGTCCCACCAGCAGCACCATTCCGATCTGGGCATAGATGGACAGGGGATAGCCGGAAATCCAAAGGCCGATAAAGCCCCCCAGGCTTGCCACGATTACCGAGAGAATGATGGACATGGGCAGGTTCCAGGATTCATAAAGGGCGACCAGGAACAGATAGGCAAAGACAAGGGCCAGGGCAAACAGAAAACCGACTGTTCCCGAGGCCTTTTGTTCCTGGTAGCTCATGGTGGACCATTCAAAGGCATAGCCGTCGGGCAGTTTCTCTTTTGCCAGCCGTGCCATTGCCGCCATGGCCTGGCCGGAGGAATAGCCGGGCGCAGCTTCGCCTTTAATGGCGGCGCTGGAAAACTGGTTGTAGCGGTTGATCACCCGGGCCCCGAGTTGGGTGGAGAGACTGACCAGGTTTTCTACGGGCACTTGCCTGCCTTTGCTGCCGGTGATGTAGAGATCCCGGATGTCCTCCCGGCCGGCCCGGTATCTGGCCTGGCTCCTGACCTTGACCTGGTAGGTCCGGCCGTAGAGATTGAAATCATTGACGTAGCGGGAACCCAGCTGCTGGCTGAGGGTTGCAAACAACTGGCTGACCGGAATGCCCAGCTCCTCCATCCGGGTTCGATCCAGATCGAGAAAAATCTGCGGCGTATCCGCTGAAAATGTGGTGTAAACGCGTGTGAGCGCCGGCTCCTGATTCGCCGCCCCCGCCAGTCCCATGGCAGCCGATGCCAGTTTCAGCGGGGATTGGCCTTCTATGGCCTGCAGACGAAAGTCAAACCCGCTGGTGGTGCCAAGGCCGTGAATGGGTGGCGGTACAAAGGGACGGATGCTGGCCGTGGTTATTGCATTTAGTTCCCGGGAGGCCTTGCCCACCAGCGCGTTGATATGCAGGCCCGGCGCTTTGCGCTCTTCCCAGGGGTCCAGGTCGGCAATGACAAAGGCCACGTTCTCTGCTTTACCGGAGAGCAGGCTGAAGCCGTTTATTGCAAGCACGTATTCCACGCCCTCCATATCCAGCAGTTTCTCTGTCATCCGTGAGGTAACCCGGTCGGTTCGCTGGAGGGTGGCGCCCTCCGGGAGTTCAACATCAATTAGAAATCCGCCTTTATCCTCCTGGGGCAGAAAGCTGGTGGGAATGTGGCCGGAAAAGAGCCATGCGCCGCCCACCACGAGCAGGAAAAGCAGGATACCGACTACAAGGTGCCGGATCAGCCAGGCTACAACACCGATATAGCCCTTGCGCGTGCCCCCCAACCCTGCGTTAAACCAGCCGAAAGGCCCCCGCTTGTGCGGTTTGGGAGTTTTCAGCAGAACCCCGCAGAGCGCCGGGCTCAGGGTCAGGGCGCATATGGAGGAGATCAGCACGGAAACACACAGCGTGACGCCGAACTGTTTGTAAAGAAGTCCTGTAATGCCCGGCATAAAAGCCACGGGGACGAATATGGCCAACAGTACGAGAGTGGTGGCAATAATGGGGCCGGTGACCTGGGTCATGGCCTTGATAGCCGCATCCTTTGCTCCCAGGCGCTCCTCCTCCATGATGCGGTGGACGTTTTCCACCACCACGATGGCATCATCCACCACCAGGCCGATGGCCAGGATCAGCGCAAAGAGGCTGATGGTATTGAGATTGAAGCCCAGGGCCAGCAGAAAGGCAAAGGTGCCGACAATGGAGACCGGCACGGCTGCCGCCGGAATCAGTGTGGCCCGTATGTTCTGCAGAAAGATAAAGATGACGAGCACCACCAGCAGAAAGGTCAGGCCCAGGGTGAAAGCGATTTCCTTGATCGCTTCTTCCACATACTCGGTGGTATCATAGGGAATGATGTAGGAGACGCCCTCGGGCATCTGTTCGGCCTGACGTTCAAGCTCCGCCCGGACCGCCCTCATGGAGGCAAGCGCGTTGGCCTCGGAGGATCTGTAGAGCGCCATATTGATGGCCGCCTGATTGTTGAATTGGCCGAATGCACTGTAGTCCTTGCTGCCGAGCTCCACGCGGCCCACATCCCGGACCCGGACCAGTCCGCCTTTTTCATTTGCCCGGATGATGATATCGCCGAATTTTTCAGGATCCTTGAGGCGGCCGTGGGCATTGAGGGTATACTGCATCACCTGGCCGGGCACGCTGGGGGCGGTGCCGACCGAGCCCAGGGTTGCCTGGATGTTCTGCTGCCGGATGGCCTGGATGACCTCATCCGCATTCATCCCCAGAGCGGAGAGTTTGTCCGGGTCCATCCAGATGCGCATGCTGTACTCGGTCTCGCCGAATATATATGCGTCGCTCACCCCGTCAATGCGCTGCACGGCATCCTTGATGGTGCGGCTTACGTAATTGCTGATAAACAGCCGGTCCCGGCTGCCGTCAGGCGAGGTAAAGGAGACCACGCCCAGCATGTCCGAAGAGCGCCGGCGCACATCAATGCCCTGGTTGACAACCTGCTGAGGGAGCTGCGACTTGGCCAACTGCAGTCTGTTTTGAACATTGACCTGGTCGATATCCGGATCGGAGTCCACGTCAAAGGTCACCTCCAGGGAGTACCTGCCGTCGTTGCTGCAGTCCGATTGCATGTACAGCATATCCTCGACGCCGTTCATCTCCTGCTCGATCGGTGCGGCAACCGTGTCCTTGACCACCTGGGCGCTGGCCCCCGGGTAGGCGGCGGTCACGCGGATGACCGGCGGGGTGATGGAGGGATATTCCGCCACCGGCAGGGCAAAAACAGCAATGAGCCCGGACAGGGTGATCACGATGGAGATGACAATGGCCAGCCGGGGCCGCTGGATAAAAATTTTCGAAATCATGGCTTAGCTGTCCTCTTTTTCTTCACTGCCGCGGGTCTTAACCTTCATTTCCGGACGCACTTTCTGCAGGCCTTCGACGATGACGCGTTCCCCCTTGCTGACACCGGATTTGACGATAAATCGGTCCTCCAGCGCCGGGCCGGTCCTGATCCGCCGTTTCTTTACCGTATTGGCCTCATCCACAATATAGACAAAATCGCCCTGCCGGTCGGTCTGCAAGGCCCGCTGGGCAATGGCCGGCTGCATATCCGGCTCGGCGGTGCGGACAAAGACATTGACGTATTCGCCCGGAACCAGCCGGCCCTTTGGATTGTCAAAACGCGCCCAGACCGCAATGGTGCCCGTGTCCGGGTCCATTTTGTTGTCAATAAACGCGATGCGGCCGGTCTGTGCGTATTCCCTTTTGTTCGCAAATTCGAGCTGCACCTTTAAGACACCCTCGTCTTTTTCCGCCTTTGCATCAATGAAGGCCTGTTGAATCATGTCGATCTGTTTTTCACTGACAGAGAAGACCACCCGGATGGGATCCACGCTCACGATCTCAGCCAGCGGCCTTGATGCCGGACTGACCAGGTCTCCCTTTTTATAGAAGCTCTTGCCTATACGGCCGTCCATCGGGGCCTCGATCGTGGTGTAATCCAGGTCGATCTGTGCAAGCTCCAGGTTGGCCCGGGCCTCTTCAAGCTGCCCGCGGGCGAGATCCCGGGCTGCCCGGCCGTCATCGAGTTCGGTCTGGGGCACACTTTCCGGCTGTGCGGAACGCAGCCGGCGCAGGCGGGTCTCAGCCTTAAAAAGGTTTGCCTCTGCCTGGGTTACTCTGGCCCTGGCCGAAGTCACGCGGGCTTTGTATGGCGGTTGCTCGATCACGTACAGGAGCTGTCCCTTTTCGACAGAGGAGCCTTCCCGGAAATTGACTTTTCCCAGGTAGCCCTCCACCCTGGCCTGAAGATCTATGGATTCTATGGCTTCCACGTGACCGACATATTTTTCAGGCCTGTTGGCGTTTTTAAGCGCCACCGTCTCCACTTTGACAAGCGGCGGCGGGGTTTTTCCCCCTTTATCCGAGGGCGCGGCCAGTCCGGCCGACGGAAGCATCATGGAACAGATGAGCAAGGTTGACAAAAAAACTCTCATGGCCTGTGTCCTTTTGGCTTATCGGATTTATAGTTAATTTAAGCGTATTTCAGTCCCCGGCCGTATGATGGATGGCCCGGAATCGAATTCTCCGAGCGTTTCCACAGGGTATGGCGAACCATTCCATGCCGGGCCAGGCGCCGGGCAATGAGCAGGCCGCAGTCGGTTTTGGACGGGGGCTGCTGCGTGTCTTCCCAGAGCAGGTGAATACTGATCTCGTTTTCCACCTCCAGGTTCCGGTAGCAGTCAAAGCTTTCAGGCCTTGAGACTTCGCCTTTTTGCTGAAAGGCCGCAAGCTCTTCCAGCAGGTCCGCGCATTGCTCCGGCCTGGCTGTGCGTACGGTGATGGCTTCAATCCACATGGCAGTTCTCCTTCGGTCCACCAATAAATGCATTTCCTGTGCCAAATACAGGATGTGGCGTTTACTAAAGGGGGTGTGTTTTATGAGAATCAACAATTGACATTATCCCGTAAAAGCATGTACATTATTTCGTAAATTTATCCTTGTTTCACTGTATAATGTGGAAGGATCGCCATGGAAGATTTAACCGAGTCCTTTTTCCGGGAGGCTGTCCTGCGGATCTGCAGCAGCCTGGACATCGATAAGGCCCTGGAGAGCTGCCTGGATTATTTAAAAGATTATATCCCGGCGGACTCCATGAGGCTTTCGGTCTACCTGTCTGACGTGCGGATGCTCAGGTACGTCGCAGTTGCCGGAGAAGCGGATGACACGCCCAGTGCAGGGTCCGTCTCAGCCCCGGCCATTAACTGGGATGCACCGGAGAACCAGCGTCCGGGACTTCCGGATGTGCACGTGGTGAACAATCCGGCAAGTCAGCCGCACATCATGGATCTGTTGAAGCAGCTAAATAGCGATCCGGATTTTTCCGTGATGATCATGCGCCTTTGTCTTGACGGTCGCTACATCGGGGAGGTGGCGGTCAGAAGCCGGGGGATCAACCGCTATACTGATGCCCACGGCCGGCTGTTCGTCCTTTTGCGCGACCCGATTGCCATTGCCCTTGCCAATGCCTTAAAGCACATGGAAGTTGTCAGGCTCAATGAAGTGCTGGCAGATGACAGCCGCTACTTCCAGCAGGAGCTAAGGGCCAGGAAAGGCAGCGAGGTGGTGGGATCGGATTTCGGACTGAGCGGGGTGATGCGCCAGGTCGAGCAGGTGGCCCGCCTGGACAATCCGGTGCTGCTTTTGGGCGAGACCGGCTGCGGCAAGGGCATCATTGCCGATACCATACACAATTTCTCCCACCGCTCGGAAGGGCCCATGATCACCGTGAACTGCGGGGCGATTCCCGGCTCACTCCTGGAGAGCGAGCTCTTCGGGCATGAAAAAGGGGCATTTACCGGCGCGGACCGCAGGAAACGCGGCCGTTTTGAAAGGGCCCAGGGGGGCACGGTTTTTCTGGATGAGATCGGGGAGCTGCCGCTGCAGTTTCAGGTCAAGCTTTTGCATGTCCTGCAGCGCAAGGAGATCGAACGGGTCGGGGGCAGTGAGACCATCTCGCTGGATATCCGCATCATCGCGGCCACCAACAGGGATCTTGCCGGCATGGTCCGCACAGGCGAATTTCGGGAGGACCTGTGGTACCGGCTCAATGTTTTTCCGGTGATGGTTCCGCCCCTGCGCCAGAGAAAGGAGGATATCCCCGCGCTGGTGCACCATTTCCTGCAGCAAAAGGCCGCGGATTTAAAGCTCCCTTTTCGCCCCCGGCTGCCAGCCGGGGCCCTGGACCGGCTCATGGCCCTTGACTGGCCCGGCAACGTGCGGGAGCTGGAAAATTTTATCGAGCGGGCGCTGATTCAGTCTTCAAGCGATGAACTCAATATGGACATTCTGCCGGGCCATGCAAAACCCGGGCAGGGCCCCGAGGTGTCTGCGCCCTCAGAGCCGCCCGAGGCCTTTCCCACCCTGGATACGGTCTGCGCCGGCCACATCCGCCGGGCCCTTAAGCGCACCAGCGGGAAAATCAGCGGTCCGGGCGGGGCGGCCGAGCTTCTTGACCTGCATCCCAACACCCTCAGGCAGCGCATGGATAAACTGGGCATTGCCTATAGGCGCGGAGCCGGCAAGCGGGCCTAAACCGCTTTTACGGTTTGATTGCGCCCCTGCTGCTTTGCCTGGTAAAGGGCCTTGTCCGCGCGTTTGATAAAGTCTTCAATGGACTCGCCGGCCTTCAGGGCGCTTACGCCAAAGCTTGCGGTCACAAAAACTCCGTTTCCGATAAGGTCCGCGGCCGACAGCTCAGTTCGAAGTCTCTCGGCCACCTCCCAGGCCTGGTCAATGCGGCTTGCCGGCAGCAGGAGAATAAACTCCTCGCCCCCGAAGCGCGCGACCAGGTCTTCCAGCCGCACCCCCTGCATCATCAGGTCCGAATACCCGCTAATCACCCGGTCGCCGGCATCATGGCCGTAATTGTCATTGACCGCCTTGAAGTGATCAATATCGGTCATGATAAGCGAAAGGGGCTGGGACTTGCGTCTTGCCACCGAGACCAGCTCCCTGATCCGGGTCTCAAAATGACGGCGGTTGGCAAGTTTTGTGAGAGGGTCGGTTCGTGTGAGTTCAACAATTGTCGCGTTGGCGTCCCGGAGTTCCCTGTTTTTTTTATTCAGCTTGCGGGTCAGGTTGTTGAGCTCCTGGTTGGCGGCGACCAATTCGTTGCTAAGGCTCTCGATTTCTTCCACATCCAGATGGGCAAAAACAAAAACAGCTGCGTCTGATTTGAAAAAATGGAAATGGTAGCTCTGGGTCGGACCGGCCTGCGTTTCAATATTCAAGAGGTAAGCGGATTCGGGCGATTTGCAGGCCGCCTCCAGGGAGAAGCTCTGATGATAATCGATAATGACGGACTGAAAGCGCTCGCCAATGCAATGATCCCCCATTACCTGTCCGGCAAAGGCGTTCATGCGCTCAATCGTGCCGCCTGCATCTAAAATCAGAAACAGCACCGGCGCATACCGGTCCACGTAGCGGGAGATCGCCCTGAGTTCCGCATTATCAGTTGTTGGCGATTTTTCCAATTTCCGCCTCTAACCGCTTCAGGGAGCGGATGTAATGCGTTGCCGTGTATTGGTTTAAAAATTCGGTGCCTTCCCGCCGGAAGGCCTGCCCGCCGACCAACAGATCCAGGTCCCGGAAATTGGCGCGAATCTGTTCAATACTGGATTGAAGGTGGGGCACATTGAAAGAAACGGCCAGGGACAGGCCCACAAGATCGGGCTTTACCTCCTGGATATGGGCCAGCATGTCCGCCACAGGCGTGTTGGCTCCAAGAAAATGCGCGTCCCATCCCTGCATTTCAAACACGTCAGCCACCATTTTGCCGCCGATCTGGTGATACTCGTTGGCAGCGCATGAAATCACCGCTTTTTTCGCCTGCACTCGCGATTCTTTTTTAAACAGCCGGGGATACACGAGATTGAGCAGCCCCTCAGTGATGGCGGTGGCCAGATGCTCCCTGGCAACGGTGATGCGGTTGTGCTCCCACAGTTCGCCCACCCGGTAGAGGCTTTCCCGGAAGAGATCCTGGTAGAGCACATGGATCTCGATGCCCTTATCCAGCAGATCCTGCACAATCCGGGTGCATTCCGCCCGGTCTCCTTTCAGGAGCAGGTCAAGGTAGCGGCTGTATAATTCTTCAGTAATCATTTTCTTTGATGCTGGTTTGGGGTTTCTCTGATCCCTACGCTTTTGTTTGCATCTTTAATAGCTACAGGATTTCTGATAAAATTTCAAGATAATGGGCCGGCGTTGCCTCCGCCGGGAGAAAAATTTCCGGGCTGCCGGCAAACTATCGGGTACGGCATTTCTGCCGCGGAAAACTATTTCTTCTCTGACGAACACACAGGCCCAGGAAGGCGGCGCTTCAATGGAGCCGCGGCATTTCTGCCGCGGAAAACGCCGCATTTGTGATCCCGCATTTAACAGCATTTTTTAGGTGTGTTTGCGAGTGGATGGCAATTATGGGTATTTTTTCTGAGCAAAAATGATAATCCAATCACGCACGGCTCCTTTCAATATGTTGTTTTCAAAGAACATTCCTGCATTGCGAGCGCTTCCTGCACGTTTTTCATTAATGAACCGCTCGCAATGATTGCGGCAACTGCCGGAAAAACGAAATTGGCAATATTAATTGCTGATTATACTATTATAGAGCGTCGTTTCAACGGCTCAAAGCCTTTTCCAAGGCTTTTGAATTTTATCCCCACATTTCCCGAAGGGCCAATATCGGCTATTAAAACATGATCCTCATCCGGCTTTATGATTTCGTGAAGTTCATGTTCAAGCTGCAAAAGCTGTTTTTTGCTCAGCACGCACTGAAACACCGACAACTGAATCCATTCCCCGAATGATTTCATTATGTTGAAGACATGGCGCCACCGTTTTTGATCTGAGATGTCATATACCACAATGTATAAATGATGTGAATCCAACCTTCACCTCAACGGGTTAGAAAGCAGGGATATTCAGATATTTCCCCGAACAGGAATCTTCCAAGCAGCCGCGCCTGAACTTCAAACAACCGCCGGTAGCTGATGCGGTAGCCGAATATCGGATGCGTGACCTCCTGGGCCATTCTGCGTTCGTATATTTCAATGAAGCGCTTTCTGCCTGCCCCGCTCAGTGAACACCCGAATTGGCTAATGAAAAAGTCTTTTCTGCAGATTTCTCCATTGTTTACTGCTGTTATTACGATGGAGTCGGCAACCAGCGGCCGAAAGGGCTCCATCATATCAAGGGCAAGCGCCGGCCGGCCGAAGCGGGGCTGATGATAAAAGCCGCGATACGGATCAAAACCAACAATGGTCAGGGTTGTCGTCCATTCTCTGGAAAGCAGGGCATAGGCAAATCCCAGAAGTGCGTTTACCGGGTCTTTCGGGGGACGGCGGTTGCGGGCTGTAAAATCATAGGCAAGGTCGGTGTTTGCCGCCGCAGTCAGCATTCCGGGAAAAGCCCGGAAGTATCTGCCTGCCGCGCTTCCTTCCATACCCAAAAGTATCTGCAGGCTTTTTGCTCCATCAGCCTGATGTTTGTTTGAGTTGAGTTCCGCCAGGGGAGGATTTAGGTTTTCTTCCCGCCAGTTTCTTCTCAAAAGCGTTCTGCAGTTGGCTATTTTTGCGGCTACCAAGCTTTTTGCCAGCATTAGGCATGCTTGATTGTCAAAGCTTTTTTTGTATTGGGCGGTTCTGAGTTCTACGTTTTTGTGTGCTATACCCGTTGTATATCCCATAAACCAGCCGCCGAAGCTGTGATAGCTGATGCCGATGCCGCGGCGCATCAATTCATGGACAACCGGTGCGGTAACATGCACGGGACCATAAAGGGCCAGGTGGGACATCTCCCGTATACGGGCTTCGGTCAGCTTTTCCTCTTCAAGCCAGATTTCAAGGACTCCACCCTTTTTTTTGATACGGGCGCCGGATTCCTGGACATGGAGAGGAAGGGCTTCCTCGCATTTAGGCAGAATCGGGCGCGGTTTGGCATCCCCCTCTGAAAGATGCCGTATTTCGTCCGGCAGACAGATTCCGGCAAGGGAACATTTCATACATTTCGGACTGTCATGCAGGGGCGGAGGCGGGATCTCTGACCCGGAAAGCGCCTTTAATTCCCGTATAGATTGTTTTGTGAGGCGGATCAGCTCTTCATCAAATGCCACCCGAACCCGCTCCCGCGAGCCGGCAAAATAAAGGATGCCTTCCTTGCAGGAGAACCCGTGCTCCTGAAGGAGCAGGCCCTGGGCGCAAAGCTGCACACGTTCCGGGTCCCATGCGCCTTTTGATATATGAGGGCGTTTGCCTTTTTTGTAGTCAACAGGCGCGGCTTCCGCCCCGGATTCCTCCAGGAGATCAATTTTTGCTGTAAGACCAAGGTTTTCTGAGCCAAGGTGTACCGAGCGGGTGGTTATTACTTCTTTTTTTTCGTTTTTTTTGTCTTTGTCGGGAGTTCTTGTCCTTCCGGGTTGGTCCACCCTTCTGTGGGCCCAGGTGCCGGCTACAGTGTCCGCGGAATCGGCCCATTCCCCCTGCACCCATTCCATGTAGGCCAGCCGCGGGCAGTATACATACTCGTTTAGCATGCGGACCGGGATCAGGGGGATTTCTGTTTGTGCCTGGGAACTGTCTGTCATCAGAACCCTCCGGGATTTTCAATAAATTTACCCCTAGGTCCATGCTTCCTTCAACACCTCCGCTTCCGCCAAGAAGTGGTGCAAATGCTTTTTGAGTGATAGTGGTAAACCCCGCCGATAGACTGGGCGCACCAACGGCTACTGTCGCATCAATCATGGGTAACAGATCATCAGGTAA
>JAWOFF010000080.1:0-20513 GCA_046482325.1 Desulfosalsimonadaceae bacterium
GGTGAGCAGATTAAGCCTTTACACGGTGGATGACAAAAGCAAGCTTTTCCAGCGGGCTGACGGTTTGTGGAAGCCCTCCGGGAAGGCGGAAGAAAAGCAGGCGGGCGAGGCCGAACTTGTCCAGGGGGCACTTGAGCACTCCAACGTCAATCCCGTGGAGTTGACCACCGAGCTTATTGAAACCAAAAGGGCTTATGCGGCTTATCTGAAAACCATGAAAGCCTTTAGTGAAATGACTGAAAAAGCCGGGCAGCTCGGGCAGATCGGCTAATACAGCAACCTTTTACAACCATTTACCGAGGAGAATTATGATTACAGCCCTGTATTCAGCAGCTACCGGCATGGAGGCCCAGGAAACCAATATCAACACGGTAGCCAACAATCTGGCCAACGTCAATACAACCGGATACAAACGAAGCCGGGCCAATTTTCAGGACCTGTTGTATCACAACATCCGGGCCGTGGGCTCCAAGGCATCTTCGGATACCGAGGTGCCCACCGGCATCCAGGTAGGGCTCGGCACGCGCACTGCGTCCGTGGAAAAGGTATACACGACGGGCGACTTTGAAAAAACAGGCAATGACCTGGACATGGCAATTGAGGGCGAAGGGTTTTTCCAGGTGACGATGCCCAACGGCGAGATTGCCTATACCCGGGACGGCAGCTTCAGTGCCGACAGTGAGGGCCGTCTGGTGACAGCCGACGGAAATCCGGTGGAGCCGGAAATCGTAATACCGGAGAATGCCACAAAGATTGCTGTTGGAAAGGACGGGACCGTGACGGCTTATCTGGACGGCGAAGCTGAGGGACAGGAAGTAGGCGTCCTGGAACTCGCGCGATTCGGTAATCCTTCCGGACTCAGGAACCTGGGCGGCAATATGGCCCGGCAGACAGACGCTTCGGGAGATCCGATGCTGGGAACTCCCGGAGAGGATGGTCTGGGAACCGTTGCCCAGGGATTTCTGGAAAGCTCCAACGTCAGTACCATGAAGGAGATGATAGATCTTATCGCCGGCCAGCGGGCCTATGAAATGAACTCCAAGGCGGTACAGGCTGCTGACGAGATTCTGCAGCAGACCACCCAGCTGGTCCGGTAAATTGCGTGTCAGGTGTTGATGATGAAACAGTGGCTGTTGATCGCTTTGCTCATTTTCTGCTGTCCCGGCCTGGTGTTGGGTCTTGAGGTGCAGTTTAAGGAGGACGCCGTTACAGGCGGTGAAATGCTTACCGTGGGGGACGTGGCCAGGCTCCGTCCCGCTGCCAGCGCCGCGGGGCTGGCCGGGGTAAAGCTTTTTCCGGCACCTTCAGCCGGCAGGCGCAAGTGTTTCCAGAGCAGCACCTTAAAGGCCTATATCCGGGAGGCGGTGGCTGACAAAGAAAACATTGAATGGAGCGGCGCAGAGATCGTTTGCGTGCGTAAACAGGGCAGGCTGGTGACTGCGGAGAAAATCCGTTCCGTTGTCAACGCCCGGATCCAAAAAGAACTCAAACATCTGGGGGCAAAAGATGTCTGCTTCAAGCCGCGCAGGATGCCGGATTCCATAAGCCTTCCCCCGGGCTCGGTCTCCTATGAGGTTATATTTAAAAAAGGACAAATTCTGGACAGCAGAAAGGCAACAGTGGTGATCAAGCTGGACGGCCGGACGGCAAAAACGCTTACCATACCTGGAAAGGTTCAGGCTTTCCTGCCGGTTGTGCTGGCGGCGGAGGATTTGCGCCGGAACACAAAACTAACCCGTTCAAATATAAGGACCGAGACAAAAAATATTGCCGAAATCAGGGATCCCTGTGTTTCCATGGATGCAGCAGCAGGCAAACAGCTGAAGCACTCGGTTTCCATGAACCAGGTAATCCGCAGTAATGATCTGGTCAGGCCGCTTATGGTCAAACGACGTCAGATCGTTACCATGCTGCTGCAAAAGGGACCGATGCGGATTAAAGCAAGGGGCAGGGCAGCCTCTGACGGCAGGAAGGGGGAAGTCATCATGGTGGAGAACATGCGCTCCAACCGCGAGGTTCCCTGCAGGGTTGTCGGAGATGGCCTGACCCGCGTGGATTATTGAAATGAAACATGCGGCAGCGATAATTCTGATATTTTCTCTGGCGTTTGCACTTGTGGGATGCGCCGGCCATAAAAAGCCCGGCGGATCTGCTGGTACAGACTCTCAGGCCGATTCCGGCGCAGCTCTTGAGGCGCAGCGGGCGGAGCAGGAGGCGCGAAAACAGCAGACCGGCTCTTTGTGGCAGCAGAGCCGGGGATCCTTGTTTACCGCCAACAAGGCGAGCCGGGTGGGCGATATTCTTACAGTAGCCATCTACGAGCAGGCCAGCGCGGAAAAAGAGGCGGGCACCTCGACCGGCCGCTCCTCTGAAGCATCCATGGGGATTCCGAAGCTGCTCGGCTATGAGGCAGCCCTTGCCGCCAAAAATCCCAACCTGGACCCCTCGGATCTTATCAGCGCGGAGACGGAAAATAACTTCGAGGGCACCGGCAGCACCTCGAGGGAGGGGCGGCTCACGGCGACGCTCACCACCCGCGTGGTAGAGGTGTCCAATAACGGCAATCTCCGGATCGAAGGCAGCAAGACCGTGCGGGTCAACAACGAGGACCAGATTATCCGCTTGACCGGAGCTGTGCGTCCCGATGACGTCGAGGCCAATAACATCGTGGATTCCAAATACGTCCTGGATGCCCGGATTGAGTACACCGGAGAAGGGGTAATCGCGGGAAATCAGCGTCCCGGATGGCTCTCCCGCGTTCTTGGCGTGGTATGGCCTTTTTAAACAGATGCAAGCCGGCCGGGCAGGGGGAATTTTTTCGGGCTTTCAAGGTGGAGTTATGAAAAAAGTTTATATAATTAATTTTCTGTTCGTGTTTCTGGTTTTCGCAGCCGGTTCCCAGGCAGCGCGGATCAAGGATCTGGCCGATCTCAAGGGAGTCCGCGACAATCAACTGGTGGGCTACGGCCTGGTGGTGGGCTTAAATGAAACCGGAGACGACGACAACGGGATCACCATGCAGACGGTGGCCAACATGGTTGAACACATGGGGCTTAATCTGAACCGCGACGATGTTGATGTGGACAACACTGCGGCTGTCATGGTTACAGCAAGTCTGCCGCCGTTTGCCAAGGTCGGCACGGAGATCGATGTCTCGGTATCATCGATAGGTGATGCGGAAAGCCTCTCCGGAGGCGTTTTGCTGCGTACCCCGCTTATGGGCCCGGATGATAACGTTTATGCCGTAGCTCAGGGCTCGGTGGTGGTGGGCGGTGTCTCCCTGGGAGGCCGGGCAGCCCAGGTGGAGAAAAACCATCCCACGGTGGGCCGGATACCGGACGGCGCTCTGGTGGAGCAGGAAGTAGGTTTTGTCCTGCCGAAAGACGGCAAATACGTGTTTCACCTGCAGGACGCTGACTTTACGACCATCTCCCGGATGGTGGAATCGGTGAATCAAAAGTTTGACAAGCCCATAGCCCGCGCCAGGGACAGCGTGAGCATGGAAGTATCACTTCCCGATGCCTATGCGTCGCGGCCGGTTCAGTTTCTCTCCACCCTGGAACGGCTGCAGGTAAACCCCGACAGCAAAGCGCGGATTGTCGTCAACGAGCGGACCGGAACTATCGTCATGGGTGCTGATGTTCGGCTGTCCCGGGTGGCAGTGGCCCACGGAAACATCAAGCTTACCATCAAGGAATCCGCGGGCGTCTCCCAGCCCCCGCCTTTTAACAGGGGGGGGGATACCGTCGTGGTCCCGGAGACGGAGGTCGAGTACGAGGAGGAGAATGCCCGGTTCATGGTTATGGAAGAGGGCGTCAATGTCGGGGACGTGGCTTCCGCCTTAAATGCCATCGGGGTCACGCCGCGCGATGTAATCACGATTTTTGAAGCCATCAAGGCAGCCGGCGCCATGCAGGCGGAGCTGGTTATTTTGTAGAGAGGGGCGATGGGTATGGAACTGGCATTTGATCCGAAAATCGCCACACCGGATGCAGCCGCAAAAGAAGGCTCCGGCAGGGGGGGAAATTCTTCTCTGCAGCAGCTGTGCCAGGATTTTGAGGCGATTTTAATTCATTCCATGTTTCGGGAAATGCGGGAGACGATTCCAAAGGATGGATACCTGGAGCCCTCGCATGGATCGGAGTGGTTCCGGGATATGATGGATATGGAGGTCGCCCGTGATATGGCGAGAAGGCAGGGGCTTGGTCTGGCTGAGCAGTTGTATGAGCAGTTTCAGAATAATAGCGGGACTTATAAAAATTCAGCCTAAACTATTTTTCCGGGCATCCGATACAAGAGACAGGGGGAATCTTTATTGTATCGGATTCCAGGCAAAATGGCCGGGGCCTTTTTTAAGAGGTCTCTAAACGGAGGGCAACTGCTATGAAAATACATCCAGGCCACACAATCAAGCAGTTCGAAAACATCCAGAAAAAGCAGCAGGCCGAACGGCCGCAGAATGCGGATAAGGCCAGGGAAGGCGATAAAGTGGCTTTTTCCAAAGAACTGCAGCAGGTCAGGGAAAGCGGGAAGGACCTGTCCGTGGATATGGAGCGGCAGGAGCGGCTGCAGACTGTAAAGGAGCAGATCGCCAACGGCACCTATTCTCCGGATTCCCGGAAGGTGGCGGAGAGTTTGCTGAAATACATCGTTGAGGGCCGCACCAATGGATAGGAAAAAACTGCCGGAGCACTTAAAAGAGCTGCGCAGCGTGATTCTGCAGGAACGCGAGGCTGCCCGGGCGCTTGCAGTGGAGGATATGCTGGCATTTACCGAGCAAAAGGAGGAACTCCTCAAGCAAATGCTGTCGGTAGTGGATTCTGTAGAGGAGCTTTCCGCCGACGAGCAGGAGCTGGCCGAGTCCGTTCATTCCGAGAATCTGCGGAATGCCTATTTCTTCTGGTCGGCGCTGCAGTGGGTCCGCGACTCCATGAGCTTTATCAGTGATCAGCTTCACTCGGATTCCTACGGCAGCTCCGGGTCCATATACTCCGGCGGCTGTTCAGGGGCACTGATTTCCGGAAGGATCTGAACATGAGCCTGATTACCGCATTGAATCCGGGTCTGACCGGAGTCCTCTCCCAGCAGAAACAGGTGGAGATCACCGGCAACAATATTGCCAATGTGAATACGCCGGGCTATTCCAGGCAGACAGCCACCCTCTCGCCCAAGGCCGCGATCAACATCCAGGGCCTGCTCATGGGGCAGGGCGTGGATGTTGAAGATGTAAGCCGCGAATATGACAAGTTCGTAACCGGCCAGATAGAGGATCAGAACAGCGTTCTGGGCAGGGAGTCCGCCAAGAACGGACCCCTTGAAGAGCTGGAGCGCATTTTCAACATCGGGGAGGATTCGCTTGCTTCGGATATCGAAGGCTTTTTCAGCGCCTGGCATGATCTGTCCCAGAACCCCGCCGGCTCGGTGGAGCGGGAGCAGGTCATGTACAAGGGCAAAAACCTTCTGGAATCTTTTGACCAGACTAAATCGGACATGGTTGTTGTCCGTCAGAATATTAATGATACCCTGAATGCCGAGGTAAACGGCATCAACCGGAAACTCCGCGAGCTGGCCCAGCTCAATGCGGATATCAAGCAGAAGGAGAGTCTGGGCCATGTGGCCAGCGTGGATCAGGACGAGCGGGATCTGCTGGTCAAGGAACTGTCAAAAACCATGGGCATTCAGACTTTTGATGCAGGAGAGAGCCAGATCGGGGCGCAGCTCCCCGGCGGTATTCCCCTTGTGGAGGGTGATACCGCGATGGAGTTTCAATCCTATCACGAAGACGGTGAGCTTAAGTTTAGGATCAAATCCGGAGATATCAAGCTCCCGGTGGATAAAGACAATTTTGGGGGGCAGTTCAAGGGGCTGTTAGACATCCGGGATGAGTTTATCCCCGATCTGGAAAACCGCGTCAATACCCTGGAGTATAACATTGTCTCCCAGGTAAATGCTCAGCACGAGGATGGCTTCGGCCTGGACGGCGGGACAGGCCGGGCTTTTTTCAGCAAGCAGGCCTCCTATCGCAGTCAAACCGGCTTTGGCGATCCCGATGACCTGGCTTTTAATACCGGCAGTCTCGATATTGTGCTCAACGTGGGAACCAGCGCGGAAAGCAGAACAGAAATTGCAATCGGGCAGGGCGAAAATTCCCTGAACGGCATCAGGGATGCCATTAACAATGCGGATGCGGGCGTGCTGGCCTCGGTGGTTCCGGACAGCAGCGGCGAGTATCACCTCGATCTGACCCCGGAAAAACAGGGGGATGCCGTCACCATTCTATCCGACAATGAGGCCTACGGCTTTGACAATCTGCAGGAAACCGCCGGCGCGGAGGAGCTCGAGGTCGCGGTCCGGGACACCGGGGCGGTTGCGGCTGCGGGCCGGGCCGGGGGAGCACCCGGAGATAATGAGAACGCGCTGGCGATCCATTCGCTGGCCGAGGCCAAGGTGGCGGAGGACAACAAGACGTTCGTGGACAGCTACGGCCGGATTGCGTCCGTGGTGGGTACGGAGACCAATCGCAACAAAGTGGCCACAAACGGGGCCGAAGATAGCATGACCCAGCTGGAAAACCTTCGCGAGTCAACTGTCGGCGTATCCATTGAAGAGGAGATGATCAATCTGACAATGTTTCAGAAGGGCTTTGAAGCCTCCTCCAGGTACGTACAGACTATAGACGAGATGCTGGGGACCATCATCGGGCTGAAGAGGTAGGTGTAATCATGATGAAGGCCACCCTGGGGATGAATTACCGTACGCTTTCCGCCAGTCTGGAGGATCAGTCCAGCCGGCTCTATGATCTGCGGCAGCAGTCGGCCACCGGCAAAAAAATGAACCGGCCTTCTGACAACCCCGCGGCCATCAGACCGCTGCTCAACTACCGTTTACGGGTGGACACAACAGAGCGGTATCTCAATCACATATCCGCAGCCAAGGGGGAGATGGAGGTTCAGGATTCCAGCCTGGACCAGGTGGAAAACATTATGGCCTCTGCCAAGGAAGCAACCATTGCGGCCAAAAGCGGCGCAGCCAACGAACAGGACCGCGCGGCCTACGCTGACCGGATCGGTCAGCTTTTTGACGAACTGCTTCAGATGGCGAATACCCGCAACAGCGGAAAATATATCTATGCCGGCTATAAGGAATCAACTGCTCCCTTCAGCGTAAATACCGATTATGTTCCGGAGGCCTATGATACGGAGGACGCCTCGACCTGGGCAGTGTCCTACCAGGGCGACGCCAATGCCAAGAGCCTGGAGATTGCGCCGGAGAAGCGCGTCCAGACCTCTCTTACCGGAAACGAGCTCTTCCTCGGCGATGCGGACGATAACAAGGCGGTCGATGAAGACGGTACGGATTTGTTCTCCGTCCTGAAAAATACGGAGGCGGCCATTCGGGCAGGCGATGAAGCGGCCATGGAGGAGAGCCTTGCCAGGCTGGAGCAGGGGGCGGATCAGGTCAGACGGCTGCGCGGCCGGATGGGGAACAATGCCTGGCGTATTGACCGGGCTAACCAGTATATGTCCGACGCCGCTATTGAACTCAAGGAAGTCATCTCCGGCTACGAAGATGCCAACATCCTGGAAGTCTTCACGGAACTGACCCAGCAGGAGACCGCCTTTAAGGCTGCCTTGAATGTTACTTCCCGGGTTTCCAAGCTCTCCATCCTCGATTACATGTAGTCGCCGTATGCCCTGTTTAAAATTGACATCCTGAGCGATTCGTGGGAAATTCAATTTTCCGGGAAGCAGACTGCCGCAGCCAGGGCTGTCAATTTTTTACCCACAGGCAAGCGCCATGGAGGGCGGATGCTGGTACTTACGCGCAGAGTCGGGGAAGGCATCGTAATCGGAGACGACGTCCGGGTCACTGTTTTGGAAGACCGGGAGGGGAAAATCCGGATCGGCATAGATGCACCAAAAGACAGGAAGATTTATCGCCAGGAGGTTTACGACCGCATATGCCAGGAAAACAGGGAAGCCAGTCAATGGGATGCAGAAAAGCTGCATGCCCTTCAGAGCCTCCTGCCGGGCGGCAGCAAGGAGTCCAGATGAAAACCCTGCAGACCCCTTTCGGGGAGGTCCGCTATGATCCGGAAAAGGTGATTCGCTTTCCGGAAGGCTGGATCGGGTTTGAAAGTTTGCGCGATTTTGTGGTTATGCCCGGCGGAGAGAGTGAGATTTCCCTGTATTGCTTCCAGAGTGTGGAGCAGCCGCACCTGCTGTTCCTCCTGATCGATCCCGCCTGTTTTTTCCCGGACTACCAGGTACAGCCGGACGAGGGCGTACTCGAAAAGCTTGGAATCACACATCAAGATACTTACTTTATCCTTACCACAATTACCTTTCATCAGGACTCCTCTGTTACCCTGAACCTGCTGGCTCCGCTGGTACATGCCCCCCAAACCCAACGGGCCGTGCAGATTGTGCTGGAAGGCAGCAGCTACAAGGCCAAAACCCCCCTGCCCGAAAAAAAAACATCCGGCGGCTGATCCACGGATGGCAAAAGCCTGCTACCAGGACGGCTCAAGCACCTGCTTGCCGATTTTTTCGGCCTCTTTGGCGCATTCCGGGAACCGGACCCGCAGATCAAAATAGATCTGCACGGCGGAGACGATGCGGATGCGGGTCTGTAGCTGGCTTTCAATGGCTTTTACGGTTTTCTCAGAAGGACGGCAGTATTGGAGGCGGGAGGTGGGAATCACCTGGCGGCTGCCGTGAAAAACGCCCCGGTCCAGGGTATGGATAACCGCCACGTTTGCTTTTTCCGGCTTTTCTGCAGGCTCAAATCCCGGCACTTCAAGCTCTTCTCTTCCGCTTACATAGGCCTGGACCTGACGGTAGTAGCCAATGCCCGAGGCCAGGTGCACGGCTCCGGAGAGGCCTGTAAAGGCGCACTGCCTGTCATTTTTCCGGCTCTCTTCTGCAAGCCGGTTTTCTATTTCGATAAAGTCCATATCCGCCTTGTAAAGAAGTACAGAGTCTGCAGGCGAGGCGGAGGCAATCCATTGTTCCAGGAGCTTATCAGGCTGTGTCGGTATAATGGCTTTGGCCCGGGGATCGATGAATTCTTTGTCTTTGAGTATCTGTTTGATGTTGGACACCAGACCCAGGCTCACTCCAGCTTCCCGGGCAAGGTCCAGGACTCTCCATCTCCGTCGCGGCTGGTTGAGGAGCACGCGCAGAACAGCTGCGGATTTGGGCCTGGCGAGGGATTTGAGTCCTCTTTTCTGCCTGTAGGGATTTTTGTAGCCTGCCGTGTGGATAAATACAGTGCCAAAGCAGATATGGCAGTTCCCTGCAAGATCAAGGTAGCTCACCTGCTTTTCCCTGCAGACGGCGGCCGCTGCTTCTGAAATCCAGGGGGCCACAAAGACGGGGCAGGCATGAGACCAGTATCGCATGGCGGCAAGCAGGGAGTTTGCGGCCTCTCTTGCGAGGCGGGGCTCTCCTTTTATTCGGGTTTCCACCAGCAGCACCTGCCGGATTCCGCTGCCAAGCACTTCCGCCGCAAAATCCGGACCCGTGTTCTGCCGCACTTCCCGCCGGATTTCTACTGCGTCAATAAAATCCAGTCCGCATATAAGCGTTTCAAGTCTTTCGCAGGCCGCGTCAATGACTTGTTTTTTGGAAAGGGGCTCCATAAAAGCTTTGCCTTTTCAATAAAAAATATATTTCAACTTTTGTTGAAATAATAAAATAAATGAAAAAATAAAAAATAACAATAAAATTTCATTAACAATAACTTTTCAACTTAAGTTGAAACAATAGAATTTTATATCTTTGCCAAACCCCGCTGCACGGCCGGGAAGAAGTCAACCGGCTGCCGGGCGGTGGCTTGCTTAATCGGAGGATACCCTGTCCCGTCCGTTTTGTTTGGACTGGTAGAGGAGCATGTCGGCAGCATGCATCATGGCTTCAAGGGAGACGTTTATTCGGCTGGTAACACCGACGCTTATTGTAAAATGGAGGCTTCCCTCTTCTCTGGCAATTTCCTGCTCAGCTACTTTTTGCCGGATCCTTTCGAAGATTTTTTCCGCCTCTCCGGTTTTAACGTCCGTGCAGAGCACGCAGAATTCCTCTCCGCCCAGCCGGGCGATGACATCAGAGGCCCGCAGATTGCATGTGAGGACTTCGGCAACCGCCTTTATCGCTTTATCGCCGGTAAAGTGCCCGTGGGTGTCATTGATGGTTTTCAGGTGATCAATATCGAGCATGGCCAGCGAAATCTGCATGGTGCCGCGCCTGGAACTTTCATAGAGTTTGCCGCCGATTTCATAAAAATACCGCCGGTTATAGAGCCGGGTCAAGAAATCCCGGTTGGAATTCTCGGTCAGCTCCCGCAGGACCTCCACCAACTGCAGGTTGTTCATGACCCTCACATGAAACTCCTCGATCTTAAAGGGCTTGTCTATACAGTCATTGGCTCCGTTTCTCAGAAGGGTCACCCGCTGGTAGTCATTCGCCCTTCCGCAGAGGGGGATGATGGCAAGCTGGTTCTTCTTGTATTCCTTGCGGATGCTGCGGATCAGGGTAAAACCGCTTTTTTCACAGATATCTCCGTCAACCAGCATTAAGTGGATATCCGGATCGTTCTCAATCAGGTCGAGGGCCTGTTTATCGTTTTTGGCCGTGATGACGGAGTAGCCCTTGTTGGACAGCAGATTGCGCATCAGGGCGAGAAGCGTCGGCTCATCTTCTGCAATCAGGATTTTGGAGGATTCGAATAGAAGTCCCCGTCTTAGCAGGGTGACGATGTATTCCAGATTGTAGCCTGAATAATCCTGAACATAGTCCAGCACATTGCCGGCAAAGGCCATCTTTCTGGCAGATGTGGGCAGGCACCCTGTGACGGCAATAATGGGGATGTTTTCAAAAGGGGCGTAATTGTCCGGGGAGAGCACCAGGTTGATGATAACCGCCATATAATTATCGCGGTTGTCAGCAAAGTTTTGCCCGGCTGCCTCCAGGGATTCCACGATTTCAGAATCAATCTCCAGGTAGGCGTATATGTGTTCCGCTACCGCTTCGGCAAGCTGCCTGTCCGGCTCGATGATAAGGATTTTTGACATAAACGCGGCCTTGCTCAAGGTTTACTGAATCCATCTATGGCTTATACAGGGGCTTATACAGGCTTTGCCTTTTCATGTCAATTTTTTGAATCAAACCGGAAGCCGCTATCTGCCGGTATAGGCGCGCAATTTGGCCGCCCGGAATGAGCGGGAGTTAACTGTATAGACTGGCATGATAATTGCATAATTATAAATTACGTTTTTTGCGCAAAACAGTGTTTTTGCCTCTTAGGTTTATTACTCTTAAAAAGGCAAGGAGGAGAGAATGAAGAAATTGAAGCAAATGAGTCTCGGTGTGAAGGTTATTGCCATTACTGTTGGCCTGGTTGTGGCAGCCGGCGCGCTTCTGTGGTTTGCCAGCAGCCACTCGCTGGAGCGTGCCATTTACAAAGAGAAAAAGGAAAAAACAAGCGAGCTGGCAGAAGTTGGCATCTCTGTGCTGAAATACTATCACGGGAAGGTCAAGGCGGGCGATCTCTCCCGGGAGGAGGCTCAGGAAAGGGCAAAGGAGTCTATACGCACAATTCGCTACGGCCCGAAAATGAAGGACTACTTCTGGATTCAGGATTTTACGCCGCGCGTTGTGATGCACCCATTCAGTCCGGGGCTGGAAGGAGAAGATGTTTCCGGGTTTGCCGATCCCAACGGCAAGCATCTTTTCTCCGCAATGGTAAAAAAGGTGGAGCAGAAAGGGTCAGGCCATGTCCCGTACGAATGGAAATATTACGGCAATGAGGATCGGATTGAACCGAAATTGTCTTATGTCGCGGAATTTGAACCCTGGGACTGGATTGTCGGCACAGGCGTCTATATTGACAGTATTGAGCGCGACCTGGCAGCGCAGAGCAAGCTGCTGTTTTTGATTACCCTGGCCATTGTGGGAGCCTCAATATGCACAGCCTTTTTGTTCAGCCGCAGCATAAACCGGGTGCTCACGCGGATCGTGGAGGGGCTGGGGCAAAGCTCCGAGCAGGTTTCCGCGGCTTCCGACCAGGTAGCCGGCTCCAGCCAGTCTCTTGCCGAGGGATCCAGCGAGCAGGCATCAAGCCTTGAAGAAACCTCGTCTTCGCTGGAGGAAATCGCATCCCAGACCCGGCAGAACTCAGACAATGCCGACCAGGCCGACAACGCCGTCAAGGAGACAGCGAAAGTGGTTGAAAACGGCGTTGCCTCCATGGAGAGGATGAATGCGGCTATCAACGAGATCAAGGAGTCATCCAATGAAACCTCGAAGATCATAAAGACTATTGATGACATTGCTTTCCAGACCAATCTTCTGGCGCTTAATGCAGCGGTGGAGGCAGCACGCGCCGGAGAAGCGGGCAAGGGATTTGCCGTGGTGGCCGAAGAGGTGCGGAATCTCGCACAGCGAAGTGCTGAGGCCGCCCAGAACACCTCCCAGCTTATTGAAAAATCCCAGGAAAATGCCGGCAATGGCGTCAATGTGGCGGAAGAGGTGGCCACTCAGCTAAAATCCATCAAGGAAAGCTCCGGCAAGGTAAACACCCTGATTTCAGAGATTGCCGCGGCTTCCAAGGAACAGGCCCAGGGCATAGATCAGGTCAACACAGCAGTCTCGGAGATGGATAAGGTGGTACAGCAGAATGCGGCGGACTCAGAGGAATCGGCCAGCGCTGCAGAGGAACTCTCCGCACAGGCATCGGAAATGGAGAAGATGGTGGCGGAACTAAAAGCAATGGTGGAAGGCCAAAACAGGGCGCCGGCCCGGGCGGGCTCCGGTGAGGCAGAGAAAAGGCGAAGCGGAGGCAAAAGGTATGCAAAAAATTCCCGCAGCAAAGGTGAGCACGGTCAGCTGCCGTCCATACCGGATGCGGGAGAGGGCAAAGAATAGTCCGGATTTCTGCTTGACAGCTTCGATCGATGCTTGCTGAAACCCGGCATCGCGAAGCAATCCGCTGGCGCCAGCCCCTTTTTCCGGCGTACGGCTTCAAGCAGTCCCACGGTTCCGGTCATCATGTTGTCCCCCCACGGGGCGCCCCACTGGATTGGCAGGCGGCTGTCGGCCAGAAGGCTCCGTTTCGGGCCGGTGGCGATAATGGCCTGAATGTTTGGAAAGCCCACAGCCTCGCGCACATAAGCGCCGTGGCCGCCTTCGGCCAGAATCTGTGCATGCCGGATCTCACCGTCGGCGACTTCCCTGATGAGCGCTTCGATGCGCTCCAGGGTGATATCCCGGGTGTGGTACTCCGCCATGCCGGCGACCTGGTCGCCCTGCATGGCCGCCACCACCGTGTGGGACGTGGCCATGTCCAGTATTATCACAGGCGCCTTGTTAAGAGCGTTTGGGTCCCGGACGGCGCCGGTCACGGCGGCCATGCCGGAATCCATTACGTAAACCTCGCGGGCGTTGAGCTGCCGGGCGTCTTGGGCCATACTCTTTAAGCGGTTGAATGGTTCCGGCACTTCGTCCCCGGAAAACAGCAGGCTGGCGGGCACCGGCCTGGCATCCAGCATGTCCTGAAACAGATTGTGCCGAAATTCCAGGTGGGACACCCCTTTGGGGGCAGCCCCGTGATCCTGGGCGCAAAGGGCCACGGCTTCAAACTCGGTTTCAGAGCCGGTGGCAGGGCCCAATTCTTCAATGATTTTAAAAAGCCGTGCCGGTTCCACATCTCCCAAAACGATGGGGCTGTGCGTCCCATCAGAAACAGCCCGGGCCAGCTGCTGCTCACCGGCTAAAACCATTCCAAAGCTTTCCACCCGGTCCATATCATGATGCAGGGTGGCCGCGGCGCTGCGGGAGATAAGCACTTCGCTCCCAGCGGCCCGCCGCTTCAAAACGTCGGTCACCGGGCCGCCGCCCATCTCCGCGCCGGTCACCGCAAGCGGCCCCCGGTGCTGTTCGATCTCCCGGGCAATGCGGCGTACCGGCGACATGACCACGGCCTTGAAATGTTCCCCTGTGTCCATGTCGAAGCATAAAATATCCATGGTCCCGGCACCGATATCGATCATTAAATAGCGGCTCATCAGCGGCTTCCTTAATTTTTGCTGATATGGCTGCCGTTAAATATCCGGCCGGGAGTATCCGGATAGAAGCCTTCAGCCGTGGCAATGCTCCTGAAGTTTTTGCGTACCCATTTCTGAAGAGCATTGATAAAGGCGGGGTCATGAAAGCGGATGACCTCGCCCAGACAGTTCAGATCCTGCTGTATGCGCCAATATAAATACATAATACCAAAATCTCCTTAATCATGTCTGATGGCAAAGTAAAAAGTCCAATATCTTCGTTGCGCTGCATCCCATCGGAATTTCACGTACTCTATGTACGCTGCATTCCTCGGGATTTGCGACGCCTTGATCTTAAACTTTTTACTTTGCCATCCCAACTCGACTTTTTACGAGAGTTTCATGTTTGAGCCACTTAATTTTCAGGGAATCAACTCAGCCTCGCAGACGGATAAAATTGTATTGATCAAAGCCTTCAACTCGGCGCATTGATTGATTGAGGTTAACAAGTCATTTTCTCTGAGTATGCGCCCGGCATCCCGGCTTTTGATGTAACTGTCTCTGCATTGACCGATTTCAAATATTTCCCGGATTCGAAAAGAGGGTGGATTTTGATGATTTACTGTTTCCGGATTCCCACCGGGCGCCGCCTTGTTATGCTTTGCCAGTCGTTGGATAGTGGGCCAGTATGGAAGCAGCCAAGCCTCAAAATCATATTGCGAGGCATGAGGATGAAACCTTGGTTCATCCCCGACCCATTGTGCCATTTTTCTTTTAGCGTCTTGGGCATCCTTAAAATCAATGAAATTGGCGCCGGTATAAACATCTGTCAAGGCAATAACATGATCTGCGGGATGTTTGCCTTTCAAAAGATTTTGCACTGTCTTTCTCAAAAGTGATTCTTTTGGAATTCGGCCGTCATACGGGAATACATCCAGCTTGGGCATACTTCCGGCCAGCCTTGTTTTCAAAAATTCGCGAAGGTGCGGCAGAAAAGCTTTCTCCGTTTTTCCCTCCACGATGATGGCGATCTTCATGAGCGGCCTCCCAACCTGCCCATGCGCCACACCTCGTCAAGGCTGTAATCCGCCAGCCATTGGTCCAGGTCAAGTGTATCCGCCCAGGCGGCAGTGGCGCAGCCGTCCCCATCCATATCCATGACCACCACTTCACTTGGGTCCAAAAATCGGATCAAACGGTCCGAGTGCGTGGCAACAATCAATTGCGTTCGTTTGGCTGCCTCCCGCATGACATCGGCCAGCAGACTTAATAATTCCGGATGGAGACTGACTTCAGGTTCGTCAATCATTGTAACCGTCGAAAGATTAGGACTTTGCAGCAACGACACCAACCAGAGAAAGCGCAAGGTTCCTTCTGATAATTCATTCATGTATATCGGCTTGCCCAGCTTGCCGTCTTTCCAGGTCATTGCCAGCATTCCGGCGGCAACCGGGGGGAAATTCAGCTCCTCAAAATCGGGGAAAGCGGCCCGCAGGGTATCCATGATAATATCAAATCGTTCTCGTTCGCTTTCCCGCAGATAGTACAGATAGGGCACCAAATCTTCACCATCCGGCCCGGGCAGTATGGCCGGCTTCATTGGCTGGGGCATTTTTATCGGCGCCCGCGGTCCCACGTCCAGTACATGGTATTGAGTGGCCGTGGCCAGCATCCGGCGCAATGCTTCGGGCTGGCGAAACATTTTGGGCACCTGGGCAAGCGAAGTCTCCAGAGGATTGTGTTCCCAGTCCGGCCGCACCAGCCGATTTTCTTCTGTTTCATAGTAGCGGATGTCAATCCCTGATGAATCGATATGTTTAAATGGCGCATCATAGCCGTCTCGTTCCTGGGAGAGCATTTCCCTGGCGATGGCATAACCGGTCCCGCTGGGCTTGAGGCAAAGTTCATATTCAAGGGGCTGATGGCCCGGCACACTCATGTCCACCAGAAAGGAAAGCTCTTCGCTAAGCCCCCGTGTCAACAGACTGGCGACCCCTCCAAATCGGGATAAACTGGCGTTCAGATTTCCGGAGGCAGAGGCGGATAAAAGTGAAAACGCATCCAGAAAAGAGGTCTTGCCCACCCCGTTTGCGCCGATCAGCACCATAAAAGGCCGAACCTGAATGTCCAAAGACGCCAGCCGCCTAAATCCGCTTATTTTCATTCGGTTGATTTTATACATATGATTCTCCATGCAAATCTTGGTCATTGACTTATTGTCAGGTCGCTGTAAGCGGATCCAGGTTGCCGATTTCGACTCGGAGCTCATCCAGTAAAGGCTTATACCCTTCGCCGACTTTTTTACAAAAGCCTCTGTACAGAACAGCCCCGGACCGATGTTTTATGTCAAATGCAGCGATATTGTCCGCCGCCTCCAAAAGTTGCGACTGCAAGTCCTCTATATTCGAATGCCTGAATCTCTTTGCAGTCGCACGAACCATTTGTCTCAACTTGCGCCGCCAGCGGGATGAAAGCCCGATAAGCTCATCCAAATTATCAAGACGTGTCTGATCGACTGGATCCAATGCTTTTAGCACAGGATAAATCTTGTTTCCCTTCTCTTCGAAATCAACAGAAAACCGTCCCTGCGCAACTCGATAATAAGGGTGAAACCAGTTTCGCATGGGATCTCCCGCATGCTCATCCAAGGGGACTTTCCCCCCCTTCCGCGTCTGATTGCAGGTTTTACAGATTGGTACCAGATTGGCCGGATGGCAGCTCAGCTCGGGATAAACTTTTTTGGAGTAAAAATGATCAACATCCGCATCCCCCAAATCCCCGTCACACAACACGCAGACGCCAAGCTCCCTGTTTTTTTTATAAAACTCATCCAAAAAAAGATCGCGGTCAAATTCTACCACCGTGCCACCGGCTGTTACGGGAAACCCATATTGTTTATATAAACTGGGATCATAAAAGGTGGTAAAAAAACCTCGCAGTGCATCTATTACTGAGTCGATATCAGGAATGCTGTTTAAGGGCCTTAATGGGTGCGCCTGCTCTCGTGCAGGATCAAAGGCGTTTTTAAAATTATGATTATTCTCAAAGCGTGATTGTAATCGATGCTTTATGTCGTTGTCACAATCGGCAATGACTTGCAAGTGCTTAATCAGTGGCCGTTTAATCCCGTTTAAACGGTCTTTACGATTACAAAATTTTTCCACCCAGTCTGCATCAATGTCGGGTCGTAACGATTTGACCCAGTCGATGGTGACGGTATCAGCATTGATCTCCTCCTGGCAAACCCCGGAGAGCAGGTCCCGCTGCAGCCCAATAATCCAGGCAAATTCCGCTTCGCAGGCCGGCTTAATCTCGTGAATCATTTAATTTTCTCCAGATCGTTCGCAGTTCGGACCGGTGAAGACCCGTGCCGATTCTTCGAATCAGATTTTCCAGCTCCTTTTTTTGCACCGGTGACCATTCTCTATCAACCTGGGTCTCCAGCCATTTCAAGGAGCGCTTGCCAATGCTGTCTTCGGCATCAAATATATTAATCATGATCTCGCCGGGGTCGGCGCCAAAGGTGGTTGAAGTAATCCGGCTGATATAGGCCTGGCCGTCCTCTTTTTTCAAAAGCTGTATCTCATCGTCAAATGCATCGGTCAGTGCAATGCTGGAATGGGTTGAAATCATCACCTCGTTGGATTGGTTTCCCAGCACCTCATCAATAATGGCCACGATCTCCCGTTTCCAGATATCATTGAAATGGCTCTCCGGTTCATCCAGCAAAATCAATGCATCATCCCGGCCGCGCATGAGATAAAAAAGCGCCATGCGGCCTAAGAAAACTTGTTCACCATCGGACAGCTCATCAAACATCAGGATATCATCCGTATGGGAGGTTTTGACAGCAAGTTGAATATCATCCACAAGACCCTGTTGATAAAGGCTTACCAATTGCTTGAAGTGATCGTATGGCTGGCCGTCTTTTCCGCCAAGAAAGCTTAACAGGGCATCTCCCACATAAAAAACATCAAGTCTGCCAAACTGTTGGATCATGGCTTCGTCGCCCAGACTTTTGGCAAGATCAGCCTGGTTTTTGGCCTTTAAATCAAAAAACAATCGACGCCGGGTACTTGGCGCAGGCTCGGCAACAACTTCACTGGCAAAGCTCATCATGGCCTGAAGTAATGACCCTTTGAGCTGCCTTTCTCCGGGGGACCATTCATCCGGCCTGAAATCAATGGCAAATGACACACAAACCGGCCATACCCAGCCCACCTGGTTGAGCAATCGCCGCAGGCCGGATCCTGCTTGCCCGTCATCTTTTAATTTATCAAAAAAGGCTTGCTTTTCGGCGACCGTTTCATGCTCGTGCAGATCATCCATGGCCAGTGGCAGAGAAACCGCCAGCAGGGAAAATTTTAGGAGCAGCGGGGAGATAAACAGGCATGTATCCTGGTCGTCTGCCCGTTGATCATCACCCATTGCCTTGAGGTTTTCAATGGTTTTCCGGCTTTCTTCAGTGCCCAGTCGGGACAGATATGCTATTTCTTGGTGACGTGTCCATCTTGAAGGTCGTTCCTGGGTGATGTCATAATCGGGCGATTGGGACGTCGTATCCAGTGCAGAATTATCCGCAGGCGGTTCAACATGAAATATTTTTTCCCAGGGCGCAGTTTCAGCTGTGGTATAAGCCAAAACGGTTTTGGGCAGCCCCACCCGTTTGCCCGGCCAGTTGCCGTTCTGAATAAAAGCCTCCCACTTTTCTTCGCCCTTTCGAATGGCCGCAATCAGATTTTGCCAGTCTTCCGCTTTATAATCAGCCGGCAACCTATTAGAGAGGGTTTTGGATTGCCACCAGCCGGTTTCGCCCTGATCACCGGGATGGTCAAAAACAATGGTTCTGACTTGCTCGTCCCGGCCCAGTTCGTAAATCAGCGTAACCGGGAAATTGGGCGCCTGCCGGCGGGCCAGGCATAGAAAGGTTTCCACAACAGCCTGCAGCAAATGGGTTTTTCCGGAACCGTTTACGCCCACTACAAACCGGATGGCGCAATGCCGGTTCAGCGGCGATTCGGCGGAAAACGAGATCGCGATATCGTTTAACGGCGGATAATTTTTCAGGGACAGATACCGCAAACGCATGGAATCATCCTTTTTTCGCCAGGTATTGGCTGTCAGAAACCTGTGTGAATTCGTCCTCGCGCAGCCCACGAAAAGCGGTCACATAATCGCCTTCCTGGTTGTCCAGGCTGATTCTGGCGATCAGCCCCAGCTCAGCCAATTGATGCAGCGCCCGCAAAATCCGGTCCTTGGCATTTTCCAAGTGTTCCACAGGGAAAGACTGCTCCCGGAATTCATCCAGGTCTTCCGACGGGATCAAAGAGCCCTTCCATTCCCGAAGGCCTTCATAAACACACGTCTGCAGATCACTTAACTGGGCCATGAGCCAATGGCGGTTGGGCTGGTCCGGCCAAAGGCGTTCTTCCGGAGCGAGTTCCGCTTTAATATTTTGAAAGGCAAATACACCACGACGTTTAGGCTTTTTTGCTGATTTTTCTAAGATCTCTTTATTTTTTTCACGCCAGTTTGAGGTTAGATCTCCGGAAAAAGCTTCGGCATTAATTTGCTGCGTTAACTTTTCAAAGGTTTCATCAAAAAGCCTGATATTGGAAATAATTCTATGTATCTGACCAACTTTAAAAGAAAATTGTTTTTGCAGATCTAATGGAGGTTTTGGAATTTTAAGAGAACGTAAAATTCGTAAGTTGATATTTTTTTGAGCAGCTTGAGGAGCTTGCGCCTCTAATTGTTTTTGGAAAAGATTCAATCCAAACATTATATATTCTGTCGTCACATCTTCATTTGGCACAAAACCAACTACACTGTCTGGAAAACAGGCATCAAATGTAAGAATTCCTGTTTTCGCAATATTGGCGGCAATGGTAATGCATAATGTGCCACTTGGCCAAAGCTTGCTCTGAGCTAAGCCTTCTTCTGAATATGTTTGAGAATAACTGGTAATCCAGCCGCCTGAATTGGTAACATCCCCAGTCTGGATGAACGGATATACCCCGCCAAAAAGAAAATCAGCATCACGCGGCCGATGTTTTGATACTCCTCTATCCAGTACTCCTAAACTGTCCATGCGAAATTTTTTAAAACCGTAAAGGTTATTAAAAGGGTCTCCGAACATTTCAAGAAACAGATTTTGAAATAATTCTTGAGCCATACTCAAGCTCTCATCCCGTAAACGTTTCAGCTTATCAGCTTGCCGCAGGAGATGAACGATTCTTTCTTGTTCAGGAAGAGTGGGGAGGGGAATTTTTATTTTAGCCAAAATAGATTTCGATATTTCTTTAAAGGTAGTTCCACCAGCGCGGCTAATTAAATATTCTTTAGCTGCATCTAAATATCTTGCTAAATATTCGTTGTTTAATACTTCAGGGTTACAGATAAAATTTGCAAAGCCTTGATTCGTGGCCATAGATTTTTGCGCTATCCCCGTTCTTCCAATAGTTGCACGACT
>JAWOFF010000026.1:0-4953 GCA_046482325.1 Desulfosalsimonadaceae bacterium
ACCCTGGTCTACGGTCAGGACTTTGTCTCTTCCGGGCGGGTGCTGGTTTATTTATCCGGTTGTATGCCTTTTATTTTTCTCTCTCTTTTGATGGGCCAGGCCCTGATTGCCAGAAAGCGTCAGGGCCTGTATGTTCTGGCGCTTGCCGCCGGTCTGATCGTGGATGCAGGCCTCGGGATGGCAATGATTCCAGCCTGGCAGAGTCTCGGCGCTGTTGCGGCCTTCTGGGCGCGGGAAATTGTGACAACTGGCATTCTTGGCGTGTGTACATGGAAAACAGCCGGAAAGGCATAATTCTTCATGATTACTTCCGCATCCTTGGCGGGGGGGAGAGGCTGGTGGGCGTGCTGGCCCGCCATTTTGGCTGGCCGGTGCTGGCAGGTTTCAAAAGCAGCCGGTATGCAGAGGCGGCAGCCGGGGATGCAGATCCCGGCGATCTGTCCGGCAGGTGGATTCAGGATGTCTTTTCTCTGAATTGCTACCAGGGATTGGCGCCGCTGCAGATCGTGAGCCTGGTCCGGGGCTTCCGGGACCGGGCGGAGCCCTTTTTGAGGAATTCTGATACGGTCTTATACAGCGGCACCTACGCCCCTCTCGGGGTTTTTAACAGTCCCGCCCGGGCAAACATTTACTATTGCCATTCCCCGGCCCGCTTTGTCTATGATCAGCGGGATTTCTATCTTTCTGCAGCTCCGGTCTGGAGGAGGATTGCCCTGCGGTGGCTCATACAAAAATTTCAGCCCTTGTATGAAGACGCCCTGGCCGGGATGGACACGATTGTCGCCAACTCGGAAAATGTCCGCCAGCGGCTTGCCAGTTACCTGGGGCTTGATGCTGTGGTTGTGCACCCGCCCTGCGATACAAAGCGGTTTTTCTGGCAGGGCCAGTCGGACTTTTATCTCTCCACTGCCCGGCTGGATCCTTTAAAAAGGGTTGACATTATCGTAGATGCCTTTAAGAGGATGCCGGAGAAAAAACTGGTGGTGATCTCCGGCGGAAGTGAGGAAAGGGAAATCAGGAAAATGGCCGGAGATGCGGAAAATATAGAGATCCTGGGCTGGGTGAGTGAAGAAAAGCTCTGCAGGCTTATGGGGGAATGCATTGCCTCTGTATATATCCCGATAGACGAGGACTTCGGCATGAGCCCGGTGGAATCCATGGCCGCGGGAAAGCCCGTTATCGGCGTGCAGGAAGGGGGCGTGGGCGAAACCGTCGGCGGTGTGCAAAATGCCGCCCAGCTATATGCTCCGTCCGGCCCGGGAGCGGCAGAGAATTTTGTGGAGACGCCCCGCGGCGTATTGCTTAAAAGCCGGCCGGGGCCGGAAAATCTGGTCCGGGCGGTTCAGTGGATGAGCCCCCAAAGAGCCCTTGAGATGCGCAGGGATTGTGAACGCAGGGCCCGCCAGTTCGATTCCGGCGTGTTTCTGCAGAAGATGGCGCATCTAACCGGCGCATTTTACCATCCGCCTCACACCTGAGGGCCTACTCCTCTTTAATCTTTTCGTTGTATCCCCGGATTTCCGCCTTGAGCGCTTTTTCTTTTTTTCTGTACTGCTGGATTTTTTTATTCAGCCTTCTTACTTTTTCGTTGTATTTCTCAATCGCCTGCTCGCCTGAGAGTTTGTCCCGGCTGGCATTGAGCTCCTGTTTTTTTTCTGTAAGCTTTTTGTAAGCTGCGTTCAGTTTTCTTTTCTTCTGAATCAGGGCGTCGTGTTCTTTCTGGAGGCCCTGAGATTCTTCGGGGGCTGACACCTCTGTCTGCACTGACCGGCTCCGGCTGTCCTGCGCCCCCGGGCTCTGCTCCGGGGCGTCCGTCGCCTTCCGGCCGGATCTGGCGCTTTCTTCGGCCATAGGGGTTTCTTCATAAGTGCTCGCGCCGGAGCGGTATTTTTTGGGTATGTTGCTGGAGTCATCTGTTACATGGGATACGCCGTTTCTGTCCTTGTAATGGTAGAGCTCCGCCTGGCCTGCTGCGGCCAGGGCAAAGAAAAAAACTGCAGCGGCGGCTGCAGCAAGAAAGCCCCGGTATTTCATGGAGTCCTCCTTTTATGAGGGTGGCTATATTTCGTGGATTTCTTTTATGTTTATGGTATATCGGTTCCGGAAAGCGGCGTCAAGATGAAGCGCTGCTTTATCAAAGCGTCAAAACATGATAGTAAAAAATATAGCAACTGTTGTTTGTCACCAAAATCAAGCAATGTGGGTATTTGCCGATGAAGCGAAGCATTCTGCTGGGTGCGGCCGCCTGTCTGCTGCTGTGTGCGGCCTGTGCGCCGAAAGGGCCGGAGATTTCCCCAAAAGAGAAGCCGGGCGCAGAGCTTATGCGCTCCGCCCGCTCCGAATTTGAGGCGGAGCGGTACAGCCGGGCATTTTCGCTTTACCAGGACTATGTCCAGAAGTGGCCGGAGGGGGCCATGCTGCCGGAGGCGCTTTTGCAGATGGGCGTTATAAGCGGCAGGCAGGGAAACTATGCCCAGGCCCTTGCGTACCTGAAGCAGGTAATAGACGCGTATCCGGGCTCCCCGTATGCAAAAGAGGCCGCTGTGGAGAAGCTCGCGCTTTTATCTGAAGCAGGCGAGTATGAACGGGCGGTGCTTTATGCGGAAGAGGTTTTTGTCCGTGATCTTAAAGATGCGCAGTTCGTGCGCGCAGCAAAGATTGCAGGCGATGACTGGCTGGCGCTCAATCTCCCGGAGCCGGCGTATCTGGCGTTTCTGCAGGCCCATGAACGGGCCGGGGAAAAAAAGAGGGAAGAGGCTGTGCTGCCCCGGCTTAAGGCCGCCATCAGCATGCTTTCCGCAGACCGCATCCAGCAGGAGCTGGACCGCCTGGACGGGCGGTTTCCAAGCAGCTATTGTCTGTATTATCTGGGAGCCGACCTTGCGGCAGCCGGCAGCTTTGGCGACTCCATTGCCGTGTTCTCCGATTTTCTGGACCGGTATTCCGGCCATGAAATGGCTGATGCGGCACGGAAGCGGGTAGAAGAGCTGAAAAGCGCTGGCTACGGGCAAAAAATCCGTATCGGCTGCCTGCTTCCGCTAAGCGGGCGCTACAAGTCCTTTGGCAGTAACGCACTGCACGGCATCGAACTGGCCGCCTCCCTTGCAGAAGAAGGACGGAAGGATTCGGCGGCTCCCGTTGAGCTGATTGTGGCGGACACGGCCTCTGACCCCCAAAAAGCGGTGCAGCAGGTGCAAAAACTTGATGAAGAGCGGGTAAAGGCCATTATCGGGCCCATTGCAACCGCCCGGCCTGCGGCTGAGGAGGCTCAGGCCCTCGGCATACCGATTGCCGTTTTAAGCCAGGCAGCAGATATCCCCCGGCTCGGCGGATACGTGTTCCGCAACTTTATCACCCCGCGGATGCAGGCCGAAGCACTGGCCGCATATGCATCCGGGACGCTCGGGGTAAAACGCTTTGCCATTCTCTACCCGGACGAGTCCTACGGCAAGGCCTTCATGAACCTTTTCTGGGATGCGCTGCTTGCAAGAGAAGCCGCCGTGACGGGGCTGGAAAAGTATAACCCGGAGCGCACGGATTTTTCCGATTCCATAAAAAAACTGGCAGGCCTCTATTATGAAGTTCCGGAAGATATTGAGACCGAGCTCCGGAAGGGGCCTTTTGTGGAAGATAAATCGCGGCTCGTAAAGTTTTCCTCCCTTGAACACGGACGCGCAGAGGCGGCGGATGAAAAACCGCTGCCGGACAGCGTAGTCGCCCGGAGCGGGGATGCGGAAGATGAAGAGGAAGAGGAAGAAAGGGAGCCGGTTGTTGACTTTGATGCGGTCTTTATCCCCGATTCTCCGGACAAGGCCGGGCTGATCATTCCCCAGCTTGCCTACTATGACGTTGATGACGTGTATTGCCTGGGCACCAATCTTTGGCACTCCAGGCGCCTGATTGAAATGGCCCGCCGGCACGCCCAGGGAGCCGTGTTTTCGGCCGGGTTTTTTGCGGACAGCAAAAGCAGGCCGGTCAGGCGTTTTGTAAACTCTTTTGCGGATATTTACGGAAAAGAGCCTGGTTTTATGGAGGCCACAGGTTTTGACACGGCTGAGCTGCTGATAGAGCTGATGCGCCGCTCCGACTACCTCGGCCGCCGCTATATTCGCGAGCAGTTAAAGCAAATGCCGCCTTTTGACGGGGTCACCGGCAGAACCTGGTTTGACGCAGACGGCGAAGCGGTAAAGGAGCTTTATTTGCTGCAGATGGCAGGCAGCCGCTTCGTGGAGGCCGGCAGAAAGTAAGGGATATTGGTCGCTAGTAGTCATTGATCAGAGTCCCCTGGCCTGTGGATTCAAGCACCGTCTGCCAGATTTTTCCCTCCACGTCCACCTGCTTGCGTCTGCCCGCGGTTAGCGGCATGGGCACATTAACAAAGAAGTTGTTCCAGAATCCGATAATCATGTTGGTTTTGCCGGCCATGCCGGCATGCACGGCATCGCGGCCCAAAAAGCTGCAATAGACGTGGTCGTTCGCATTGGCAGGCAGACTGCGGATCATGTAGCTGGGGTCGATGTATTTGAGCGATATCTCCATGGTGCGCTTTTTAAAGTAATCCTCGATCTGCTCCTTTAAATAAAGACCTATGTCATGGAGCTTGAGGTTGCCGGAGGCATCATATTTCTGCTCCTCGGTCTTGAAAAAGTTCTGGCCCGCCCCTTCTGCCACAAGAATGACCGCGTGCTTGCGGGCATTGAGACGCTGCTCCAGCTTTGTCAGCAGCCCGTTTTTCCCGTCAAGGTCAAAGCAGATCTCCGGTATCAGGACAAAATTTACGTCCTGCTGGGCAAGTGCGGCGTGTGCGGCAATAAAGCCGGAATGCCGGCCCATCAGCTTGATCAGGCCTATGCCGTTGGGGTATCCCTCCGCTTCCTTGTGCGCGCCTTTAATGGCTTCGGTTGCAATATCCACCGCCGTGTCAAAGCCAAAGGACTTGGAAACCATGTGAAT
>JAWOFF010000001.1:0-9369 GCA_046482325.1 Desulfosalsimonadaceae bacterium
GATACCCCTAGCCTCAGAGGCCTGCACAGCCAGCAAATCCACGGATCAAAACGCTCCCTGCGGTCAATCGAGGACTTTACTGAGTTTGAACAGCGAACTGCATATTTTGACGGCGACCATGTCACTGCCGCCAAAAAGGGCGTGAATCTGCCGGATCGTGCCAGCCAGGTAGCTATGATGGCGCAGATGCAGAATATATTTGACTTTCCACCGGCACCTAAGCTCGACTCAGCAGGACGCCTCATTGAGGAAAAAGCAACCGAGCAGGAGTTGCGGGGAGAGGAGATTTTCTTTGGAAAGGGGCGCTGCGCGGAGTGTCATCCGGCACCTTCTTACACGAACCACGAGATGCAGGATCTAAAACTGGAACGGTTTTACGAATCCGAGAAAATCAACGGCCATTACAGCATTCCGGACGGTCCGATTAAAGCCTTTACCCTTCGCGGCATCAAGGACTCTCCACCGTACCATCACGACGGGCGGCTTTTGACACTCGCCGATACGGTAGAATTTTTCAATCTTGTACTGCAGCTGGATCTCACGCAACAGGAAAAAGACGATTTACACGCTTTTCTGCTCTGCCTGTAACCCCGGGGAAAAGCAGGAAAGCGACAAGCTAGAACAAGGGCGGTCCCAGGCATTGCAAACAACCCAAACAACCGTTGACGTTTCTCTGACCTGAGTGCCGCCCCTCTGCTGATTGAAAAAAATGTGTAAAGGGGGCGACCGTAAATAATCAAATATTTCAAGTTTCCGGTTGATAATCTGGAAAAGTTAAACCTAAACCGAGCGTTTCAAATTTTTAAAACTATTTATTTCTGAATTATTTTAAAATATTTAAGCCATTTTTAGCTTTAAAAATTTCAAACCCTCCGGGGTTTTCAATTTTACCGCATCTACCGCGTCAGATGATGTCTCGCATAGCTGCCTATAGCTCGACAGTCATCTTCCTTGTATCTGCAGCAAGCTTGAAAATCGCTCAGTAAAACAAGCCATTGATACAGGAAAGCCGGTAGACACGGAATGTGAGGGAGGAATCCGCTTATCATTGAACTGGCCAAACGAAGGATTTGTTCCGCAGCTCATTTAATAGGCGAGATAGTGGAGCGCAAACAGGCCGAAGAAGCCCTGCGCCAGTCTGAGAACTACTACCGCGCCATATTCGAGACCTCCGGCACCGCTATGTTCATTATTGAAGAGGACACTATCATTTCCCATCTCAACTCTTATTTCGAAGAACTTTCCGGATATTCAAGGCAGGAGGTTGAAGGGAAAAAATTCTGGACCGAATTTGTTCACCCTGCTGATGTGATTTGGATGAAGGAAAACCATTATTTACGACGCCAGAATCCGGACGCTGCAGCACGCCGGTATGAGTTCCGTTTCATTACCCGCCACGGTGAAACGCGAAATCTTTTGCTGGCCGCGGACATGATTCCCGGAACCAATCGCACTATAGCGTCCTGCATTGATATCACGCAGCACAAAAATTCCGAGGAGGAATTGCGGGTAAGCGAACAGCGGTTCAGAAGCATCTTTGAAGAAGGCCCTTTCGGGATGGGTTTGGTAAACCCGGAGGACATAATTATTACCGCGAATAAGATGTTGTGTGATTTGCTGGGTTATACCCAACAGGAACTTGTCGGTAAACGCATTGCTGACATAACCCATGAGGAAGACAAAGAAAAAAGCAGGGGACTTTCAAGACAATTGTTTGCAGACCACAGTCCCGTAGTTCGTTTTGAAAAGCGGTATGTCAGAAAGGACGGCGGAATCGTCTGGGTTAATATCACCGCCTCTGCCATCCATGACAAAGAGGGTGACATACTCTACGCCCTGATGATCATTGAGAGCCTCACGGAAATCAGGAAGGCGGCGGAAGAGATTCACCTGATGGCTTATTATGACATGCTGACCGGGTTGCCAAACCGCACGTTTCATGAAGAGCTTATAAAAGAATCAATTACGCATGCCAGCCGTCACAACAAAATATTTGCCATTATTTACATCGGGTTGGATAATTTTACTCGGATCAACGATACGCTCGGACATGGCACCGGAGATCTGCTGCTGAAAGCTGTTGCTGACAGGCTTACCAGCTTTTTACGTAAAAGTGCCTTCGTTGCCGGAGCAGTCGAAGGAGAAACAGAAAATCTTATATCCCGGGCCGGCGGCGATGAGTTTATAGTATTGGCCCATGATCTCAACCAGCCCCAGGACGCCGCAAGACCGGTCAGTCAATTACTCGAGGAAATATCCAAACCCTATGATTTAAACGGTCGCGAGATATTTATAACCGCCAGTATGGGCATTGCCCTGTATCCTGATGACGGAACGGATGTTGACGAGCTTCTGGTAAACGCTGAAAAGGCCATGAGACACACAAAGGCCAAAGGTACAAACACCTTTTACTTTTATTCAAAATCAATGCATTCCGCTGTACAGGAATTTTTGACGCTGGAGAGCGACCTGCACAGGGCACTGGAGCGAAATGAGCTTGTGCTCTACTATCAACCGAAGGTGGATGCAACAACCAGAATAATTACGGGGATGGAAGCGCTCATACGCTGGAACCATGCCGATAAGGGTATGATTTCACCCATGCAGTTTATTCCCATGGCCGAAACAAGCGGTCTCATCCTGCCCATAGGAGAATTCGTCATACGCACCGTTTGCAGGCAAATTAGAGCATGGCAGGAGGCCGGTTATAAGGGGAGCAAAGTTGCCCTGAATGTATCGAGCCGCCAGTTTGAGAAACAGGATCTGGTATTCATAATAAAAGCCGCCTTGCAGGATACGATGATTTCTCCGAAGTGCCTGGGATTGGAAATAACGGAAAGCACCATTATGAAGGACACTGAAAGAGCTATTGGGATCCTGACTGAACTAAACGCGCTGGGGGTAAGGGTTGCAATTGATGATTTCGGCACGGGATATTCATCCTTGAACTATTTGAAACAGCTGCCGCTGGATTTCTTGAAGATCGATAAGTCCTTTATAGATGACGTGGCCTCCGACAGTAAAGATCAGGCTATCGTCAGGACGACGATTGTCATGGCGCACGGCCTGAATATGAAGACCATTGCCGAAGGTGTGGAAACAGGGGAGCAGTTGTCCTTCCTGCAGGAACAGGGATGCGACGAAATCCAGGGCTACTTGTTCAGCCGGCCTTTGCCGGCAGAGGAGATCCCGGGTATTTTGGCGAAACTTTATCTATAGACTAGATACAAGCTCTGGTAAAACCGAGTGTCTTGATAACGGTTTCTGGACTCTCACCGTCCTGGACGCGCTGAACCGCACGGATGCGGATTTCCTCCATAGCCTTCGGGCCGATTTTTCTTCCATCTTGAGTCTTCATACGATGAACTATATCAGAAAAATCTAAATATGTCTATAGACTTTTGCAAAAATTAGTAAGAGATTGATCCTAAAAAAAAGCCCAAAACCCTGAGGCACATGGCGCACCTATAGCGCCTTGTCTCCATGCTCCTCCCGGTTTTGGACTTCTTGAGTCTCTTTATTTTCGGCTTAATGCCTCAGGAACACCCTGAGGGCTTTATTCAAAGAACGTTTTGTATTATTATAAATCTCTTTACTACCGCTTGTTGTCAATATAACATTCAAGATATACCAAAAAATATTTTTCCCATCGCTACATCTTGTTATTAGCTGTTCGTATAGGCGTGACAGCCGCGGCCTCCGTAGACTGTACTTTATTGCAGTAGTCGGCCCACGCGGTCATCAACCGCCGCCGCTTCTCGAAGAGATCCCCGCGCCTGTATGATTGTTCAACCTTGCTTTCAATGGCATGTGCGAGTGCCATCTCGCAGACCTCGCGGGGGAAATTTGTAGCTTCAGCACTCCAATCCCGGAAAGAAGACCTAAATCCATGCGGCACGGCGTCAACCTTCATGCGCTTGCATACAGCCGATATACTCATATCCGATAACGGACCACCACGGGCTGCAGGGAAAACATACGGGGAGCCTTCAAACTTCGGCAGATTCTTGAGAAGAGTCACGGCATCGTTGGATAAGGGAACCGTATGGGAATTGCCTGATTTCATCCGCCCCCCTGGAATTGTCCAAACCTTGCTTTCAAGATCAATTTCTTCCCAAGTAGCGAGCCGGACCTCGCCGGACCTCGTAGCGGTCAGGATGATAAACTCAAGCGCCCGCGCTCCCATACCCTCGCGTTTCCGTAAATCACGCATGAAAGCGCCGATCTGCTGCCAGGGCAGGGCGGCAAAATGACTGGTTTTTTTTATCTTGGAAGGTTTAGGGAGAACCGCGTCAAGGTGCCCTTTCCACCTTGCCGGATTATCGCCGGTGCGATAGCCTGCCACAGTCGCCCAGGTAAGAACCGCCTCGATTCTTTGCCGGAGACGGGTTGCGGTTTCGGTTCTTTCCTGCCATAGCGGTTCAAGGATTTTCAGAATGTGGAGAAGTTCGATTTCATCAACCGGCATGTCGCCAATAACCGGGTTCGCCAGATTTTCAATGGACCTGATCCAGTCCTTTTTATGCTTTTCGTTTCTAAATTCCGGGATCTTTTTCTCATGGCATAGGCGGGCGGCCTCAGAAAAGGTCATTCTTTTGGCCTGTGTCCTATATAAGGCAAGTTTTTGAGTCTTTTTTTCCTCCACAGGGTCAATGCCCTGCTCGATTAATTTCTTTTTCTCTCTGGCCTTCTCCCTGGCATCTGCAAGGGAAACCTCCGGGTATCCACCCAGGCCAATATTTCTGCGCCTATTCCCGATGACCGTTCTGAGCATCCAAGATTTAGCGCCTGAGTCCTTGACAACGAGCAAAAGACCGGATATATATCCGACTGCATGTCTGCCCGGCTTGGTTATTCGTTTGACCTCCAGGGCGGTAAGTTCTTTGGCTTTTTTCGGCATCATGACCTCCATTGAAAGTAGGGTTTAATGATACCATCCATGATACCTTAAGAAATACCATTAAAAGATACTGATTGCAACAATAAAAAAACAAATATTTTCCATGTGTCATTTGAAAGCCCCGCAAAACGCGGGCCTTGTAAGTCAATAAGCTACTAACTGAAACGTGGTGATGGTAGACCTCATCTCCACCATTTCCCGCCATGGGACTGTTCTGGCTGATCCAGACGCTCCCGGAAAGGTTTGATTCCGGATATGACACGCGTTGCCGAGGTGGAGCGAAACACGCGGGAAACCAGGGTCTATGCCAGGCTGGGCCTGGACGGCACCGGCGCAAATGATATCGCCACAGGGATTGCCTTTTTCGATCACATGCTGGTCTCCTTTGCGGTTCACGGTTTTTTTGACCTGGAGCTCAAGGCCCGGGGCGACATAGAAGTGGACTACCATCATACCGTGGAGGACACGGGCCTTGTCCTTGGCGAGGCCATCAGCCGGGCGCTTTCGGACAGAGTCGGTATCCGGCGGTTCGGACATGCCGTAACTCCCATGGATGACGCCCTTGCCAGGGTGAGCATTGATCTTTCCAACCGGCCTTATCTGGCCTATCATCTGCCCCGGGACTTTCAGCCGCAGTTTGCGGATCTGGCAAGGGAGTTTTTTCGCTCCATTGCCAGATCCGCCGGCATGAACCTGCATGTAAACCTCTCCTACGGCCGAAATGATCACCACGTGACAGAGGCTATTTTCAAGTCCTTCGGCCGGGCTCTGGACCAGGCGGTGGCTACGGACGAACGCATCCGGCAGGCCCATTCCGCCAAAGGCCGGATTTGACAGTCAAATGCGGCATTCAGGGAAAAGAACATGATAGTTATACCGGCAGTAGATATTCGGGGGGGCAGATGCGTTCGGCTGCTGCAGGGGCGGATGGATGCAGAGACCGTTTATTCCGGGGATCCGGCCGCCATGGCGGTGCGCTGGGCGGAAGAAGGCGCCGGACGGCTGCATGTGGTAGATCTTGACGGTGCCGTGGAAAAGCGTCCCGTGAATCTGCCGGCAATCCGGCGGATCCTGGATGCAGTATCCATTCCGGTGCAGGTGGGCGGCGGTATCCGGGACATGGAAACCGTGCGAATGTATCTGGACAGCGGTGTGGAGCGCGTTGTCATCGGCACAGAGGCCATCCGGAATCCGGAGCTTGTCAGAACAGCATGCAGCGCCTGTCCTGAGCGCATTGTTGTCGGTATTGATGCAAGGGCCGGCCGCGTGGCCATAGAGGGGTGGACAGAGACGACCGAATACACGGCAGTGGATCTTGCCCGCCGGTTTGAAGACACCGGGGTCTGCGCCATTAACTTTACCGATATCGAGCGCGACGGGATGCGCACCGGCCCCAATATCGAACAGACGCAGAAAGTAGCGGAAAGCGTGGATATACCGGTGGTGGCCTCGGGCGGGGTGTCCTCTCTGGCAGATATTTCCGCTCTGCTTCCTCTGGCTTCCGTGGGTGTTACAGGCGTTATTATGGGAAAGGCCCTGTATGACGGAAGCGTTGATCTGGCCCGCGCAGTCGCGCTGGCCAATAATGCATAGATGTCTTGCTGCTTAAGCCGCGGCTTTTGACCGCATTTTTGCCGGGCGAAAAAATGCGGAAAAAGATTTGACATATCGTGCGGGAAATCTTAATTTATTTGGATAAATCAAGTATTTGTTCTGCCCGGTGCTGTTTTTTGGAGAAGCCGCATCGGGCGCCGGCCTGCCGTATCTATCGTCTGTTTGCATCTGAAGTGGAGCTAGCTTATTGACGATTCATATTCCGGAAGAAAAACTGGCGGAAATCCGTAATGCCGCAGATATAGTGGATATCATTGCCGAGCGGGTGGCGCTGAAAAAAGCAGGCAGGGATTATACCGGCCTTTGCCCTTTCCATTCGGAAAAAACCCCCTCCTTTACAGTTAGTCCAACAAAGCAGATTTTTCACTGCTTCGGCTGCGGTGCAGGTGGTGATGTGTTTAATTTTCTGATGAAGTCTGACGGCATAAGCTTTCCCGAAGCGGTACAGGCTGTTGCCCGGCGCTGCGGCATCGAGCTTCCGGCCCGGCGGATGAGTTCTTCGGAGTATCAGGGGGACTCGGAAAGGGAGCGGCTTTTTGCAATAAATAAAAAGGTTCTTGCTTATTACCGGGAACAGCTCCTTCGGCAGCCGGCGGGAGAATATGCCAGGAGATATCTGGAACAGCGCGGATTCAGCCAGGAGATTATAAAGCAGTTTGCCCTTGGCTATGCTCCGGAGGGCTGGGACAATCTGGTCCGGTTCTGCCGAAAGGAGAAAATTCCCGACGCAATGGCGGAAAAGGCGGGCCTGATTATCCCCAGGAAGTCAAATACCGGCTATTATGATCGTTTCAGGAGCCGGATCATATTTCCCATTGTTGATGCCAGCCGGCGGGTTGTCGGTTTTGGCGGACGGGTGCTGGATGACGGCAAGCCCAAGTACTTAAATTCTCCGGAGACGCCTGTTTATAACAAAAGCCGCACGCTGTACGGTCTGCATGCGGCAAAGGAGCAGTGCCGGCAGAGCGGAGTGGTCTATATCGTGGAAGGCTATTTTGACCTGCTGGCCATGCACCAGCAAGGGATTGCCAACGCAGTGGCAACGCTGGGGACTTCGCTGACCACCGCTCACGTGCGTATGCTTAAGCGGGGCTATGCGCAGAAGGCCAGGCTGGTTTTTGATTCGGATACAGCCGGGATCAAGGCTGCGCAGAGAAGCATCGGCCTTTTCAGGAACGAGGCGATGGATGTGGAAATTATCGTACTTCCCGAGGGAGAGGATCCTGATTCCTTTTTGTTTGCTCACGGCAGGGATGCTTTTATGGAGAAGGCGGCTGCCGCCAGAGACGCAATGGAGTTTCTCCTGGATTCTTCGGTGGAGCAGTACGGGCTTTCCATGCAGGGAAAAATCCGGATTGTGGACGATCTAAAACAGCCCCTGGCCGAAATCAGGGATCATGTGGCCCGTTCGGTATACCTCCGGCACCTCGCCGAACGGTTGGGCATAGAGGAACAGGCTGTTTTGGAGCGTGTCAACACGGCACGCCGGGATAAGGAAAAAAGGCTGCAGAAAGGGCGCGGGGCTTATTCCGCAGGCAGCGAGCCCGGGGGTGCGCCGGCGGAGGATCGGCCGGAAATCCGGCCGGAAACCAGGCTGGAGACCCGTGTTATCGCCATGATGCTGCAGTATCCCGCAGCGGTTTCTCATGTTGAAAGCCGGGATGTTACTGATTATTTTGGAGATGAACAGCTTAAAGAGATTGCGGAATTGATTATTTCCCATCCACCGCAGCAGCCGGCGGATATCAGCGGGCTGCTAAACCGGCTGCAGGATGAAAATCAGCGCCGTCTGTTGGCTTCCCTTGCGATAAGCGAGGAGTGCTGGGACCAAAACAGTTGCAATCAACTCCTGCAGCAGTTTCTTACCACCCGGAAGCGGAGACACCAGAGTCTTCTTGAGCAGATTCGGGCTGCGGAGCAAAGCAATGATCAGCAGCGCCTTTTTGAGCTGCTGAAGAAAAAACAGAAACAGGTGGCCAAGTCCGAGTGATGCCGGAGCTGGTCGTTTGTCCAAAGAATTATATTTCAGGAGGTTTGCGCATATGGCAAAAGAACCCACTGATAACCGGGAAACTCCGGAAGGGGAAAAGAAAGCGCAAAAGCGGGAAAAAATTGAAGAACTGGTAAACAAGGGCAAAAAACAGGGATATTTGACCTATGACCAGATCAGTGAGGTCCTGCCTGAGGAGATGATGTCCCCCGAACAGCTTGATGAGACCCTGATGTGGTTTGACGACCTGGATATAGAGGTAGTTGAGAAGCAGAAAAAGATCTCCGGAGCCGGGAAAAAAGACGACAGAGACAATGAAAAGATCTCCGATAGCGAGGAGACCGATGAAATCGCCGCTTTTGGCACGGTTACAGATCCGGTGAAAATGTATTTGCGCGAGATGGGGCTGGTGACCCTGCTTTCCCGGGAGGGCGAGATAGAAATCGCCAAAAAGATCGAGGCCGGAGAGCAGGAGGTCCTGCGGGCTATGCTGGAGACCACGCTGGGCGTGGACGCCATTATAAATCTGGGCGAGCAGATTTCCGCAGGCACGCTGCGCCCCAAGCATGTTCTGCGCGACATTGATGAAGGCGACACCATTGTTGATGAGTCCATTCAGATTGAGCAGTTTTTGGAGACCATCGATCATATTAAGCAGATTGACGCGGAAAGCCAGGAATTTCGGGAAAAGATTTTTTCCGAGGATCTGGCCCCGGACGCCAGGCGACGCACCAAAAGGGCCATTCGCCGGAGAAACCGCAAAATCTTTGAGCTGCTCAAAGACTGGCGGCTGGAAACTGATGTTATTGACGAGATCGAGAAAAAAATCAGGGGACAGGTGGAGTGGTTTGATACCACCCACAAG
>JAWOFF010000159.1:0-7966 GCA_046482325.1 Desulfosalsimonadaceae bacterium
CATTTGAAAACAACCGGGCCCTTCCCGCCTTAAACGGGGTAAAGGAGATTTTTGCGCTGGCCAGGCAGTACGGCTGGGGGGAAAAGGATGTCTCCGGAATTTTTGCCTTCCTGTCCGGACAGAAACCGTCCGGGGATTAGAACGTAAGAGCGCACATTAAGATCCGGATTCGATTAGAACGGTCACGAGCAGGTAGGTCCGGCAGCCGCCGTGCTCATCTGCTATCTGGCGGAGCCTGCTGCGGTTTTCTATCCCTGCGGGGACCTCCAGGGTGACTGTTTTGTTTGCCCGGATAAAACCCCGACCGCCGCACGCAGGACAGAAAATTTGCTCCAGCAGGACCCCGCGGCTACAGTACGGGCAGGGCCGGGCAAGGGGGACGGAGAGCGCAAAACGACCTCCTTTTGCTGCTTCTGCGGGAGACAGGAAAAGCTGCAGCCGGAGTTCCCTGTTATAGAAAGGCCCGTCTTCAAATTCAGAAAAGGCCTCATTGCTTTGCGGCTTGCGGCCCACTCTTCTGCCGCGCCCGCCAGCGTCTGAGCAGGGATCCCTGGCTTTTCTTACCGGTATCTCTGTTGCCCCGGCTTGCTGATGCTGAAGCTTGCGGTCGTACTCCGCGCGTCTGGCATCATTTGCCAGAGTTTCATAGGCTTCGGTGGCTTCCTGGAATTTTTTCCGGTCCTCCTCGCACTGTCCGCGTCCATCCGGATGGAGCTGCTTGGCCTTGTCGCGGTAAGCCTGCTTTATCCTTTTTTTGTCCGCTGCCCTGGGCAGGCCCAGAATTAGGTAGTAGTCTTTCATTTTCGGCAGACTCACCCCCTTTGCCTGTATATTTTCGGTGCTTTCGGGAAAAATTCTCACCCCGGCCGCCCTTGCCGCAAAACGGTAAAAAGCCGCCGGCAGCCGATGATGCGGCTTCCGGCAGCTTTTTGCCCTGCAGTCTTACTCTATGCAGATTTTATCCGGCTTTTACTTCGATTTTTCTTGGCTGGGCCTTTTCCGCCTTGGGCAGCCTGAGGCGCAGCTCTCCGTCCTTTAAGTTTGCCTCGATTTTGTTCTGGTCAATCATTTCCGACAGGGTGAACTGCCGGAAATAGCGGCCGACTTCGTATTCTATCATCAGGTCCTGTTCATCCGCGTTTTCGTAGGGTTCTATATCCCCGGTCAGGGTGAGCACCCCCTCGTTTAAATCAATACTCAGGTTTTCCGGTTTAACTCCCGGCAGATCGGCCAGAAGCGTGATTTCGTTCCGGGTTTCAAAAATATCCACGTTCGGGGTAAACACCGGCGCCTCGCTTGTCTGCTCCGGCTGACCGACCTCCTGTTTGTCTTTTACCTGCATTTCTTGTGCTTTTTCTTCTGTCATCGGTATCCCCTCCTTTCTTTATCCGGCAAAAGGCGGCGCCCCCTATTTGATCTCGATCTGTCGCGGTTTTGCCGATTCGGCTTTCGGAACTGTGATTGTGAGCAGGCCATTTGCCATATTGGCGCTAATTTTATCGCTGTCGACCTGGCTCGGCAGGGTTACCGCCCGGGAGAACCGGCCGGCATTTCGTTCTCTGCGGTGAAAGCGGGCATTTTCGTTTTCTTCCGGCAGCTTTCGCTCTCCTGAGATGGAAATGCTGTCCGCCGTGGCTTCAATATTCAGGTCTTCTGCCTTAACACCGGGCAGCTCTGCTCTCAGATAATAGTTATCCTTGTCTTCGGTAAGATTGACCAGCGGGAAAACTCCCCGTCCTGGCATGGCAAAGCGCGTTCCCGGTTCGCGGGCGGGCACCATGCGCTCTATCTGCCGGCGCAGGCGATCGAGCTCATCGAAATAGGAACGCATCTCTGATCCGGGCCAGTCAAAAAATCGTCTGTTTATCATTTTGGATACCTCCTTTCCCTGAGCCTGGCTATACACTGCTTCCATCTGCGGCAGAAACTGCCTGAAAATGCAGCAATGCCGACGATATTTTCAGTTATATCAAAAAGTTAATTCCCTTTTGTATTTAATAATGTAATCACAAAGAAGGCTCTGTCAAGTTTGGACTGTCAAGTTGTAAAATTCCCGCGGGAACTTTTTTTCCGCTAAAAAATTTTATGGGGAAAAATTTCTCTCTTGATTTTTGTTTGCTTTAAAAATAAATTGTCCTCAGAAGAGTAAAAAAAACTGAGTTCTGTTCAAAAAAATATTTTGTCAAAAAGGCCCGGTTTTGCCGCAGACTGCAAAAAAATCAGAATTTCGAAAGCAGACCATCCTGGAGTCCGCTACCCGGGTGATATCGGAGAAGGGCTTCGCAGAGGCCACGGTCTCGGAGGTCGCAAAGGGTGCCGGAATGGCAGCTTCCGGTATTTATACCTATTTTCGAAGCAAAGAGGATGTGCTCTTTGCCATCATCGAGAACTTCCTCTCTGTCTCCCGCGACGGGCTGCAGGAGCATCTTGCCGGCATTCAGGGGGCGGAAAACAAGCTCAGAAAAGCCATCTGGTACCACTGCCGGGTCTACTCCGGCAATAAAAACGAGATCAAGATCATTCTCGAGTCCCGGTCCTACCCCCGGTTTTACTCCTCTTCCGCCTATGAAACCCTCAGGCAGTATGCCTCCCTGATTACCGACATCATCCGGGAGGGAATGGCGGATGGCACCTTCCGGGGGCTTTCCTCCCCCATGATGCTCCGCGATATGATCCTGGGGACGGTGGATCATATCGCCATCAACTGGATCATGAAGGATGCACGCAATTCCATGGATCAGGCGGAAAAAATTTCCGACATGATTCTCAGTGCCGTAAAAAACAGCCGGCAGCCGGCGGTTCCGGCGATTGGCAAAAAGGATCAGAAAAAGGAGCGCATTATCAATGCCGCCATTTCGCTTTTTGCGGAAAACGGGTTCAACGATGCGAGCATGCTTGAAATTGCCCGCCGGGCGGGCGTGGCCGAAGGAACCATCTATGAGTATTACCGCAACAAGCAGAATCTGCTGATCCGCATTCCGGACGAGAAACTCGGCGAACTATATAACAACATCTGCGGCAATACCCTGGAAAACGAGATCCGGGAGATCATTTCCAAGCTTTTTCGCTTCTATAACGACGAGAAGGAATATACCACGATTCTTGTTCTGATGCTGCGCACCAACAAGCATTTTCACCGTTCCGAGGGTATAAGGATCATTGAAAAGATTTTTGCTGTAATAAGAGACATTATTGCCCGGGGCCAGGCGGAGGAAAAGTTCCGCAAAGAGCTGGACCTTGACCTGTGTCAGGATCTGCTCTTTGGAACAATTGACCATATCATTATCCCCTGGATTATGTTCAACCGCGATTATTACCTGCCCGATATCGGCGAGGAATTTTCCCGCCTTTTTCTTAATGCGATTCGGGCATGAAAAGGGATCTGAGGAGTGTTCATGAACATTGTTTCGGTTTCGGCTCCGCAGCGGGGGAGGAGGCAATGGAAAACACTGTTAAATCCTTTTTTATTCATGAATTTGTTAAAGGGTCCCATCCTCAGGCCGGTTTTGAGAAAAATTCAATTTTGCCGGGGCCGGGGATTGCATAGCATCGAAAAACCCCATTGTTTAAGCAAGGAGGTCTGGTTTGGATTTTGATCTTAATAAGCAGCAGGAGATGATCCGTAAGGAAGTGCGGAAATTCGCTGAAACCGCTATTGCGCCGGTGGCGGCTGAGCTCGATGAAAATGAGGAGTTCTCTGTTGAGCTGACAAAGCAAATGGGCGAAATCGGGCTTTTCGGCATGTTTGTGGATGAAGCCTATGAGGGCCAGGCGCTGGATTATATTTCCTACATCATCGCTGTAGAGGAGCTGGCACGGGTAGACGGCTCGCAGGCCGCAACCATTGCCGCCGGAAATTCCCTGGGAATCGGTCCGATATACTATTTCGGCAGCGAGGAGCAGAAAAATCGTTATCTGCCAAAGCTGTGCACCGGCGAAGGCTTGTGGGGCTTCGGTCTTACAGAGCCCACAGCGGGATCCGATGCGGGCGGCAGCAGGACCACCGCAGTTCAGGATGGCAATGAATGGGTCATCAACGGCTCCAAGATTTTTATTACCAACTCGGCTTGCGACCTTACCATGGGGGTTACGGTGCAGGCTGTGACCGGTCAGCGTGACGACGGCAGGCCGGAATATACCTGTTTTCTCGTGGAGAGCGATACGCCCGGATTTAAAGCTGTGCCCATGCACAAAAAAATGATGTGGCGGGCCTCGAACACAGGCGAGCTTTATTTTGACGATGTGCGCGTTTCCCGGGACAAAGTCCTGGGCGCGCGGGGAAACGGGTTTCACCAGATGCTGGAAACACTGGACGGCGGCCGGCTGTCCATCGGCGCCATGGGCCTCGGCGGCGCGCAGGGGGCCTATGAATCGGCTCTCAAGTATGCCAGGAGCAGAGAGCAGTTCGGCAAGCCCATCTCCAAGTTCCAGGCGATTTCCTTTAAGCTCGCGGACGCCGCCATAGAGCTGGAGTGCGCCAGGAACCTGATGTACAAGGCCTGCTGGCTCAAGGACAAGGGGCGTTCGTATCAGAAAGTGGCTGCCATGGCCAAGGTATACTGCTCTGAGCTGATGGGCCGGGTTGCTGATAATGCGGTTCAGATCCACGGCGGCTACGGGCTTATGAAGGAATACGACGTGGAGCGCTTCTACAGGGACCAAAAGCTTCTGGATATCGGCGAGGGCACCTCGGAGATTCAGCGGCTGGTGATTTCCCGCTATATCGGGTGTTAACCAGGCAACGGAATATACAGGGAGGCTTCCCATGACGGAAAATGTTCTGCAGATGGAGACGAAGGAACAAACAGCCATTCTGACCTTAAACCGGCCCGAGGCCATGAACAGCTTAAATGTTGCGCTGCTGCATGCAATCAAGGATGCTGTCTGGCAGATTCGTTTTGACAAGGATATCCGGGCGGTCATTATTACGGGGGCCGGGGAAAAGGCTTTCTGCGCGGGCGCTGATCTAAAGGAACGGGCCGGCATGAGCCAGGATGAGGTCCGCAAATACATCTATACCATCCGCAATCTGTTTAGCGAAATCGAGGCATTGAACAAGCCGGTTGTTGCCGCTGTGAACGGGGTGGCCCTGGGCGGCGGCACCGAGCTTCTGCTGGCGAGCGACATCCGGATTGCTTCCGGAAAGGCGGTTATGGGCCTTACAGAGACGCGGCTTGCCATTATACCCGGTGCGGGCGGTACACAGCGTCTGCCGCGCCTTGTGGGCAAGGGCAAGGCCAAGGAGATGATCCTTACCGGCCGCCGGGTGGATGCTGACAAGGCCCATTCCATAGGCCTTGTCAATTCTGTATGCGAGCCTGAGCAGCTTCTGGAGGAGGCACAGAAGATGACGGCCCTTATATGCGAAGGCGGCCCGATTGCCCTGGAACAGGCCAAATATGCCATTGATGCGGGTATGGAAACCGATCTGCACACCGGCCTGGCCATCGAGTCCAACGCCTACTGGCTGACCATTCCCACCGAGGACCGGCTGGAGGGGCTGGCCGCCTTCCGGGAGAAGCGCAAGCCCGTGTATAAAGGCAAGTAGTCTCTGGCCCCAAAACTTTACACCCAAAACTTTGCAAAAAGGGAATCCATATGAGCGACGAGGCGGAAAAAAACCGTAAGCACTGGGAGGCTGAGGAAGCCAAGCTCGACGAGCGAATCAACGAAACGCTTTGGCCCGGCGGAGAAAAGGCCGTTGAGAAGCTGCGCAAGCAGGGGAAGCGGCCGGTGCGCGAGATCATCCAGATGCTGATAGACCCCGGCAGCAAATTTTATGAACTGGGCCAGATTGCCGGTTTCGGCATGAACTATCCCGGTGTCGAGGACGTCCCCTGCGGCGGAGTGGTCATAGGGGTGGGCAGGATCCGGGGCAACTGGACCATGATTTTTGCCAATGACTCCCGGGTGAAGGCCGGCACCTATTTTCCCATTACCCTGAAAAAGCATATGCGGGGCCAGGCCATTGCCGAGGAAAACGGCTTAAACTGCGTCTATATTGCCGACTCCGGCGGGGCCTTTCTGCCCATGCAGGCCGATGTCTTCCCGGATGACCAGCATTTCGGTTCCATGTTCTATAATATGGCCCGCATGTCCGCAAAAGGCTTAAAGCAGGTAACCTTAAGCACCGGGGGCAATACGGCAGGCGGGGCCTATATTGTTTTTATGGCCTGTGAAGCAGTGATGATCGACAAGTTCTCCTATTCCTTTCTGGGCGGGCCCCCGCTTGTGAAGATGGTCACCGGCGAGGTGATAACCGCCGAGGAACTCGGCGGCACCAAGGTGCACACCCAGGTTTCGGGCGGGGCGGATCATTTCTGCAAATCCCAGGATGAGGCCATTGAAAAGGTGCGGGAGATCCTTTCGCTGGAGGAGCCGCAGCATATCCATCTGCACCGCTACGAGGAGCGGCCGCCCCGGGTGGATCCGCAAAAAATCTACGAACTCATTCCGGCAAGCGTCAACCAGGGCATCGATGCCCGGGCCATTCTGGAGACTTTCGCCGACGACTCCTATTTTTCCGAATACAAGAAAAACTACATGATGGGCAAGGCGGACAATATTGTGGCCGGCAAGATCCGGATCAAGGGCTTTCCGGTGGGTGTCATCGCGGCCAACCGGATCGGCATCATTTTTGAGGAGGCCGCCCGCAAGGCTGCAGAATGGGTGGTCCGCTGCAGCCACGAGAAAATTCCCATTCTTTATATGCAGAATTCGCCCGGCTACATGGTGGGCTCGGATGCCGAAAGAGCGGGAATCGGCAAATACGGAGCCGACATGGTCCGCGCGGCAGCGTGCGCGCAGGTGCCGAAAATCAATCTTGTTATCGGCCCGGACAACGGGGCTGCCAATTACGGCATGTGCGGGCGTGCTTACCGGCCCAATTTTCTGTTCACCACCATGCGGGGGCGAACCTCGGTGATGAGCGGCAAAAGCGCAGCCGGTGTACTGCTATCCATCGAGGAGAGAAAACGCGAGGCCCAGGGCAAGCCCATGAGCGACGAGGAGAGAAATGAATTCCATCAGAAAATGGTGGAAAAATACGACGGGGAGGCACACCCGTTTTTCTGCGGTGCCAGGCTGTTAAATGACAGTGTGCTCAAATTCGGAGAAATTCGGGACTGGCTGGCCATGGCGCTTGAAGTAAGCCTTTTGAAGCCCATCGGCGATCCCTCGTTCGGCAATTTCCGGTTTTAGCAGTTCGCTGCAAAGCTATTGAATAAGAAAGGAGCAGGTTATGACAGAATATGATCTCTGGAAGGTATTTCCGCGGATGCCCAAAAAGGTGACCATCAGTGATATCACCATAAGAGATGGTTTTCAGCACATGGAAAAATTCATCTCCACCCGCGCCAAGCTTTATTATGCCCAGGAGATGATATTTGCCGGATGCCGGCACATCGAGGTTACCAACCTGGGCAATGCGTATTTGCTGCCCCAGTTCTCGGACGCCGAGGAGGTGCTTTCCCATCTGCGCAGCGACTTGTTCAAACGCCGCTGCAACAAGAGAGGGATAAACCCGGATGATATCACCATTACGGCGGTGACCATCCGGGAGCCCGGGGTGGACCGGGCCATTGAATTAAAAAAACAGGGCATCGGGCCGGACCGGGTGCTGATGATGGTTTCCACTGAGGAGGAGCATCATTTTGCCAATTCCGGAACCACGCTGCCCATGTATTGGAAGGAAGCCGAGCGCTGCATCAAGAAGTGCCATGATGCGGGGATCAAGATGTGCGGCACGGTCAGCACCATCTGGGGCAGTCCCATTGCAGGTGCAACGCAATTACAGGACGCTGTGGAGTTTACCAAGCGCTGGCTGGAGATCGGTGCCTCGGACATCGAGCATGCCGACCATGACGGCAGCGCCTCGGCCCCGGAGGTGTACCGCTATTTCTCCATGATACTCGATGAGATTCCGAATACCGATCTGCATATCGCCCATTTCCATGAAACCAAGCGC
>JAWOFF010000163.1:0-29421 GCA_046482325.1 Desulfosalsimonadaceae bacterium
CTGAAGGGGAAACTCCGGATCATAGCCGCCTCCTTCGAACTGGCGGCGCTTGCCGCTTAACACCGGCGCGGTTACCGGCGCACCAAGCAGCACATCCAGAAGCATTTTACGGGAGAGCCCCAAAGACTCGCCCAGTATCAGACCTTCGGAAAGTGCGGTTATCGCCTGGCCCAGAAGCAGATTGAAAACAAGTTTTAAAGAAGCGCCGGCACCGTTCTCCCCGGCGTGAATGTAATCCCTGCCCATGACTGCAAAAAGCGGAGCGCAGCTCTGCACAGCCTCCTTTGGCCCGCCAACCAGAAAAAGGAGCTCGCCTTTTTCAGCAGGCATTTTAGAGCCAGCCACAGGCGCATCCAAAAAACGTATCCGCTTTCCCTCGCACATTGCGGCCATTTTTTTGGAAAAGGCGGGATTTACCGTGCTCGAATCCGCCCAAATGGCATCCGCCTGCATACTGTCCAAAAATCCGGAGGGGCCGGCCGCCACTTCCTCCACCACCTCAGGGGTGGAGAGCATTGTGAAAACCACATCACAAGCCCTTGCCAGATCCTTTGCCGAGTCCAACCAGGCAGCATTCGGCAAGCCCAGAAATGCAAGCTCATTTCTCCTGGTGCGGCTGTGCGCATAAACCTCATATCCCGCATTGGCAAGATTGGCCGCCATGCGGCTACCCATGATGCCCATTCCGATAAATCCGATTTTCATAAAACACCTGCCGTTTGGAATTGTTCGAGCTTCTTGGTAATGGCTCAAAATTCAAAATAACGGTGCAAGGTGCAAGGTGCAAGAAAACAAGGCTGCTGCCGCGCTCATTCGGCAGGCGGGGACCTGTCTGCAGCGTTTTCGGAAATCCAGCCTTCACGGATCATTTCGGTGAGAACCAGGAAACCGCCATCCCGGTCCCGGGGCTGGATCTGCTGAAACTGCCTGTGGTGCTTGTTGGCCATTCTCGCACTGGCAATTCGGCCAAAGCGGTCAGCAAGATAAAAGTAGACTCCAAGCACCCGGGTTTCCTCTCGGTTGCATACAATTTCGGCCATAAGGGCATAGTCCGTGCCAAGATCAGTTCTTTTTACGGCTCTTTCCAGGTGACGGGCATTCAGCCGAATCCGCTCTGTCTCGGAAGCGCTTCGATAGGCGGGCTTATCAACGGGCTTGGAAGCGATTTCCGGATCTGCCAGATGACTGGACCGCAAAAAAACGGCCAGCCTGCGGGCCAGTTCCTTGTCATGGACCACGTGATCGCCGGTTACGACATGGATGGGATAAACCGTTACCACAAAAGCCCCGCTTCTGCTTTGAAACCGCTGACGGGCCTCTTCCGAGACTACCTGGTCACAACCCACAATAAACAAGAGCAAAAGCACCGCAAGACAAGTCAGCAACAGCCGGGCGAGCTTGCCGGTCTCACAGATAGCGGTACACATCGTCCAGGCTCAATCCGCAGGCCAGCATCATGGCCTGGATATGGTAGAGCAGCTGCGAAATCTCCTCTGCTGCCTCCTCCCTGGACTGGTATTCCGCAGCCATCCAGACTTCACCGGCTTCCTCCAGAATTTTTTTACCTATGGCATGCCTGCCGGAGTGTACCAGCGCTACAGTGCCGGATTTCGGGTCATTCGTCCGGAGCTTGTCCGAAAGCTCTTCAAACAGTTCCTCAAAGCGCTTCATGGCATTGCATCCCTCGGGACCTGCCGGGCCTTATCCGGGCGAACCCCTTATCTTCCGGCATATCCACATCTTCACGTCAATAATGATTCGCTCGTAAAAAATCATTGCAAAATGGCAATATAAAAAGTTCAGGATCAAGACGACGCAACTCCCGGGGAATGCGGCGTACACAAGAATATCTGAAATTCCGTGGGACGGAAGCGCAACGCAGACACTGGACTTTTTACCTTGCCATCAATAATGGGCGTCCGCGTATTCCACCCAACCGCCGGCTTCGACAAGGGCCCGGTCAAAACCGGACAGGGAAAAGGAGAAAAACGCCTCCTTTTCCGCTGCAAGAACCCGGAAGCGGCCGGCGGCCAGGTCGGTTTCCAGCCTTGCATCCCTGCCTGCAAATTCGGCAAAGAGCAAATCAATATCCGATGCGGGCAGTTCAACCGCCATCATGCCGCAGTTGAACATGTTCTGCCGGAAGATCCGGGCAAAACTCTCTGCAATTACCAGATGGATGCCGTTTACCTCAAGGACCCATGGCGCATGCTCGCGCGAGGAGCCGCAGCCGAAGTTGCTGCGGGTGATGATAACCGATTTATCCGCGATATCCGAGCCCGGATCAAAGCCCGCCAGACTCAAATCCTCCAACAGGTGCGGTTTCAAGGCATCCTTGGTGATCTCGGTCAAATACCGGGCCGGAATAACCTCATCGGTATTGATATCCGAACGGTCCAGAAACAGTACATTCCCCGAAAAATCAGGCATTTTAGCGTTCCTTACGGCTTGTACAGGTTGGAGTTGGCGACTTCGCCGGCTATCGCGGTGGCAGCAGCCGTGGCCGGGCTCATCAGGTGTACCATACCGCCTTTGCCCATCCGGCCGTTGAAGTTGCGGTTGGTCGTGGCCGCACAGACCTCGCCCTCGGCCAGCACGCCGTTGCTCATGCCCAGGCAGGCGCCGCAGGTGGGATTGGTCACGCAGAAACCGGCATCCATGAACGTTTTGATGATGCCTTCGGAAAGGGCCTGGTCAAACACGGCCGGAGTGGCCGGTGAGACAATGCCGCGCACCTTGTCATGAATCCGGCGGCCGTCTAGGACTTGGGCAGCCACCCGCAGATCGCTCAACCGGCCGTTGGTACAGGAGCCGATATAGACCTGGTTCACAGGCGTGCCCGCCATCCGGGAGACAGGGATGGCATTCTCCGGCTTATATCCATAGGTCATCATGGGCTCCAGCCCGGAGACATCAATCGTTACGACTTCCTCATAGGCGGCATCCCCGTCCGGCCGGTAGTGACGATAAAAAGACAGCGCCTCGTCCCGGGAGGCAAATTCCCCGCTGATGCAGGGCCACAGGTAGTCCACAGTGACCGCGTCCGGGGCGAAGATGCCGCAGGTGGCGCCCGCCTCCACCGCCATGTTGGAAATGGTCATCCGGGATTCCATGTCCATGGCCGCCGCGGCCGGACCGGCAAACTCGATGACCTTGTCTGTCGCCCCGTTCACCCCGATCCTCCCGATGATGGAGAGAATTAGATCCTTTGCGTACACGCCTTCGGGCAAATCCCCGACAATATCCATCCGGATTGTCTTTGGATAACGAAAGGCGCAGACGCCCTTTAAAATGCCCACCTCCAGGTCTGTTGTGCCGACGCCTGCTGCAAAGGCGCCGAATGCGCCGTGGGTGCAGGTATGCGAGTCCCCCATGATGATGGTATGGCCGGGCCGGGCAAAGCCTTTTTCCGGAAAGAGGGCATGGCATACGCCGTTTCTTCCGATATCGAAAAAATCGGTGATACCGTTGCGCCAGGCCCAGTCCCGGAGAATCTTTCCCTGCATCGCGGTCTTGGAATCCTTGGCCGGGCTCACATGATCGATGACCGCCTTGATCTTCGAGGGATCATAGACCCGGTCCTTGTTTCTGCGGATCAGGTCCGTTATAGCCATGGGGGTGGTAATCTCGTGGCAGAACACGGCATCCAGGCGCAGCACCTGCATCTCACCTGCCGGGTTGTCTACAAAATGCGCGTCAAAAATCTTCTCAGCTACCGTTTTGCCCATTGTCTCTCCTTGCCCGCTAAGCTCCCTGCAAATCAGAGGTTCCGAATTGCCCCGGACGTTTTGTTTTAAATCAGGCTCTGCCCTCCGCTGCCGGTCAGCCGGGCCAGATACTCGGAGAACATCCAGCCGACAATGGCCAGACACTCCATATCCAGGAAATACCCGGCCCGTTTTTCAAAAAGCACCGGGCATTCCGGGCCGAACTCCTCTTCAGCAGCATGAAAGACCAATAATACAGGCACCCGCGGCAGGTAATTCCGGCGGATCTTTTCAAAAAGCCGGGCATTCTCCGCCAATTGGGCCTACTCCCAGCCGCCGATAAGATGCATGTGCAGATGAAATACGAGCTGGCCCCCGCCTTTTTCCACATTGAAAAAAATCCGGTAACCAGACTTGTCCACAGAGAACTGCTTTGCCATTTCCCTGGCGACCATAACCATTTCTGAGACAATATCGCGGTCCGCATCCGTCAGGTCGTTTACGCTTCGGATATGGCGTCTGGGGACAATCAACAGATGCACCGGTGCTGCGGGATTAATATCTTTAAAAACCACGAGCTTCTCATTTTCATAAACAAAGGGGGTATCTATCTCTCCGTTTACGATTTTACAGAAAATGCAGTCCTCTGCCATGGATCTCCTCCCGGAATCGAATTAGTTCGCAAAATAAGCCGGCCCTAAGCATGCAGCATGTGAGACGGCAGATTCTCTACGGCTTTTTTGATCTGTTCCAGAAAATTTTGTAAATTGTTGTTTTCGATTACCACGCCCAGCTGACTGCCCAGTACGCAGAGCGAATCAATATCCTCCTCACAGATCTCCATCTGTGCCGTGTGATATAGGCGGATGACCCCGATAGCCGCACTTTTGTATTTGACGGGAATGGCCAGAAGCGAGGTCAGTCCCTCCTTGCGGGCGGCCTCAGGATACTGAATGCGCTCATCATTTTGCAGATCCTGAACAATCTCAGCCTTTCCGGACCCCAGGCAGCAGTAACAGGAGTCCACGAAAACCGGCCCCTTATTGAGATAGGTTTCGCTGATCCCGCATGAACTCACCCGGAACAGCCGGCCCTCGTTCTCATCGAGAAGCATGATGCTGGCGCCCTTTATCTGAAATGTCCGGCATATGCCTTCCACAAGGCGTCTTACAAGCAGGTTGAAATCGTCATAGGTGGCAATGGCATTGCCAAGGGCCCGGAACTCCCTGAGATAAAGCTGTCTCTCCGCTGTTTGGCTCATTATGCCTCCTGAAATTTCAAATCAAGCAGCACCAGCAGATCAATGCCTGATGCTTTTTTCCCCGGAAGTTGCAGCGTTTGCCGGTCGGAGCGGCCACGGTCCCCGCAGGGTCTGTTTCTTCATGGACTGCTGCAGTTGTTTTAAAAAACTGTTCCGGCTGATCTCCCGGGCTCCCATCCAGAGCAGGTGGTTGGTGGTCAGCTGACAGTCAATCATATCAAAGTCCCGGGCCTGCATAAACCTGGCCAGTGAGACCAGCGCCACCTTGGATGCATCACTTACCCGGGAAAACATGGATTCTCCGAAGAAACTGCCTCCGACGGAGACCCCGTAGAGGCCGCCCGCCAGGACGCCGTTTTGCCAGGCTTCTATGGAATGGGCATATCCCGCTTCAAAAAGGCGGCAGTAGGCCCGGACCATGGCATCCGTAATCCAGGTGCCCTCGCCGGACTGAATCCGGATCCGGGCGCACATCCGGATCACCCGGTCAAATGCGGAATCCGCGGTTACGGTAAAACCGCCCCGGCGCATGGTGCGCTGCAGACGCCGGGTTACATGAATCTCCGGGGGATAGAGAACCAGCCGCGGATCAGGCGACCACCAAAGGATGGGATCATCATCGGAGAACCAGGGGAAAATTCCCATACGGTAAGCCAGCAGAAGCCGCTCCGTGCTCAAATCCCCACCCACTGCCAGCAGTCCCTCGGGACCGGCAAAATGGGGGGGCGGAAACGAAACCCTGTCTGACAGGCGAAAAATCGGCATAGTCTATGAGTAGGAAAAAACCAGCCTGTCATCCTTTACCTTGACATAGGCCCGGCCGCCTTTGCTCAGCTTGCCGAACAGAATCTGATCAACGAGTACATCCTTGATCTCCTTCTGTATCACCCTATCCAGCGGTCGGGCGCCAAAATGCGGATCATAGCCCTTCCTGGCCAGCCAGCGGCGGGCAGGTTCGGAGAGTTTCAGGCTGACTTTTTTGGCATCAAGCTGGGGCTGCATTTCGGCAATGAATTTATCCACCACCCTGACCATGATATCCATATCCAGGGAATTAAATGAGAGGACATCATCCAGGCGGTTTCGAAATTCCGGGCTGAAAAACTGCTCCACCGCCCGCTTGCCTTTTGCGGCTGGATCGGTTTTGGTGTCGCTGCCAAAGCCGATGGAAGTGCTTGCCATCTCCCGCGCCCCGGCATTGGAAGTCATGATCAGGATCACATTGCGGAAATCAGCTATTTTTCCGTTGTTGTCTGTAAGGGCCGCATGATCCATCACCTGCAGCAGGATATTGTACATATCAATATGGGCCTTCTCGATTTCATCGAGCAAAAGTACGCTGTATGGATTTTTGCGGATCTGCTCGGTCAGCAGGCCGCCCTGGTCAAACCCGATATATCCGGGCGGGGCGCCGATAAGGCGCGCCACGGCATGTTTTTCCATGTATTCGCTCATATCAAAACGCAGAAACTGGATGCCAAGCTGATAGGCCAGCTGGCGGGCGACCTCGGTTTTGCCAACACCGGTGGGCCCTGTAAAAAGAAAAGAACCGATAGGCCGCTCCGGCGCGGAAAGTCCGGCGCGGGAGCGCTTAATGGCGGTTACCATGGATTCAATCGCTGCATTCTGCCCGAAAATTTTGGACTTGAGCCGCTCGCCCAGATTTTCCAGACTGGTCCGGTCCGATGAACTTACCCGCTGCGCTGGAATGCGGGCCATTTTGGAAACCACACGCTCCACGTCAGCGGGCTGTACGCGCTTTCGGTGTGCGCCCCCGGCAAGCCGCAGCAGAACACCAGCTTCATCGATCACGTCTATGGCCTTATCCGGCAGATAGCGCTCATTGATGTACTTGGCAGAAAGCTCTGCAGCCGATTTCAGCGATTTTTCCGTGTACTCGATTTCGTGATGGTCTTCATAGTAGGATTTCAATCCCTTCAGTATTTTCACGGCATCGGAAACCGAGGGTTCACCAATCTCGATTTTCTCAAACCGCCGGGAAAAGGCCCGGTCTTTTTCAAAAAAATTTTTAAACTCTTCATAGGTGGTAGAACCTATGCAGCGAAGCTCTCCGGTTACCAGAGAAGGCTTCAGTATGTTGGATGCATCCATAGAGCCGCTGCTGGTAGCCCCGGCGCCGACAATGGTGTGGATCTCATCTATAAACAAAATGGCGTTTTTCTTCTCCTGCAGAGAAGCAATCACCGATTTCAGACGCTGCTCAAAATCACCGCGGTACTTGGTTCCCGCAAGCAGCGAGCCCAGGTCCAGAGAATAAATCCGTGCATCAGCCAGCATCTCCGGGATTTCACCGTCGGCAATACGCTGAGCCAGGCCTTCCGCCATGGCGGTTTTGCCCACCCCCGGATCGCCTACAAAAACCGGGTTGTTTTTGCGTCTGCGGCAGAGGACCTGGATGATGCGCTCGAGTTCCACATCCCTTCCGATCAGCGGATCAAGATGTCCCCCCATGGCGCGCTCGACCAGGTCAACGGTAAAGCTCTCCAGGGGATCGGATTTTTTCTTGCCTTTTTTGTCGGTTACCACGCCGCCTTCCGGGCCTTCCTTGAAATGCTCGCCCTGGCTGCCGTGCGATATCACGTTTAAAACATCCAGGCGCGTAATTCCTTCTGCAGCCATAAAATAGGCCGCATGAGAATTTTTCTCCTCCAGCATGGAAGCCAGAATATCTCCTATATAGACAGAGTCCTTTTCCGCAGAGCGGGCATGGTTGACCGCGCGCTGAATTACCCGCTGAAACCGCATCGTCTGCTGCAGCACATATTCCTGATCCTCCGGTACCCGTTCCATTTTCTCATTAAAAAACCGCTCCAGCTCGTTTTGAATGTTCTCCACATTACCGCCGCAGGTCTCAATGATTTCAATACCGCCGCTGTCATGGACTATGGCATAGAGGATGTGTTCCACGCAGACATATTCGTGACGCCTTTTGCGGGCTTCTTTGACTGCATAGCTCAATATTGCACTAAGGCCTTTACTGATCATTTTACCTACACCTTCTCCATTGTACTTTTCAGCGGAAACCCCCTTTTTCTGGCCAGTTCATGCACCATTTCCACCTTGGTTTCCGCCACTTCATATGTATATACGCCGCACACCCCTTTTCCGTTGCGATGGACATTGAGCATGATCCGGGTGGCGTCTTCAATGGACTTGTGGAATATTTCAATCAGAAGCTCCACAACAAACTCCATCGTTGTATAATCGTCGTTGTGCAAAAGCACCCGGAACATCGGGGGCTCCTTGATCTGATCCTCTGTTTCGGGTACAGTTTTTTCTTCTGTCTCCGGGGTCTGCCCGGTCATAGAATCCCTCCCGGCGACAAAACGTCCTGTATAAAGGGTTTGGTAAAAATATAACCACTGCTTTGCTTTCCGTCATTTATATTATAAAAAAAGCAATGAGGAATTCAAGCCCTAACGGCCGCAGCATTTTTTATATTTCTTGCCGCTGCCGCAGGGGCAGGGATCGTTTCTGCCAACCTTTTCGCCGCTGCGTTTAACGGGTTTCTTCTTCTGCTGCTCGCCCTCGCCGTGAGAAAATGTCATATCCTGCTCTTCTGGCCGGGAGAGCTCATCCACCCTGCTGGGTTCGGAAATCTGAATACGAAACAGGATCTTAAGGGTCTCCTCCTTGATCCGGTAAATCAGATCCTGAAACATCTCAAAAGCTTCTTTCTTATAGACCATCAACGGATCCTGCTGCGCATAGCCGCGCAGCCCGATGCCTTCCTTTAGATGGTCCATGGACAGAAGATGATCCTTCCAGAGGTTGTCCACTGTCTGGAGCATTACTATACGCTCGATCTCCCGGAAATCACCCTCGCCGACCGTGGTGCGCTTTTCCTCATAGCGTTTGCCAGCCTCCTGCTGAATCAGTTCCGCAAGCGATTCCCGGGTCGTCTCCGCCAGGGCGCCGGCATCCAGGTCCGGCGAAAAATTAAACTGCTCATATACTGCCTCCCGGATTGCCTTGATATCCCATTCCTGTACCGGCGTTTTTTCCTCGGCGTAGCGCTCCACGATGTCTTCTGCCTTCTCGGCTATCATCTCCTCTATCACCGGCCGCAGGCTTTCTTTTCCCAGCGCCTGCTGACGATGATTATAAATCATCTCCCGCTGCTGGTTCATGACATCGTCAAATTCCAGTAGCTGTTTTCTGATCTCGAAGTTCTGGCCCTCAACCTTGCTCTGGGCGTTTTCTATAGCGCGGGAGATCATTTTATGCTCAATGGGCTCGCCCTCGTTCATGCCCATCCGGTTCATAAAGCCTGATATGCGCTCACCGCCGAAAATCCGAAGCAAATCGTCCTCAAGGGAGAGGTAGAAGCGAGACGAGCCTGGATCGCCCTGGCGGCCGGAGCGGCCACGAAGCTGATTATCTATCCGGCGGCTCTCATGGCGCTCCGTGCCCAGAATGTGCAGCCCGCCGAGTTCGGTTACCCCTTCTCCAAGTACAATGTCGGTGCCGCGGCCGGCCATGTTGGTGGATATGGTAACCGCACCCTTCTGTCCGGCATTGGAGATGATCTCGGCTTCGGCCTCATGGTTTTTTGCATTTAACACATTGTGCGGTACACCGCGCTTTTTCAGGCGCCTGCTGAGTTCTTCGGATACGTCAATGGAGACAGTGCCCACAAGCACGGGCTGCCCCTTTTGGTGCAGCGCGGCAATCTCGTCGAGCACAGCCTCGTATTTTTCCTTCTTTGTCTGGTATATCGCGTCAGGATAATCCACGCGGATCATGGGCTCGTTTGTGGGAATCACCACAACGTCCAGGTCATAAATCTTTTTAAATTCCGCAGCTTCTGTATCCGCCGTCCCGGTCATGCCGCTTAGCTTGTCATACATGCGGAAGAAATTCTGAAAAGTAATGGTGGCAAGGGTCTGGTTTTCATTTTCAATTTTTACCTTCTCCTTTGCCTCCAGGGCCTGGTGCAGACCTTCGCTGAAACGGCGGCCCGGCATAAGGCGGCCGGTAAACTCATCAACAATTATGACCTCGCCCTCTTTTACAATGTAGTCTACATCCCGCTTAAACAGGCTATGCGCCTTGAGCGCCTGGTTGACGTGGTGGAGAAGATCAATGTTTTTGGAATCATACAGGTTGTCAACGTTTAAGAGCTGCTCCGCCTTGGCCACCCCCTCTTCGGTCAACATGGCGGATTTGGCCTTCTCGTCAACGGTATAATCCACATCAGCCACCAGCGAAGGAATAATGTTGTTTACCTGGTAATACAGGTGCGTGGACTTCTCAGCCGGACCGGATATTATAAGCGGGGTGCGGGCCTCGTCGATCAGGATGCTGTCCACCTCGTCGACAACTGCAAAATGCAGTTCCCTCTGCACCAGCGTATCCGGGTCAAACTTCATGTTATCGCGCAGGTAGTCAAAGCCAAACTCGTTGTTGGTGCCGTAGATAATGTCGGCGGCATAGGCGGCTTTCCGCTCATAATCATCCATGCCGTGCATGATGGCGCCGACTTCCAGACCCAGAAAGCGATAAATTTTTCCCATCCACTCCGCATCACGGCTGGCCAGGTAATCGTTTACCGTGATAATATGAACGCCTTTTCCCGTCAGGGCATTGAGATAGGCTGCCAGGGGAGCAACCAGGGTTTTTCCTTCACCTGTTTTCATTTCCGCAATGCAGCCCTCGTGCAGAACAATGCCTCCTATCAGCTGCACGTCAAAATGCCGCATACCCAGAGTCCGCCAGCAGGCCTCGCGAACCGTGGCAAACGCCTCCGGCAGAAGATCATCCAGGGTCTCGCCGGCCTGGTAGCGCTCTTTCAAGCGGGGGGACTGCCCGGAGAGTTCCTCGTCGCTCATGGCACTGATGCGCGGCTCCTGTTCGTTTATGGCCTCCACAATGGGGTAATAGCGCCTCAGGATACGCTCATTTTTGCTGCCAAAAAGCTTTAGCAGGAATTTGTTCGCAGCCGCCAGATTCATATATTACAACCACCCTTGCTTGCTGAATACAGCTTATTTTACAGAAAATTTCTGTTCTGCCATCCGGAATAGTAATTTTTCCGATACCACCCATAACTTGAATTTTATATAATATCTTCACAAAAATCAAAATGTCAACCAAGCAAACCGGGGACGCAAACTGCGTCCCCGGTTCGAAAGGGCAGGCTTCACTCCCGCGGGAGCACCTCCCGGATAAACGTCTTGATGAAGGCTTGGGCCGCTATGGCCGTACAGGCGCCATTACTTAAGCCCAAGCTTAAACTTGAGGGAGTTCAGGGTATTGCGCATAAGCATGGTAATGGTCATGGGACCAACGCCGCCTGGTACTGGGGTAATGGACCCGGCAATTTCCTTGGCTTTGTCAAAGTCCACGTCGCCGCGCAGGATGGCAACGGTTTTACCCGTTTTCTCGCTTACTTTTTCGCCCACACGGTTGACGCCAACGTCTATTACGCATGCGCCGGGTTTAATCCATTCCGGTTTGACCAGGCCGGGCACGCCCGCTGCCACAATCAGTATATCCGCGCGCTTGCAGTGGCCCTCCAGATCTTTTGTGCGGGTATGAACGATGGTAACGGTTGAATTTGCACCCTCGCCCTTCTGGACCATCATATTGGCAATGGGTTTGCCGACAATGTTGGACCGGCCCACAACAACCACTTCCGCACCGCTTGTCTCAACGCCGCCGCGCACAATCATTTCCTGAATACCCGCGGGCGTACACGGCGGAAACTTGACCTCATCACCGCCTATCATCAGGCGCCCCACATTTACCGGGTGAAAGCCGTCCACATCCTTGTCCGGGTCGATTGCATTCAACACCTTTTTCTCGTTGATATGCTTGGGCAGCGGCAGTTGAACCAGGACTCCATGGATGGAGTCGTCCTTGTTGTACTTGTCAATAAGGCCCAGCAGCTCCTCTTCGGTGATGTCCTCCGACTGATTGTCCTGCAGCTCCTTAAATCCCAGCCGGTTTGCCGTTTTGACCTTCAGGGTCACATAGGACACCGATGCCGGATTCTCCCCGACCAGAATGGTCACCAGGCCGGGGACCTGCCCGTGTTTTTCCTTGATCTCGGTCACTTCCCTGCCGATTTCCTCAAGGATCTCCTCGCGAATGTCAGTGCCTTTAATCAGTTTTGCCGTCATTTTTTACTCCTTTCTCGATAAGTAAAAAGGTTCCGATACATTTACTTCCGGGCCCGGCCCGTCGCCATCATCCCCTTTCCATCTGAACCCTTACCGCCGGATGCCCCTCTCAGGAAAACCGGCGCTCATCCCGCACCCTCCTGTTGGGGTCAAATGTTCCGGGCTCCACCAGCCGGACCGCAACTTCCCATCCCAGGGTTTCGGAGATTTCCCGGTGCAGCTGTTCGACAAAGCGACGCTGCTTTTTCATCTCGTCAAAAAAATTCATATCAGAGATCTCCAACATAACCAAGAGCTGATCCGCCTCCGACTCCCGGGTGACAACCAGCTGAAAATTGGGCTGACCTCCGCTGACCCGGGCAATCGCCTGTCCCACCTGCTCCGGGGTGATGGAAGTGCCCCGGACAACAAGCACCTCATCGGAACGTTTAAATATCCTGGCAATCCGGCAGTGCGTTCGTCCACAGGGGCAGGGCGAATAATCCAGGCGCGTAATATCGCCGGTGCGCATCCGTATCAGGGGAAAGGCCTCCTTGGCGATCGTTGTCAGCACAAGCTCGCCCTCCTCTCCCGGCGGCAGCGGCTCCAGGGTCTGAGGATCGATGACCTCGGGAATAAAGTAGTCTTCCGCAATATGGAGCCCGTTTTTCTCGGGGCATTCCCAGGCCACGCCCGGCCCGAAAATTTCAGTCAGGCCGTAAGTATCGGTTGCCGCAATATGAAGGCGCGTCTCCAGTTCATCACGTGTAGCCTCGGACCAGGGCTCGGAGCCAAACAAGCCGCATTTGAGCGCCAGGCTTTTGGCGTCCACATCCATCTCCTCCATTGCCCGGCACAGGCCCAGGGCCACGCTCGGCGTGGAGACAAGCGTGGTGGTTCGAAAATCGCGCATGATTTTAACCTGCTGATAAAACCTGCCCGCGGAAATGGGAATTACAGAAGCGCCTATTTTTTCCGCGCCTACCTGCACCCCGAAGGGGCCGGTGATAATGCCGAAGGTAAGGGCGATCTGGACCACATCATCCTTTCCCACACCGGCGGCCGTGAGGTTGCGGGCCATGAGCTCGGCCCAGCTTTGAATATCGTTTTCCGTAAAGCCGATCACCACCGGATCGTCAAAATTAAAGGAAGCGGTATGCAGGCGCACCACCTCGCGCAGGGGCACGGCAAACATTTCATAAGGATAGTTGCGGCTCAGATCCCGGCGGGTAATAAAGGGCAGCCTGCGGATATCGGCAACGGACTGCAGGTCCTCGGGCATAAAATCGACTTCCCGAAAAATTTTCCGGTAATGCCGAACATTTTTGTAGACCCGGTTCAAGGTGGCCTGCAGGTTCTCCAGCTGCACCTGTTCGATCTCCTGCCGGTCCATGCATTCAAGACGTTGGTTCCAGTAGGCCATAGGCTTTGTCCTCACCCAAAAATTATTGCCATGGTGTACCCGCAAAAGACTTTTCGCGGCAACTCAGATACCGGGCTTTTCTCTGTGCCATCATTGCCATATCTCGCGCTGTTCACGCCCCAGATAAGCCCGCTTGACATCCTGGTTGGCCAGCAGCTGCTCGGCGGATTCCTCGAGCACGATTTTACCGGTCTCCAGCACATAGCCACGGTCTGCAATGCGCAGGGCAGCCCTTGCGTTCTGTTCGATAAGAAGCACTGTAAGCTTTTTCTCCTCCTGCAGACGGGCGATAAGCCGGAAAATCTCTTTTACGATCATTGGGGCCAGTCCCATGGAGGGCTCATCCAGCAGCAAAAGCCTGGGCCTTGCCATAAGGGCCATTGCAATGGCGAGCATCTGCTGCTCCCCGCCGCTCAAAGTGCCCGCATACTGGTGGCGTCGCTGCTGCAGAATGGGGAACAGGCGAAAAACTGCCTCGATATCGGTTTTAAGCGCCTTTTTTCCGTAGAGCTTGTATATAAGATGGCCGCCCAGTTCCAGATTCTCATAGACGGCCATGGGCTGAAAAATCTGGCGGCCCTCGGGCACATGGGCCAGGCCCAGTTCCACCATCTTCTCGGGATTCATGCGCGTTATTTCCCGGCCGTTAAAGTAAATACGGCCGGAACCGGTCGGGTGCAGGCCGCTTATAGTCCGGAGCATGGTTGTTTTGCCTGCGCCGTTGGCACCCAGCATGGAGACGATCTCGCCTTCATTGACATGAATGGAGACGTTTTTCAGAATGTGCACCATGCCGTAATGACTGTTTATGTTCACAAGACGAAGCATATCTGCCCGACACTTATTCTCCCAGATAGGCGGAGATCACATCCGGATTATCCTGCACCTCCTCAGGGGTTCCGTCTCCGATGATCCTGCCGAAATTAATTACCAGCACCCTGTCAGAGATATCCATAACCAGTTCCATATCATGCTCCACAAGAACGACGGTGATCCCGCGCCTGCGGATTTTTTCAATCATCTCTCCCATGGCCAGGGTTTCCCGGCTGTTCAACCCCGCCGCCGGTTCATCAAGCAGCAAAAGATCCGGCTCAAGGGCAAGTGCGCGGGCAATCTCAAGCATACGCTGACTGCCAAGGGGAAGGCTGCCCGCAGCAGCCTTCCCCTGCTCGCCGAGACCGACAAAATCGAGCCACTCGCCCGCCTCCCGGCGGATTCGCTTTTCTTCCCTGCGCAGGACAGGGGGAAGACAGGCTGAAGCAATCATGCCGGTCCGGGAACGCAGGTGACGGCCGACCATAACATTTTCCAGGACACTCATTCGGAAAAAGAGCCGGACATTCTGAAAAGTTCGGGCAACGCCCAGGAAGGCCACATGATGCGGCTTCAGCCGCTTAATCGGACGACCGGCATAAACCATGGTGCCAGCCGTCGGGGTCAGAAACCCGGTTATCATATTAAAAACCGTGGTTTTGCCCGCGCCGTTAGGGCCTATCAACGATGTCACGGAACCGGATTCAATGCCTGCACTAACCCCGTCCACCGCGACCACGCCTCCGAAAACCTTGCGCAGGTTCTCCAGTTCCAGGATTTTGCCTGCTGTCCGTGACTCCGCAGCTTCCATCTTACCGCCTGACTATCTGCCGACCCCTTCGGGCCGCGCTACCCAGTCCTTCAAAAACCCCCTGGGGCAGAAAAAGCATTATGATCAGCAAAACAACACCATACACAAGTATATCATAGTCCGACTTATAGGCAATCCCGATGCCGTGAAGATAATCGCTGGCAAAGGAGAGAAACTCGGGCAAAAGAGACAGAAGCACCGCCCCTGTAAACGCGCCCCACAGCTTGTGCATGCCGCCCACCGCCACCATTGTTACAAGAAGAACCGAATGCATCACGCCAAAAGGCCCGGGATCAATATAGTTAACGTAATAGGCGTATAAACTGCCGCTTACCGAGGCGTAAACCGCGCTTAATACAAATACCTGGATTTTATAACCGGCAATCGGCACCCCCAGGGAGGCAGCTGCGTCCTCGCTTCCGTGAAGCGAGCGCAGGCCCCTGCCAACCCGGGAGTTGATCAGGTTAAAACCGAGATAGAGGCCAAGCACCACAACGGCCCAGCTGAAATAGAAAAAGCGGATGTCCGAATCCAGAGTAAAGCCGAAAACAGAGAGCCGGGGGATGTTTAAAATGCCTGAAGGACCGCCCGTGAGATCCACCGTGGCAACAGCGAGAATATGGACAATAGAGGCAAAGCCCAATGTGGCCATGGCCAGGTAGTGCCCCTTCAGACGCAGGGTGGGCATGCCCACCAGTGCGGCGATAACGGCAGAAATACCCGCGCCTGCAAGCATGGCGCTCCAGGGCGAGCAGCCCAGCTTCACCGTAAAAATGCCTGCGGCATAGGCCCCGATCGCGACAAAGGCGCCGTGGCCAAGGGAAATCTGGCCGGCATAGCCCATAAGCAGACAAAGACCGATGCAGGCCAGGCAGTTAAAGGCCGTAAAGATCAGTACCCCGAGGTAGTATTCGTTCCCGATTGCCACGGGAACCGCCAAAACTGCCAGAATCAGAGCAATCAGTCCGGCGAGGTCGCCTCTTTGCATGTCAGAACTCTTTCAGACGCATGGCTTCCGAGCTTCCAAAAATCCCGCTGGGCCGGATAAAAAGAACAATCAGCAGAATCATAAGGGCCATGGCATCCATATAATGCGAGGATATGTAGCCGGCGCCCAGGGCTTCGATAACGCCCAGCAGCAGACCGGCCACAACCGCGCCCATGCTGTTGCCGAGTCCGCCCAGCACCGCAACGCCGAAGCCCTTGAGTCCCAGCAGGGCCCCGCGGGCGTAGTCCATTTGAATGAGCGGCGTGATAATGATGCCTGCAATAGCACCGATGCCAGCTGAAAGGGCAAAAGAGAGCATCACCATTTTGCGGTCGTCAATGCCCGCAAGGCGGGCGGCATCCCGGTTAATGGCGCATGCCCGGATGCATTTGCCTGTCATGGTGTAGCCAAAAAAAATAACTAGCCCGCCGACCACGAGCAGCAAAATGCCGACAATCCACAAGGTCTGCGGCAGAATGAAAGCCCCAAGAAACTCGATCGGCGGAGCCTGGGTAAAATGCTTCATAAAATGCGAACCCTTGCCCCATATACACATGGCCCCGCCCTTTAACAGCATGGAGACCGCTATAGTGATAATGATAAGCCGCAGCACGGAAGGTTCGCGCACCGGATTGATGGTAAACCGCTCCATGAGAATGCCGACTGCCGTCACCGCAGCCACGGTTATAGCAAAAGCCAGCAGTATGGGAAGCTCCACCCCCATGGTAAGGGTGACCATCAGCAGCCCGCCCAGCACCACGAACTCACCCTGGGCGAAATTAATGATGCCTGTGGCATTATAGATAATATTAAAGCCCATGGCCACCATGGCATAAATGGAGCCCCGCTGAAAGCCCATGACCATAAACTGGATGATATCGCTCAAGCCTTCGGGCTGACTCATTTTACTCCACTATCTACACTAGAATTTGGGAAAATATCATTGATGCTCTCGTAAGATGATTACAGTGCCATTAGTCCTTCAGCACAACAAACCTGCCGTCTTTGACTGTCAGCAGCTCAAAGGCGGTCTCGTCCAGACCGCAGTGGTCATCCGGCGCAAATTCAAAAATGCCGGTGACGCCGACAAAAGAGGTCTGCTCCAGTTCATCCCTGATGGCGGCTGGGTCATCGCCCACCTTTTTCAGGGTCCGGGCAATCAGATGCATGGCATCCCATGCATGGCCGCCAAAGGTGCAGACATGCTCGTTAAAACGACTCTCATAGGCAGTTTTATAGGCCATGAGCGCCTCTTTCTGGGGGTGATCCTCTGGCACGCTTTTCGCGGCCATAATCCTGCCGGCCGGAAAAATTGAGCCCTCCGCCGCTTCTCCGGCGGCATCGGCATATTTGACATTGGCAAAACCGTGGCTCTGGTACAGTGGAAGCCCAAACTGCAGCTGCTGCATGTTTCGCGGCACAATAGACTGTGCCGGCACAATGGACCAGTTGACCACGGCCTGGGCACCGGAATTGCGAATGCGGAGCAACTGAGCCGTCATATCGGTTGCTCCCGGCGCATAGGTTTCATCCGCAACAATTTCTATGTTGTAGCTGTCCTTAAGGGCCTTCAACTGCTCCCTGCCGGCATCCCCAAATCCGGTGGTTCCCGTCAAAATGCCGACCTTGGATATTTCACGTTTCCGCATATGCTCATAGATTTTGCGCGCCGCATCCGAGTCGTTCTGTCCCATTTTAAACACATATCGCCGCTTCTCCGGCGGATTGGTAATCCTGGCTGCGGCCGCACAGGAAAGCATGGGCACTTTCTCCTTTTCCACGACCGGAATGGCGGCAAGGGTGGTACCGCTTCTTGAAGGGCCGATAATGGCGCAGACATTGTCTTTTTTGATGAGCTTCTTGACGGCATTTACAGCCCGCGTATTCTCGCCCTGCGTATCTTCGATATGGAGTACGATTTCACGGCCGTTTATGCCGCCTTCCTCATTAATCTTACCGGCAATCATTTTCACTGTGTTGCGCTCCGGCTCCCCGAGCCAGGAAGCCTTTCCGGTAACCGCAAACACGCAGCCAATATGGTAAGGCTCTGCCCCGGCGTAAACACCAGCTGCGGGCAGCAACAGCACAATCGCCAGCACTACGGTAAAAATGGACTTTTTCACAAGCAGCCTCCCTCGTTTTTGATAATTGTGGTTTCCTGCGCTCATGGGACACGGATGAAACACTTATACGCGCAGGACTTTTTCCTCATCAACCAGGCGGATATCGTTTTCCTGAAGCACCTCTGCCGCGCGGTCCGGGGCATCAAAGCGAAAAATCAGGATAGCCTCATCCATTTTCTTCTCCACCACCACGTACATGTATTCAACGTTTAGCTCCGCCTGCTCAATGACGCCCAGAAGCCTGCCGAGAGCACCCGGGGTGTCGGGAATTGCAACAGCAATTACCTCGGAGATCCGGACCGTAAAGCCCTGCTCTCTCAAAACCTGACGGGCTTTTTCCGCGTCCGTTACAACAAGACGCAGAATACCGAAATCCGAGGTGTCCGCCAGAGACATGGCCCGGATATTGATGCCCGCCCTGCCGATGGCGGTAGTAATTTTGGCCAGCCGGCCGGAGCGGTTTTCCATAAATATGGAAAGCTGCCTGATTCTCATATCCTTCCTGCCTGTTTGGGTATTTGTCACAGGGGGAAAGGCGGGATATTCAGGCCGGCTGTTTCCTCCAGCCCTAGCATCAGGTTCATGTTCTGCACCGCCTGCCCGGCTGCTCCCTTTACCAGGTTGTCAATAACCGACATAATAATCAGCCGGTTTTTGGACCGGTCAACAACAAATCCAATATCACAGTAGTTGGTGTTGCGCACATTTCGGGTGTCCGGGAAACTGTCCCTGTCAAGAATACGGATAAATTTGCAGTCTGAGTAGTAGTCCACTATCAGGTTGTGGATCTCTGTATGGCCAATAGGTTTTGCCGGGCGCGCATAAATGGTTGTCTCCATACCCCGGGTCATGGGAACCAGATGCGGAACAAATGTGATGCGTACAGGCTCGCCCGCCGCAATGGAGAGCACCTCTTCCATTTCCGGCTGATGCCGGTGGCCCTCCACCTTATAGGGTCTGAAGGATTCATTGGCTTCACAGAAGTGCGTGGTAAGCGAAAGCGAGCGGCCTGCTCCGCTCACCCCGGACTTGGAGTCAGCAATGATAGAATTGAGCTCCACGATCCCGTGCTGGAACAAAGGCACAAGCGGCAGCAGAACGCTTGTGGGATAGCAGCCCGGATTGCCTACGAGCCGGGACTCCCTGATTTCCTCCGTGTTTACCTCGCAGAGACCGTAAACCGCTTTTTCCAGCAGATCTTTCGCTGAATGGGCCTGGTAATAGGCTTCATAGAGTTCCGGATCAGAAAAGCGAAAGTCCGCGGACAGATCCACCACCTTTTTGCCCCTGCGTATCAGCTCCGGCACAATTTCCATGGGAATCCTGTGCGGCAGGGCGATAAAAACGATATCTGTGCGGTCGCATACTGAGTCGTAGTCAAACTCCTCGCAGACCAGGTCCACCCATCCGGCCATGGCCGGATAAATCCGGTCAAAGCCAACCCCTGCATAACTCCTGGAGGTCAGCACTGTAAGCGTAACCGCGGGATGGCCTGATAAAATGCGAACCAGCTCAGCTCCTGCATATCCGTTTGCCCCGATGACGCCGGCTCTTATCATGATCTCTGCTGTATCCTTTCTACACCTAAACTGAGCGTTTCAAATTTTTAAATTTATTTATTTCTGAATTATTTTAAGGTATTTAAGCCATTTTTAGCTTTAAAAATTTCAAATCCTCCGGGATTTTCAATTTAGGCTACACAAATCCGATGCACTTGCGATAAGCCCATTTCGGGACAGGTATTCGATTTTGCGGGAAACCTGAAAAATTAGCTAAATATACCAAAATGAACGGCAGCATTCAAGGCTTTTCCCCCGGGTTTTCCGCCGGGGTCGGTGCGGGTGCATGCCGCGTGGCCGGAAAGAGCGCCGAAGATTCCATGGCAGACGAAAAAGGCAGCAGTTTCCAGGGGATGGCCATCCAGTCCAAAGGGGAAAGGGAAAAGGGAAGGAAATACAGATGCCCGGTTTTTTTGGATGGACTTCAGCGTTTCAACAAAAGAGGGGTACGAGGGGCAAAGGTGAATTTGAGCATGGCGCGATTTTCCGTGTACTCGTTTAGGTCAAAGTCGGAGGAAAGATCGCGGAAGGTATAATCAAGTTCAACAACCATCCAGGAGAGCATCTGATAGGCAAGACCGGCGCTTGCCCTCCAGAGGTCGTCCTCGCGTTCCGGCTCCCGGGATGTATAGGTGTTGTTGTAGTAGCCGACGGAAAAATTGCCGACAAGGCTTTGGGAAAGGCGATAATCCAGGATACCTGCCAGGCTGTAATACTCCCGAAAACCCAGGTTCTCCGCTTCCTCATCGGTCTGATCATAGCCGGCAGTACCAATGAGGGAGAAGGTCTGATACTGACTCCAGCTGTAGCTGGCCTCGAGAGTCCCCTTCGGTCCGGATTCGTTTTCGCCCTCATCGTTGTCCTGAAAAAAATATCCGAAGTTACCGGAAACACTGGAATTCGGGGAGGATTCCCAGACAAAGCCCAAAGCCGGGGTATATACCTGATAATCCTCGCTCGCACCCTCTCCCTCTTCATCGTAGTCGGTTACGTCGTGGCCGTACTCGGCGTATATATCCAGGTGGGGGCCAAAACGGCGGGTAAGACGAAATCTTGCGTAAATTTCGTCATAATCATCGGAAGCATAGAAATCTCCGGAATCATCAAAATCACAGCTTGTGTAGCTGATCTCCGTTTCCGTACCCAGGCGCTCGGGTAGAGGCCAGTAGGTAATAATCATACTGGGGCGATGGTAATCCCGATCTTCAACGGACTCGTCATCGTTGTCCATAGTAAAGTATTCATAGCCAATTTCTATGGTATCCTCCGTGCCGAACTGATTGATAAGAGACAACTCTGCTCTGTTCTTCTCGTAGGATTCCCGCCCGCGGCGCACCGTGGTGTCTATATCGGCTGCCGGGTCTTCGAGGCCGTAAAGGGGACCCTGAACCGGGTCCTCGGTGTAGAGATAATTATTGGAAAATTCCAGGCGGGTGTTTCGGGCAATCTCCCGCATGGCGGTCAATGAAGCGTCATGGCGCATGCTGTCGTAGTCGGAAAAGCGGGAATAGATGGAATAGCTTGGCGTATAGGAGAGGGTCGCCTCGCTCAAACGCTCCTGCATATGCAGGTCCATGCCGGGGCTGATGGTTGTTATAAAATCATGCTCTTCATCAAAGGGCGTAAGATCTACATTGTCGGTATAGACGGTTTGCGTGGACAGATGGGGATGGAAGGTGACAACCGCAGCAGCGCTGCCGGCGGAAAAGACGAAAATCAAAGCAGCTGTTGTTGCATAGAGGATTATCGCGATAACCGAATTTTTCATTTTCGACTTGTGGAAATTGAATAGGGTGCCGCGCAATCAGACCTGTGTGGAAAAGTTATTTTAGCATAACCGGAAAACTACCCCCTTGCAACCAAAATTTTCAACAAAATCAAAAAAAAAATTCCCCGTTAGGCCGTTTCTTCGGCAAAACGGAAATAGCGACGGGCCTCCGAGGAATAGCCGGTGGCCTCGTAAATTCTTCCGATCCTGTCGTAGTACTCCCGTCTGTTGTCCGGATCCTCGAGCAGCAGGGACAAAAACATCTCCAGCAACTGCTTTGAGGTATCCCCGGACTGAAAGGAAAGCTCGGCAAAGCGCCGCTTGATAAAGGGATCCGGCCGGGCTCCGCAGCTGCTGCAACCGTTTATAACCCTGCCGTACAGGTCAAGCGCCGCCTCTGTCTCCCCCAGGGCTTCATAGGTCTTGGCCAGCGCCCGGACAGCCAGTTCCGAATCTTCGCTCCGGCGTGTGCATTCCACAAACACATCCCTGGCCGCCTCATAGCTGCCCGCCTGGTAGTACGTTTCGCCAAGCAGCATTTGCACCGTAGTGCTCTGCAGCAATCCGTCCGGGCGATTGTAAAGCATACGGGCGGCCGCTTCATAATCGCCTGTCTCCCAGCAGATGTCACAAAGCAACTGACATCCCCGCAGCGATTCCGGGTTCTCCTGCATATAGGCCTCCATAACCTCTCTGGCCTGATCCGGCTGCCCCTTATGCATGTAAGCGGTGGCAAGCTCAAGCGGTATCCAGGTGCCGGCGGAAGGGTTTTTGGCTATGGCCGCCTCAAACTGCTCGGCTGCCGTGGAAAAGTCTCCCTGGTTCAAGGCGATATAGCCCTCCCTGAACTCCTCCCCATAGGCTTCGTATGCGGACTGCACCTCTTCCGGCAGCGCGCTAACAAGAACATGAAAGTACTGCTCTGCATCAAATGCCGGCTCAGGCCCGCTTTCAGCCGGAGCCTCTTCACTGGTTCCGCCGGCAGGCTGTTCGTTCTGCCGGCTCTGCTGACGGATATTGCGTATCTGCTCGCGGATCTGCTGCTCTGCCTGCTCGCTTTCAGTAAGCTCGGAGGCAAGATGCAGCAGGTCCTCGCCCGCCTGATAGTCCCCGGTGGCGATCAGTTCGGCCGCCTCCCGGATGTGTACCCCGGCCAGGTATTCCTTCGCCTCCTGCAGCTTTCCCGAGAGCCGCCGGATCAGCACCTGCTTCTCATTTGCTTTTTTCTCGGCCTTTTGCAGGGCTTTTTCATATTCCACCTTGGCTGCGCCGTATTCCCCGGCCGCCAGGTATTCATCAGCAATCGTCTCGATCTCCTCCGGCGATTTTCCGCCGAATATGCCCAATAGTCCCATAAACGTCCTTTTTTTCCTGTTGTTCCCTATGACCCGCGCAGATAACTCCGGGCGGCAACCACCCCGTCTTCAAAACCTCTTAATATTTTTTCCTCATTCCGGGTCAGGCGGTTTACCGCGAAATCCTGCGGCGGGTAAAGCACATCAATTCCCGGATACCTGTATTCCAATTCATCCATCACCCGGTTATACATGTGGTAGCGTTCATTTAAGGAATACAGCAGAAACCGGTACTTGTCATCCCGGTAATAGTTTTCATACAGGGCCGTCACCCAGAAGGATTCATGCTTTTTGCGATAACCTTTCTGCCGGGTCAGTACCACCAGGATCTCATCTTCCCGATAGCCCATGTCCAGCGCTTTTTGAAAGGGAACCGGATCCAGCAGGCCGCCGTCCAGAAGAGGATAACCCTTGTAATTCACAAAGCCCCGATAGAAAAACGGGATAGCTGCCGTGGCTTTCAGGGATTTCGGGATATCATCGGCTTTGGTGCTCAAATACAGGGTCTCCGGCACCTGGTCTTCACTTAGCCTGGTGGCTGTTATCAGCACCGGCGCCCCCCATAGACGCAGCCGCCGCAGATTCAGGGGATATTTGCCCATTACAATGTGATTGACCATCCAGTCCAGGTTCAAAATGTGCTTCTCCGGCCGCAGGATATTTCGCATCCGGATAAAATGGCCGCTTAAAAGCTCACTGAAAAAGGCATCCCGGGCCAGCCAGATCTGATCCGCAGCAAATGCCGTTCCTGTCAGGGCACCGGCAGAAGAGCCGATAATCAGCTCAAAGGGCGCATACTCATGATCTTTAAAGGCCTGGAGGACACCGGTGAGAAAAATTCCCCGCATTCCGCCGCCCTCCAGTACAAGCACCCGCTTGGCCGGCTGTCCCCGGAACCGGGCCGCCATATTGCGCTTTATTCCCAGCACGCTCGACACAAAGTCCATATAACAGCCTTTCCTATCCATGCAGCTGGAGTGTAATGTAGTAGCCCCGCTCCCCTCTCTGCAGCAGAACTACCACGGATTCCTTCCAGCGGTACTTGATAACCGCATCCTCAAAATCTGAAACACTCTTTAGCCTGGCCTCATTAATCTTGCGGATCACATCTCCCGGACGGGCACCGATTTCGGAGAGCCGGCTGCCGGGCCTTACCTTGGAAATAACCACCCCGGAATCGGCTTCAATGAGCCTGTCAAACCCTCTCTTTTCCTCGATGGAGACTACCCTGACGCCCAGCAACCGGTAGGCGAGCTTCATGGCCAGCCTTCCGGGAAAACGCCCGGCTTTTACGGAAACCTGCTTTTTCCTGCCGTCCCGCAGCAACTGCAGCTCCAGGCTGTCTCCTTCGGAAAACCTCCGCATGACGCTTTCGTAATCGCCTACTGAAGCAATACTGCGGCCCTCTATGGACTGCAGGACATCGCCCTCGCTTACCCCGGCGCTGGCAGCAGGCCCTGCGGGCTCAACGTTCTTTACTATAATGCCCTTATCCGGGGCCAGATTCAGGTAACGGCTCATCCGACGGTCAATATCCTGGACGGTGAGACCGATCCATGCATGTACAACCTCGCCGTAGGCAATCAAGTCGGAGACTATCTTTTTGGCCTGGTTGATGGGAATGGCAAACCCTATGCCCTCGGCCTTGGCATAGATGGCCGTGTTGATGCCGATCAAGTCCCCCTTGATATTTAAAAGGGGCCCGCCGCTGTTGCCGGGATTGATCGAGGCGTCAGTCTGGAGAAAACCGTGATAGACCCGTTGCTGCGCCTTTACGCTGCGGTTGGTGGCACTTATCACGCCTGTTGTAACCGAATTGGAAAGCCCAAAGGGGTTGCCGATGGCAATGACCGTCTCGCCGATCATAATATCGCCGGAGTCTCCCATGGGGAGGGACGGCAGCGGTTTATCAGCCTTGATTTGCAGAACCGCCAGATCGGACTCTGCATCTGCGCCTACAATTTCAGCTTCCAACTCACGGCCGTCTTTTAAAAGAGCCGTAATCGTGCCGGTTTTAGAGATCACATGCTCATTGGTGATTATAAACCCCCGCTCGCCGTCAATAATCACCCCTGAGCCAAGGCTGGTCAGCTTGCGGCGGGAGGGGAAGGAACGCTCAAAAAAATCCCGGAAAAATGAATCCATGCCGGAGCCGGAAAAAGGATTGACATGCTCTGCAGCGGTATACTCGGAACTTATATTGACAACCGCATCGCTTACCGCCTCCACAGCCTCCACCACGGCACTGCGGCGGAAAACCGGGCCGGGATCGGCATAAACAGCAGAAGAAGACAGGACAACCACCTGCAGCAGCGCGGCAAAAAGCCCTGCCCGGAAAACGGCACGTCTGAAAATATTCATTATGGCGTAAAATCTCCTTTTCCCGTCAAGCCGGAATAATCCCGAAAAAAACTTTCCGGCCTCATTTCTGGTAATATACAAAAATCTGTCGTCCTGCAAGTCCCAAGCCCCTGGTTCGGAGCCATCACCTTGTTTTTGCGATATCCTACAAAAATTTCTCACCATTGTCGAGGCTGGAGCATTGACAAAGAAATGTTGAACTGGTATGACCTCTATCCAGATTATAAAAGGAGCCAAGGGCAGTGAAATCCAATCAACCATTTCGGCCGGGGCCGTTTGCAGAACAACAGATCATTAAAAGCATCCTGAGAGGCCAACATCCGCCTGGATCTTCACTGCCTGCGGAACGCAGGCTCGCTCAAAGCCTGGGAGTTACACGGCCGACCATCCGGGAAGCGCTTCAGCGCCTGGAAAATGAGGGCTGGATAAGGATCCGGCACGGCAAGGCCACCATGGTCAACAATTTCTGGAAAACCGGCGGACTCCGTCTTTTGGGCACAATCCTCCACCACGGCAGCACTCTGCCTGCCCCGATTATTGAACATCTACTGAAGCTTCGGGTGATTTTCACTCCGCCGATTGCCTGCCTGGCTGTGGAAAATGCGCCCGAAACCATTGCCGCCCATCTGGAACAATACACGAAGCTTGCCGACGAAGCACTTGCATTCAGCGAATTTGATTGGCGGCTTCAGGAACTGATGGCCGAATATTCCGGCAATCCGGTCCATCTGATGCTGTTAAACGACTTCAGATCCATATTCCAAAGCCTGGCAACCGCCTATTTCAGGCAGGCTTGTGCCAGACATACCTCGCTTGGCTATTATAAAAATCTCCATGAAGCTGTCCTGCACAATAAGGCCGCAGTGGAGGAAATTGTAAAAACTGCCATGCAGCAAAGCATTACAATCTGGAAGGAAACGGCGCCCGCCGGCAAGGAGGGAGAAAATGTACCGATGGAACGGCTGGGGAGATGAAGACATAGAGATGCCGCTGCCGCAAGAGGCGGCATCCATGCTGGAAAACCTTGCAGGCAGCCCGGCTGCTCCCGGCCCGGCCTGCCCGATGGCGGATATTTTTTCCAAAATACCGCAATCACGCATCCGCAACCCCTTGTCCTTTTTTTCCACGTCTGCCGAAGACCGGCTGCGGCACTGCCACGGCCAGAGTTTTCCGGACTGGGTGGGATTTAAGTACGGCAGCCTTGAGAGGTTTCCTGACGCAGTAGCCCTGCCCGAGACATTGGAAGAGGTAGAAGAAGCCCTCCAGCACGCCGCAAGGGAAAATGTCATCGTCATCCCTTACGGAGGCGGCACCAGCGTTGTGGGGCACCTGAGCGTGCCCGGGGCGGACCGGCCTGTCCTCTCCCTCTCCCTGGAACGTTTAAACCGCCTGCTTGACTTAAACAGCGAGAACCGCCTGGCCACATTTGAGTCAGGCGTGCGCGGCCCCCACCTTGAAGCGCAGCTAAGGAGCCATGGATACACCCTGGGCCACTACCCCCAGTCCTTTGAGCAGTCCTCTCTCGGCGGCTGGGTGGTAACCCGCTCAAGCGGCCAGCAGTCGCTTTTCTACGGCCGGATAGAAGACCTTTTTGCAGGCGGCAGATTAAGCACGGAAAAAGGAGAACTGCGGTTTCTGCCGCACCCGGCCTCGGCTGCGGGACCGGACCTGCGCCATATTGCGCTGGGCTCCGAGGCCCGGATGGGGGTGCTCACAGAGGCCCGGGTCCGTGTTCGCGAGATCCCGGAGGCAGATGAGGTCTACGGGGTGTTCTTTCCCTCCTGGGCATCCGCAGTGGATGCAGTGCGGACACTTGCTGATGCGGGCCTTCCGCTTTCCATGGTGCGGCTCAGCACCCCCGCGGAAACCATGACCAACCTGGTTCTTGCAGACCATGAAAAACAGATCCGCCTGCTAAAGCACTATCTGCGCCTGCGGGGCATATATGAGGACAGCTTCTGCATGGCCCTTGTAGGTCTTATTGGAAGCAGGAGCCGCGCCCGCGCGGGCTGGAGGCAGGCAAAAAGCATCATCCGCAGCTGCAAGGGCGTCACTGTTGGCAAATCCATGGGAAACGCCTGGAAGAAAAACCGCTTTCTGGCCCCTTATCTGCGCAACACCTTATGGGATGCAGGATACGCGGTGGATACTCTGGAGACAGCCGTCAACTGGGACAGTGTTCACTCCACCATGAATGCTGTGGAGGGAGCCATTCAGGAGGGCCTTGCCGAGAAAGACGAAAAAGTCCACGTATTCTCGCATCTGTCCCATGTGTATCCGACAGGCTCAAGCATTTACACGACCTATGTATTCTGTCTGGCGGAAACCGCGGAGGAAAACCTTTCCCGATGGCAAAAACTGAAATCCGCGGCCAGCCGGGCCATTGTCGAATCCGGCGGCACCATTTCCCACCAGCACGGGGTGGGAGAGGACCACAGGGAATATCTTGCTGCGGAAAAAGGCAAACTGGGAGTTGATCTGCTCAATCATATCTGGTCCTTTGCAGACCCGGGACAGCGAATGAATCCGGGGAAACTGTCATAAATATCATAAAAAGGATAAGGGTTTTGAAACGCGTGGACCCCGCATATGACCTGCTTGTTATCGGCGGCGGCATTACCGGCGCCGGGGTTTTCCGCGAAGCCGTCCGAATGGGGCTGAAAACCCTTCTTTGCGAGGCCCGTGATTTTGCCTGGGGGACTTCCAGCCGCTCTTCCAAGCTTATCCACGGCGGCCTCCGCTACCTGAAAGAAGGCAAAATCCTTTTGACCCGCGAGGCGGTCAGGGAACGGCAGAGACTGCTGCGCGAGGCCCCGGCATTAATTGAACCGATCGGCTTTATGATGCCGGTATACAGGCACCGCAGTCCCGGCAGGCTCTCGATGCATGCGGGACTTGCTCTTTATGACCTCATGGCCGGGGAAAAGCAGCACAAATACTACGGCAGGAACGAATTTGCCCTGCGTTTGCCGGGCATTGCAGAAAAAGGGCTGCGCGGAGGCTTCCGGTTCATGGATGCCCAGGCGGATGATGCCCGCCTGGTGCTGCGCCTCATCGCAGAGGCTTCTGCGGAGGGCGGCACAGCCATTAACTACACCCGCGCGGCGCACATATTAAGGCATAACTCGGGAGCCGTGCGCGGGGCGGGGCTGGAGGACACTGAAACCGGAGAAACCCGGGAAATTGCCGCTAAAGCGGTTATCAATGCAACCGGTGCCTGGGCGGAGAAGCTTCATCCGTCACCAAAGCCCCACCTGCATCTGCGCCCCCTTCGAGGCAGCCACCTGGTGTTTCCGCGCTGGCTTCTGCCCATAAACCAGGCGGTCACTCTGATGCATCCCGAAGACGGACGTCCCCTGTTTATTATTCCCTGGGAAGGTGCACTCATACTGGGCACCACAGACCTGGACCACGGCCCGGAGATCTGCGAAGAGCCGGTTATCACGGAAGCCGAGGCCGAGTATATGATGCAGGCCTTAAATGCAAGCTTTCCCTCTCTGAAACTGCGTGCAGAGGATGCCACAGCTTCATGGGCCGGCATCCGGCCGGTGCTGAGCCGGGGAAACAAGGCGCCGTCCCGGGAATCCCGGGAATATATCGTTTGGCAAAACCAGGGCCTGATAACCGTCACCGGCGGCAAGCTCACCACGTTCCGCTGCCTGGCAAAAGACGCCATAAATACCGCCAAACCCTTTTTGCCGGGTACGGGCCGGGTGCAGACACAGGCTCCGGCGTTTTCCCCGATCCTGCAAAACAAAAAGAAAGTTTCCCGTCTGTATCCCGGCCAGATCCGCAGGCTTTACGGCCGCTACGGCGCTCTCGCCGATCAAATGCTGGAACATGCCGAAACAGAAGACCTGACCGCCATGCCAGGCACAAACACATTATGGGCGGAGCTTCCCGTTGTGGCAAAAACAGGAAATATCCGCCATCTTTCCGATCTCCTGCTGCGCAGGGTTCGTATCGGCCTGCTGATGAAAGAAGGCGGAAAACAGCATATGGACAGGATACAAAAATTGTGTGCTCCCATTCTTTGCTGGGACGAAGAACGCTGGAAAAAAGAGCGCGAAGACTATATCCGGCACCGGGAGCATGCCTACCCGGCGCCGCCCCGCCCCCCGGGGACAG
>JAWOFF010000013.1:0-15891 GCA_046482325.1 Desulfosalsimonadaceae bacterium
TATGGCAGCCTTAGGCTTTATGCTGTTGACCGGCGCCTTGCGGGGGCCGAAAGGCTGGACGTAGCAGTGGTGCAGGGAAATATCGATCAGATGCAGAAATGGGACGACGCCTTTCGCAGGCTGAGCCTGGACAGGCATTTCCGCCTTTCGCAGGCTGCAAAAAACCCGGAGCCGGAGCTGATTGTCTGGCCGGAGACCGCGGTGCCCTTTTATTTTCAGTATCGCAGGGAAGCTACCGAAAGGCTTCTCGTCCGGGCACGGCAGACAGGGGCCGCGCTTTTGATCGGAGCGCCTTCTGTGGAGCGGGAGGGCAAAAAGACCGCCTACTACAACAGCGCTTACCTGATCAGCTCTGAAGGCGAGGTGCTGGAAAGCTACGACAAGGTGCACCTGGTTCCCTTCGGGGAATACGTGCCTTTTCGGAAATGGCTCTTTTTTATCGACACGCTTGTAGCCCAGGTGGGCAATTTCGAGTCCGGCGAGAAAGGGGATACCATTTCCCGGCCGCCGGCGGATATCGGGATGCTTATCTGTTATGAGGCCATTTTCCCCGGTCTTTCTGCTGAGATGACGAAAAACGGTGCGGCTTTTCTGGTAAACATCACCAATGATGCCTGGTTCGGAAATACCGGCGCACCTCGGCAGCACTTTTCCATGGCCGTGCTGCGCGCTGTAGAAAACCGCCGCAGCCTGGTGCGGGCGGCAAATACCGGAATCAGCGGTTTTATTGACGCGGCCGGCCGCATAAAGGAAACAAGCCGGCTTTTTGAGGAGGCTGTCAAGTCCCGAAGCATTGCCTTGATTGAGGATTACCGGAGCTTTTATACCCGTTATACAGATGTATTCGCCCTTGCCTGTCTTGTTGCAACAGGTGCATTGCTTATGTTACGTTTATTAATTCGGGAAAAAAGGATGGCGGGTAAGTTTTTTTCCGGGTGCAGCATACACCCTGAGTAAAAGGGATATAGGTATATAGAAGGAGGGTTAAACCGATGAGCGTGGAACTCAAACAGAGCATCAGCGATCTTTATCAGCAACTGGATCAGCTAAAGGAGTATCTTTGACCTGCCGGGCAAGGAAAAGCGGCTGGACGAAATCGAGGAGCAGATTGCAGATGCCGGTTTCTGGGAGGATCAGGACAGCGCCAGGTCCGTGCTAAAAGAACGGGCAAGGCTCACAGAGCAGATTGAGAAGTGGAATTTTCTATACAGAGAATTGGAAGACTGTGATGTGCTCCTGGAACTTGCCGAGGAGGAAGAGGACTCGGCTTCGGCTGAAGAGGCGGGGCGCAAAGCGGATCAGTTAAGTGAGCAGATCAAGCGGTTTTCCCTGCAGCTCGTCCTGGATGGAGACGATGACGATAAAAACGCCATTGTCTCCATTAATGCGGGTGCCGGTGGAACAGAGGCCCAGGACTGGGCGGAGATGCTGTTTCGCATGTACGCCCGCTGGATGGAGCGCAGGGGCTTTATGATGGAAATGATTGACCTGCAGGAGGGCGATGAGGCGGGCATTAAAAGCGTCACCTTTTCTGTCGCCGGCCAGTACGCTTTCGGCTATTTAAAAGTCGAAGTGGGTATTCACCGGCTGGTCCGGATTTCCCCCTTTAACGCAAACGGAAAGCGTCATACCTCCTTTGCCTCGGTGTTCGTCTATCCTGAGCTGGATGAGAAAATCGAGGTGGATATTGATGAAAGCGATCTCCGTATTGATACGTACCGGGCCCAGGGAGCGGGCGGGCAGCATGTCAACAAAACCAGCAGCGCTGTCCGGATTACCCATCTGCCCACGAACATCGTTGTGCAGTGCCAGCAGGAGAAATCCCAGATCCGCAACAGGGAGCTGGCGATGAAGGTTCTGCGTTCCAGGCTCTACCAGCTGGAGAAGGAAAAGCAGGATCAGCGCATGCAGGAGCTCCATGAGAGCAAGGACGAAATCGCCTGGGGCAATCAGATTCGCTCTTACGTGCTGCATCCTTACCAGATGGTCAAAGACCATAGGGTTAATATTGAAATAGGCAATGTGGACAGCGTTCTGGACGGCGACATCGATCTTTTTATTGAAAAAGTGCTGCTCTCCGGCAAGGCGGAGATCTGATGACCCATGGGGGATGCATGCAGGCTGTCCCTATGGATTTGATCTATGAACTGTACCCCGCGGATTCCCGGATCTGCCGTATTCTGCTCATCCATAGCCGGGCCGTGGCTGAGAGGGCGCTGCAGATCGCCCGCTGCGCAGGGCTCAGAGGCCCTGATCCCGGTTTTATCGAGGAGGCGGCGCTTCTGCATGATATAGGCATTTATTTGACAGACGCCCCCGCCATAGGATGCCATGGGAGTTGGCCCTACGTCTGTCACGGCTGGCTGGGCCGAAATATTCTGGAGCAAAGGGGACTTTGGCGGCATGCCCTGGTCTGTGAACGCCACGTAGGGGCTGGACTTTCCGAGTCAGATATCCGCAGTCAGAGTCTTCCTCTTCCCCTGCGGGACATGCGGCCGGTTTCCCTGGAGGAGCAGATTATTTGCTACGCAGATGCTTTTTTTTCCAAAAATCCGCATTTAAACGGACGGCCGCTTCCCTTTGCCTTGGTCGCTGAAACCATGCGTTCCTATGGAGAGGAGAAATTTCGCCGTTTCCTGCAATGGGCCGGGCGGTTTGAGCCCGGCTTGCTGCAGGACTGCACTGCATCGGGGGATTTTTTGTGAAAGCGGCAATTGCTGAGCGTCTACGCTTTTATTTTATTACAGATGATGCGCCGTATAGCCCTTGTTTCTACAGGCAGGTGGAGATTGCCCTTGCCGCGGGCGCCACAATGGTGCAGTATCGCAGCAAGCAGTTCTCCCTGGAAGATTTTGAGACCGTTGTGGCCCTGCGCGGGCTCTGCCGCAGACATTTCGTTTCCTTTCTGGTAAACGATGACGTGGTTCTGGCAAAAGCCGTAGCAGCAGACGGTGTCCATCTGGGCCAGGCGGATGCCGGGCCGCAGCAGGCCCGCATGGTTTTGGGACCGCAGGCCATTATAGGGGTCTCGGTCTCCACGCCGGAAGAGCTTGCCACCACGGATTTGTCCGCCTGCGATTACATCGGCACTGGTCCTGTTTACGCGACCGGCACCAAGGCGGATGCCAATCCGGTTATAGGGCTGTCCGGCCTGCAGGCGGTGGCGGAGAAGGCCCCGGTGCCGGCGGTGGCCATCGGCGGGATAACCCCCGGCAATATTGGCGACTGTATGCGTTCCGGAGCGGCCGGCGGGGCCGTGATCAGTTGTATCACCCGCAGCGGGGATCCGCAGCAAGCAGCCCGGGAGTTCGGCCGGGCAAGCGGGGCTCTGCCGCGAAAGCTGCAGCCGGCCTGGCAGGACGAATTCTCGCTTATCGGGACTTTTTTGGCCCGCTTTCCGGCAGATGCGGCCCGAATCCGCGTGCCGCCGGGAGACGATGCCGCACTGCTGCACCCCGCGGCCAACCCGGTTGTTACAACCGATGCCCAGCGCGAAGGGGTGCATTTCAGGACGGACTGGCAGTCCATGGAAGAGATCGGGCAAAAGGCCGTGGAGATTGCCTTCAGTGATTTGGCAGCCTCCTATGCCAGTCCCCGGGCGCTTTTTGTCAATATCGGGCTGCCTGCCTGCATGGCAGAGCAGTCCGTGGAATCCCTGTATCAGGGGATAGAGGCCAGTCTCTGCCGGCATGGGGCGGTTCTCGGCGGCGGAAATGTCTCCGAGGCCCCTGAGTTTTCCCTGGACCTTTTTGCCCTGGGTGAGGGAGAAGATGAGATTTTTCCCCTGCGAAGCCGGGCACGGCCGGGAGACGGGGTCTACGTGACAGGTCCCGTGGGACTTGCCAGGGCCGGCCTTCTGTGTCTTGAACGCTGGGAGACGGATTTTGACAAGCTTATACGGCGTTTTAAATTCCCGGCCGCCCGCTTTGATGCCGCCCGTATACTGGCCGAAGAGGGGGTTTCCTGCGTTATCGACATAAGTGACGGCCTGAGCGGCGACGCCGCTCACCTGGCCAGGGCATCCGGGGTGAGCATTGTGTTTGAACCGGGCGGTCTCCCGGTTGCACCGGAGCTTGCCGAATTCTGCAGCCGCACGGGAGCCTCGGCGCAGGAGTTGATGTTTGCCGGGGGCGAGGATTATGAATTGCTTTTCACCTGTCCGCACGAAGTGTTTTCCAGGATACGGCAGAAGCTTCCCGGGGCCTTCCGGGCAGGCCGGTGCGAACCCTACTGCGATGCCCTGGTAAAAAACGTGCCCCCGGGCGCAGTGTCTTACCAGCATGGCAGGGGCTGAGATTGCAGGAGGAGTTATGAAATACAGCAAAATAAAACAAAGACAAAATGCTTACTAATCTGAAGCTATTAGCTTAGGTTACAATCAAGGAGTCAAACATTGATCATTCCGGTGATTCTCGCCGGCGGCTCCGGCACCCGCCTGTGGCCGCTTTCGCGAAAACTCTACCCCAAGCAGCTGCTGCGGCTGACCAATTCCTATACCATGCTCCAAAACACCCTGCTGCGTGTAAAAGATGCGGAAGATGCCGCTGATCCTGTCATTATCTGCAATCAGGAGCAGGGTGTGATGGTGATGGATCAGGTAAAGGAGATCGGCATTACCCCTTCTGCTGCCTTTCTTGAGCCTGTGGGACGCAACACCGCGCCGGCCCTTGTTGTGGCAGCAATGCATGCAGCCTCGGTTTCTCCGGATGCACTTATTCTTGTTTTGCCGGCGGATCACCTGATCGGCAGCCAGGAAAATTTTCTTGCCGCTGTTTCCGCGGGCGCAGAACATGCCGCAGAGGGATCGCTGATTACCTTCGGGGTTGTGCCGGACCGGCCGGAGACCGGCTACGGCTATATCCGCAAAGGTGAACCGCTTTTCCGGCCCAGGGAGGATCCGAGGCAGGAACAGGTAGAGGCCTTTTCCATTGCGGAATTTGTGGAAAAGCCGGATCCGGAGTCTGCAAAGAGATATGTGGAATCCGGGCAGTACTGCTGGAATAGCGGCATGTTCATGTTTTCAGCCCGCACGGTACTGGATGAACTCCATCAGCTTGCCCCGGAGATTGCCTCCCATGCGGCGGAAGCCTACCAGGAAGCACAAAAAGAGATGAGTGCATGGAAACTTGATGCCGCGTCATTTTCCGCCTGTCCTGCTGATTCCATTGATTACGCGTTGATGGAAAAAACCGGCCGGGGAGTCATGATCGCTTTGGACGCGGGCTGGGATGATCTGGGCTCCTGGGCGGCCATCTGGGATGCGGGCGAAAAAGACGGCGCCGGCAACGTCGTCTCGGGAGATGTCCTTGCAAAGGATGTCCGGAACTGCCTGCTCTTCTCCACTCATCGCCTGGTGGCAGGAGTGGGCCTATACGGCCATGTCGTCGTGGAAACTCCGGATGCGGTGCTGGTGGTTGCAAAAGAGAAGGCTCAGTCCGTCAAGCATATTGCGGACGAACTGGGAAAAACCGGCCGCCGGGAGGCAGAGGCGCACACGCTGCTGCATCTGTCATGGGGGCAGCTGGAACTTATCCTGCAGGAAGAGGGTCTTTGTATCCGCAGGCTCCGGGTGGCCGCGGGCAAACAGGTCCTTTTTTCCGGCCACAGCCATGGCAGCCTCTCCTGGATGGTAAGCAAGGGCTCCGGATGGCTGTCTGTGGACGGAAAAAGGGGCAGGATCGACTCCTCTTCTGCGGTTGCCGCCCTTGACGGCCGATCCGATGTCAGCGCGGACAATCCCGGCCCCTCCCCCCTGGAACTTGTGGAGGTGATCCGCAAAATGGATAAAGAGGCGGACCATTTGCTTCCTTAGTTTATCAATTGCAGCCCCTTGCTTTGTGAGACGACACTTCCATGGATTTGTTTCAGGCAGCATTTTTGGGAATAATCCAGGGCCTGACCGAGTTTTTCCCCGTCAGCAGTTCCGGTCACCTGGTTATTTTTCAGCGTCTTCTCGGCCTGCAGGAGCCGGCGCTGCTCTTTGATATCTGCGTGCATGTGGGCACGCTTATGGCTGTTACCGCCTATTTTTATGCCGATATTATGCGTATCTTTCGTGCGCTTTGCCGGCGGGCCGCCTCCACTGCCGGCCGGGGCTCCCGGCCCGCGGCGGCGGGGAAAGATCCGGATCTGCAGATGGCGGTTTTTATTGCAGCCGGCAGTATTCCGACGGCCGTGCTTGGCCTGGGCTTTCATCAGGTTGCCGACAGACTGTTTGCCTCTGCTTCTCTGGTGGGCCTTGCGCTTTTGTTTACCGCCGGCCTTCTGCTGGCAACGCGCCTTAGTAGCGGACGGGGCTTTGATATCGCCGGGTTCACGATTTTAGGGGCGTTTTTGGTAGGTGCTGTCCAGGGGCTTGCAGTCGTCCCGGGAATTTCGCGTTCCGGGGCCACAATTGCCGCCTGCCTGATGCTTGGCTTGAGCCGGGACACCGCCGCCAGGTTCTCCTTTCTCCTCTCGATTCCGGCAGTACTGGGGGCGCTGCTGCTAAGCCTTGCCTCGGGTCCGGACGGATGGGGAGGGTTTTCTTTGGGGACCCTTTTTTTGGGGACAGTCTCATCTGCAGCAGCGGGATACCTGGCCCTGGCCGGGCTTGTAAAGATCGTCCGGGGCGGCCGTTTGTCGTATTTTGCCCCTTATTGCGCGGCCTTGGGGGCGACGGTTCTTCTGCTGGGTCTGTAGCTGCCTCCCTTTCCGGAAAAGTTGCCGGCAGCCGGAATCATTTAGCCGGTGTCTTTCTTTAGAGCCGGTTTAAGCCACAATACCTCATAGGGCTCCACTCTGAGCCTGAGCAGATTGTTCTCCGTCTTGTAAGCACAGCCTGATAAAATATCAATAAATGTGTCTCCGCTGAACCCGCAGGAAAGAAAAGTTTCCCGGTTAAGGTAAAGTTCCGTGCAAACCGGGCTGCTGCTTACGCTGGTGATACAGAGAAGGCAGGGGGCCTGGGCCTCTGGTTTTCTCAGAAGCGCAAACAGGCGTTTGTCCAGCCGGAGGGCTTGCTGGGGGGCGTCCGGATGAAAGGCCTTCTCCCTGCTTCTTTTGACAAGCATTTGGCGAAAACCCTCAAAAATTTTGTGCTCGCGGGTATCTGCGTCATGTAATCGTTCATTTAACCGGTCCGGATCCAGTGTGCTGCGGTTGATGCTCCTGGCAGGCGCCCCGGCATCCATGGCGGCCGGGTTGTTTGGGCTTCCCAAAAGGCCGTGGATATAGATGCCCGGTACTCCGGCAAGCGCCAGCGGAATCGAGCGGGCGGCAAGGTAGCGCCGAATTTTTGTGGATTCGGGTTCCTGCGTCTCCGGGTCGTTTAAAGCGCTGTAGCAGGTAATATTGAATTCATAGGGGCTGCAGGTGCCGTCGCTGTTTTCCTTGTAGGATATGCGCCCCCCTCTTTTTTGGACGGTTTTGCCCATAATTTCAATTTCATCTTCTGTGAGCAGCCCCCTGGCGCCCGGAAGCCCGATGCCGTCATGGGAGTCCATGAAATTAAAAAAGCAGGCTGCAGAAGATACCGGCTCCAGCGATTGGACCCAGCTTGTGAGTCTGCGGGCGGAGCCCGAAAAAAAAGTGTAGAGAAGCAGGGGCGGGAGGCTGAAGTTGTAGACGAGCTGGGCCTCATCCCGGCCGTTTCCGAAATAGGAGACATTTTCCGCGTGAGGCACGTTCGTTTCTGTAATAATGGCTGTATGCGGGGCTACGGCATCCAGGACGTCACGCATCAGCTTGACCACAAGATGTGTCTGGGGCAGATGAATGCAGGAGGTCCCCGGTTCTTTCCAGAGGTAGGCGATGGCGTCTAACCGGAGAATCTCTGCGCCGCGGAGCACGTAGAAGAGCAGAACTTCTATGATCCGGGCAAGAACCGGCCAATGCCCGTAGTTAAGATCCATTTGATCGCTGCTGAAGGTGCTCCACACGGCTTTTTCGCCGTCAAGAGCGGCTACCTGAGTCAGCAGGTTTGTTGTCCGGGGACGGACGATCTTCCGGCGGTCTTCTTCCCGCAGCTGCGTTTTATCGGCAAAGCTGATAAAAAAAGGCCTGAACCGGGGGTTGGCGTTTGTAAATTCCCGGAACCAGGCGTGATTTGCCGAGACATGATTTAACACCAGGTCAACCATGAGCTGGAATCGTTTACGGATCCGCGTGATGTGCGCCCAGTTGCCAGTGTCCGGATCTACGCGTCTGTAGTCGACAACTGCAAAGCCCCGGTCCGAGGAGTAGGGAAAGAAGGGAAGGATGTGAATGCAGTTGATGCAACCGGGGAGCCAGGTCTCGGCAAAACGGGCCAGATGGACAAGGGGCGGGGCGTCATCGCCCCGGATCATATCCCCGTACGTAATCAGTATGCTGTCTTTTTCCGTAAAACGCTCCCGCGGCGCTGCTAGTGTTTGCGATGCAGCCGCTTCCGGCCGCATGTGGGCGCAAAAGACCTGCATAAGGCGTTCGATTTCCCGGAAGGCAGCCTCCGCCTCCGCCTTTCCGTACAGGCGCAAGAGCTTATCGCGGATCCGGCTGTGGATCGCCTGCGGCACGACAAAGGCCGGCCTGCTGTAGTCCGGTTCAGGCAGACGGCCCGGCGGCAGAGGGGCATCTGCTTCGGCAATGTGAAACATAATGGGCTTTCCTTATTCCCCGCTTGGCTGATGCGGCCCGCGGAGCAGGTCGTTTACCCGTTTTACCGGGTTGAAGGTAATAAGGGGCACTTCCACAAACACGGTGTTCCAGAATGCCATGGCCCCGTTCCAAAGACCGGGATGCTCCAGGGCCTTCAAGTTTTTCCCCTCCTCTGACTTATGAGCGATAAAAACAGCCTCAGGGTCCACAAAGCGGTTTAGGTCATAACGCTTTCCGTCCTCATCACAGGGTGCGCAAACAAGATCCACAGGATTGAAATGGGTAAGCCCCTGCTGGATTTCCTGCTGTTCCTGATCATTCGGATCAATCTGGCTGGTTTCAACGATCTGGATGGACAATCGCCCCGTGCTGTCTGCCACCCAGAAGGGCCCGCCGCCGGGTTCGCCGGAGTTGGGTACCATGCCGCAGACCCTGAGCGGCCGGCAGAGCCTGTCCAACAGCCAGGAACGGCGCTTTTCCGTGTCGCCGGAGTAGAAGGTCTGCGGCGGAATTACGCAGAGGGTATTTTCCACAAAGCGCGTTATCTCTGCAAGCCGCTCTTCAGAAGCCGGTTGATGCCTGAGGGAGCGGATATGGGCAAAAATCTGTTCCTGGATCAGCAGCAGGAAGCCGCACAGGATCTGCTTCCAATGATTGGTTTCCGGTTTGAACCGGTCGTGGACCACATTGTCAATATTTTTGATGAATATCAGCTCTGCCCGGATCCTGTCGAGGTTCTCCAGGAGGGCTCCATGCCCGCCGGGCCGGAAGAGAAGGGAACCATCGCTTTTGCGGAAGGGCTGGTTGTTCATGTCCACGGCTATGGTATCCGTATGCGGGGCCTGAACGGAAAAATCCACTGAAAAGCGCGCACCAAGGCGTTTTTCATAGCTTTCCGCACTTTGCTGCAGCAGCTTTTCAAATTCTGTCTGATGCTGTGGCGAAACAGTAAAATGCAGCCGGCAATCGCCTGTTGCATTCCGGCTGTAGCCGGCCGCCTCAACCAGGTGTTCAGTAAAGGCGGTGCGGGTTTCTTCCTCGCAGGCATGGAATTTCAAAAGCCCCTTGGGCTTTTTGCCGTAGTCTAATCCCTTCTCTGTCAGCAGGTATTGCAAAAAGGGCTTGATGTTGCCCTGCTTTATAAGGGCTTGCGGATCAAGACCCCCTGCCGCCATAGCAGCGGCAAGATCAGGATAAAAGGCAAAACGTCGGATTCCTTTGAAAAAATCAAGGAGTTCGCGGTTTTCCTCCTCTGTCTCCATAAGGCCCGCCTGCAGTTTTTCCTCCAGGATTTCTTCGTGCTGGCCGTACGCCTTAATAAGGGTTTTAAACATCCGGGTGGCTGCTCCGGAAGCGGGAACAAATTTGTACATGCCGGCTTTTCCGGCGCTGGAGCGGTACTTTTCCAGACATTGCCTCTCCGTATGCCGGTCTGTTTTTTGGATTCCGTCTCCTGTGGTACAGGGCCGGTCCAGTTTCAGGTAGGGCGTGCCCTTTGCAAAGACTGCAATCTGTTCTTCCACCTTCTCTGCTGTAAGGCCATGGTTTTGAATCTGCCTGAGATCATCTTCTGAGAACCGCTTGTTCTGCATTCCTGTACCCCCCCTGCTTTCTGTGTGTATTTCCACTTAGGTCTAAGTAACTTTTATGCTGATGGTATCGGGAAAAGGCAGTTGCCTCATTTTCTGCAAAAATACCTTTGCGGCGGCATTAATCGCTTTTTATGAAGCCGTTGTTTTTTGTTTTTGTCAATCCGCCCCGCAGGTGATAAGCATAGCCTGTACCCTGTATTGCCGTTTGGCCGGTATTGCCCCCCGGGCCCTTTGCCCGGGGGACGCAACTCATAATCTAGCGGATTTGTACCGATTATGCAAGAAGACACAAGTTTGAACCAAAACCTGCCCCTGTTTTCCAGGCAGGAGCTGCTGGAGCGGGTGGACGGAGATGAAGAACTGCTGCGCGAGGTCCTGCTGATTTATATGGAGGACACGCCTTCGGTACTGGAGAGTCTGAAACAAGGCATTGATGCCAACAGTCCGGAGGCTGTCGCAAAGGCCGCTCACACCCTGAAGGGCTCTTCAGCCAATATTGCCGCAGAACGTCTGCGCCGCAGGGCCCGGGAGCTGGAGCAGAAGGCGCAGGAAGGCGATTTGGAAGGTGCTGCTGCCTTCTATGACATGCTGGAGAGCGAGTTTCATGCGTTAAAAGAGGAGCTTAGGCCCTATCTCGGGGAGTAGTCCCCGCGGACTCGCCTGCCAGTTCCACTTCAGCCGCCGGCAGTGGGCGCTCGGACCAGCATGGATCGTACATGGCAAAAAACGCGCGATAAAACAGCAGATTCATAAGCCTGGCCGCTGTGAGGGGGTCGGTCTTCATGTTTATAAGGGAACTGTTTTTTTGAATCTGCGCTTTAAGCGCCTCCAGCGTATGCAGGAAATCAAGTATGCGGGTGTCCCGGGCTGAGTGGTCTTTTGCTGCTGCAAGCCGCTTCACGTAGCGAAGGCGGTTTCTGCGCACGCTCTCGGCTGTGGCCGAAAGCAGTCTCTGCCGGCTGTTTGGGAAGAGATCCTGATTTGTGACCATGTGATGGAGGGTCTTTTTCAAAAGGGCGTTCTCCTGCAGGGCTTCGTCGGCGAAGCTCTTCCGTGCCTCGTCCGGCACCGGCACCCGAAGTGCATGGAAGCGGTCTCCGCTCGCCCGGATCTTTTCCGCCAGCTCCATGGATGCCGTGTGCCAGAAATTCCAGCTCACCTGCTGGAAAATCTTTCCCGGATCTCTGCCGCCTGTTTTTCTGATCCGTACTATTTCCGGAATCAGTTTAGCTGTTCGGGAAAACAGGTGCTCGCCCGTAACAATATTATAGATAATGCCCACTGCTGCATACCAGTCCTGCATGTACAGAATCCGGCCGGTGTATGGGCCGAACAGCTCCAGCAAAACGGGGTTGGAAAAAAGCTGCGAGGGTGTCATAAAGGCCGGGGTGCCGGCCATCAAGGGCTGCTCCAGATCTTCCGGCCGGTCCTTTAGAAGGGAGACGGCCGTTTCCAGATCAATTAAGCCCAGATCATAGCTTGCCGGATCTCCCAGCAGGTGATCGGCTCCGTCAAAGTTGATTTCAATGAATATATTGTCCGGTTTCAGATCGCGAATCGCCGTCCCCTGCATTTTCAGCCGGCTGATAAGGGCTGTGGTGTTGGCAATGAGGCCCGCCATTTTGGAATGATTCGCATGGAATGCTTTCTTGTCTACATGCCGGCTCACCAGTTGTCTGTATCTGCTGATTGTTGGCTGATATGTTTTTGTGACGGATGTAAGCGCATGTTGAATGTTTTGCGCTGCAGCGGCTGAATACCCGGAGGCTGGAATGTCGGGCCTGCGGCCTGCCAGCTGCTCAAAAAACCACTCCTCGCGAAGATAGTTCGGTATGGAAACAATTCCCTCTGTATGGGTTGTCACAATGTCCATTTGTCTTTGATAGCTTCTGTAGAGATGGTTTGCAGCAAAAAACAGGTCTTCATGACCGGCTCCGTAGATGGTTTCAAAGGCATCCAGATCCAAAAAGGCGCTGCGGTTTTTCATGATGGCGGACAGAGTCCGTTCTTTTTTTTCATGAATTGCACCAAGGACCTGGTTTAAAAACATGTAGCGGGAAAGATCCATGAAAAACGCCAGCCTGCCCCCGATTTTCAGATACTTCTGCAGTTCCGGCTGAGTGCTGAGCAGCCGTATGTAGTCGGCGTCGGTTTCCGGGCCGGGCCGGCCTGCAGGCCGGAGTTGGGGGATTTTTTTTAAAATGCCTGAAATGGAGGGGTACAGGCAGGTGATAGCGGGAGTCAGTTGGCGGGCAATGCTCTCTTCTGTCCTGATATAGCGAAGATAGGTGTCAAAGTCTGAAAACGCCCTGGGGGGGATTTTTACAACCAGTAGCTCATCGAACACGACCTTATAGCAGGTGCTTTTGCTCTCAACTGACTCGCCGAGCTGCCGGATGCTCATTCTCCGTGTTCTCCACTGATCCGCCCGGCCGGCCTGCAGTTCAAAGACCTGATCGCCGCCAGCCTCTTCCGCCACGAGCCGGAATTGGCTTTTGAGGGCCTGATTTTCGGCAAATTCGGCTTGCAGCCGGAATATATACAGAAAATATTTTACAACCGATTCCGTGGAGGCCATATGATCTGCCTGCTGTTGGCGGATTGGATTTAAAAAGGTTGCAGAAGTCGGTTCCCGCCAGTGTAAAGCTTTGCGAAGCCATTAAATTTTATTAGTTTACTTCTCCTTTCGGCAGGAGTCAATTTGATTTTCCGGCCGGCAGGGCACTCGCCCACGGAACAGGGCTAAATCGCTTGACCCGGGCTGCAGCTTTTTTTATACCTAAATTGAGCGATTTTCAAGTTTGCCGCAGATACAAGGAAGATGACTGTCGAGCTATAGGCAGCTATGCGAGACATCATCTGACGCGGTAGATGCGGTAAAATTGAAAATCCCGGAGGGTTTGAAATTTTTAAAGCTAAAAATGGCTTAAATACCTTAAAATAATTCAGAAATAAATAGTTTTAGAAATTTGAAACGCTCAGTTTAGGTTATATACAAGGGGCGACGGCTTTTAACACCTGAATTGATCCCGGGGCTGCAGGGAGTAAGGAGTATGTCCTAATGCCGATAATTAACGTCTATACAGGCAACAAAAAGATTCAGTCCTATAAAGTTCGTCCGGAGGAACCGGTGAGCATAGGACGCAAGGAAGATAATGCCATTGTGCTAAATGACCAGGCAGTCTCCGGTTATCATGCAGAGATTGAAAACGACGGTAGTCAATACTTTATAACTGACTACCAGAGCAGAAACGGCACCTTTGTTAATAAGGAACTGGTGATATCGCGGCAGCTCGCCCACGGAGACCGCATTACCATAAATCCTTATACTCTGCTCTTCGCTTTCCTGCAGGGAGAGGCCAGTGAAAGCCGGGAAACCGCTGCCATGCAGGCGACCATGCATATCGACACATCTGATCACCGGGCAAGGCTTGCCAAAAGTCTCTCCGAGGTGGCCGCGCAGGAGCCGCAAAGGCAAAGAACCGGCTGTCTGGAGTTTCTGAGCGAGAATCGTCCGCCGGTTTTTTTGTCGCAATCTGTTACCAGCATCGGCAAATCCCCCTCTTCTGACATTGTTGTAAAAGGCTGGATGGTAGGTCAGACAGCCGCAGAGATAGCAGCGGACGGGGACCGCAATTATGTTCTGCGTTTTGTCGGCGGCACCCGAAAGCCGAAGGTAAACTATCAGCCGGTTCCGGACGAAGTGGAGCTGCGGGAATTTGATGTAATCGAGGTGGGCTCGGCTTCCATGCAGCTTCATTACAGAAGCGAAGCAGGAGCGGAAGAAGCCGGACAGAAGCAGCAGACCCGGGAAATCGACATGGAACCCTCCGGCAGTTTTGCAGACGACAACGGGGGCGGCGATTAATTTATGGCGGAATCCGGGGGCCAGGGCAAAAGAGTTGTGGATGCAGCAGGTGTGCGCGGCTTTCAGCGTATACACGAGATCCTTTTGTGGGCCTGCCTGGCGGGCATCGGCCTTTTTTCCACTGTGCTGTTCTGTCTTGGCCGGGGGATATTTTCTGCACCTGCTTTTGCCGGCCCCGCCTCATTTTCCGGCGTCTGCATCTGCGCTGCAGGGCTTGCCCTGCTGGTTTACTGGCGCTATGTGGCCCCGGCCAAATACCTGGTCTGGTACCTTATGGCCCGCCGCAGGGGCAGCGCACGCAAACCTTTGGGCGTGGTTCCGGCTGCCTGGCATCCCTGGTTTCATACCATTGAGGGGCTGTATGCCAAAATTGAGGAACTGGAGGCAGAGGCGTCGCAGGTCAGCCGCCATCAGCAGATGGAGAAGAATCTCCTTCGCCGTTTTTCCTGGGTTTTTGAACGAAACGAGCAGCTTGCCCGTGAGCTCCAGGACAAAAATCAGGTTCTTGAGGAAGAGATAAAGAACCATAAAAAGACCGCCCGGGAGTTAAAACGGCATCGCGACCAGCTTGACGAGATGGTGCGGGACCGGACCAAAGAGTTGACAGAAGCCAACGAGGCCCTTCTTTCCGAAAAGTCCAAGGCCGAAGAGCTGGCCAGACAGGCTGAGTCAGCCAACCAGGCCAAAAGCCAGTTCCTTGCCAACATCAGCCACGAAATCCGCACCCCCATGAATGCGATCATGGGATTTACGGACATGCTGATGGATTCGCCCCTCACTGACAGCCAGCTTGATTATGCGCAGATCATCCGGACAAGCGGGGAGACGCTGCTCTCATTGATTAATAACGTTCTGGATTTTTCAAAGATCGAATCCGGTGAAGTGCAGCTGGAATCCATTGATTTCTCCCCGGAGCTGCTGGCTTATGACGTCTGCGAATTGATCCGGCCCAAAATCGGGGAAAAGCCCATTGAGCTGGTATGCAGAATAGATGATTCCGTGCCGCCGCACCTGAAGGGTGATCCGTACCGGTTTCAGCAGATTCTGATCAATCTTATGGGAAACGCCCCTCGCTTTACCGAGTCCGGGGAGATCTCGCTTTCGCTGTGGGTGGATACCGCGCAGGAGGGGTGGATCGAACTCCATGCCGGGGTTGCAGATACCGGGATAGGAATCTCCGAGGAAAAGCAGGCAACGATATTTCAGCCCTTTCACCAGGCGGACAATTCCATCTCCCGCAAATACGGGGGAAGCGGTCTGGGGCTTAGCATATCCCGCCAGCTGGCGGAGCTTATGGGCGGCACCGTGTGGCTGGAAAGCGAGTCTGAGGTGGGCAGCACCTTTCATTTTACGGGCTGGTTTGAGCGCTCGGAGAAGGCAGCGCCCTGGCGGGATCTTACGGCGGCGCTTGTGGGCAAACAGGTTCTGGTCGTAGACGACAACCAGGCAAACCTGGATATGCTGACGCGCGCACTGAATTCAGCCGGAATTAAAGTTTCCGATCTGCGCTCCGGTATGGAGGTGCTGCCCACACTGGAGCGGGCCCTTGTGGCCGGCAATCCCTTTGACTGCGTGATGGTTGATGTGCATATGCCTCAGATGAACGGCTATGAGGTGGCCCGCAGCATTCGGGGGGCGGAAAAGCGGGAGATCGCGGGGCTCCCATTGATTGCGCTCTCCTATATCACCGAACGTGACCCGGATCAGTGCCGCCATGCGGGTTTTGATGAATCCATCATTAAACCCGTGCGGCGGGAGAAACTGTTTCAGCTGTTAAATAGCTGGATCGGGGAGGGCGAAGCCCGGCAATCGGGA
>JAWOFF010000015.1:0-8084 GCA_046482325.1 Desulfosalsimonadaceae bacterium
AGGATCACAATCAGGATGGAGAGGATGTAGTCATCGAGCAGGAAAGCCGCGGCGTAGAGGAGAAGAATCAGTGCAAGCAGCAGGGCTTTGCGCAGGGGGGTCCGGAAGATTTCTATGGCCTGGTAATAGTTCCGGTCGAATGTGCCGCACGGTCTGTCAACATTGATGCTCATAGCTCACCGCCTCACTCGATTTTTTTTGGTTACAGCCTCTCAATGCGTACCATGCCGAAAAGCCCGTAAGGCTTGATCAGAAGGATCCCCAGCATGAAGATGAACGGTACCAGCATGGTAATCTCCCCGGGCATTACGGAGCCCAGGTACTGAATGGCAAACATCTGCAGAACGCCGATGGTCAATCCCGCAATCACTGCGCCTGCAAAGGACTCCAGGCCGCCGAACAGCACGGCGGCAATTGCGATGAGTCCATTGGCCTCCAGATCGACTCCTATACCCTGGATGTTGCCCAAAAGCATTCCTGCAACTACCGCTACCGAGCAGGAAAAGATCCAGCTGTACTGGAAGATTCTCCGGACATTAATTCCAAGGTTCTGTGCCACCAGATGATCTTCGTGGACCACCCGCATGGCCAGCCCGGTCCGCGTATAGCGGTAAAACAGAATCAGAAGGGCAATGACGAGCATGCAGATGAAAAATCCATAGATCTGGATTTTGGGAATACTCATAAATCCCACTTGCCATGCTCCCTGGGGCAGGAAGGCATCGCCGTATCCTCTCACCTGGCCGTGCCAGAAAAGAAGTCCCACGCCCCGAAGCAGAAGCATAATCGCCAGGGTGACCACTATCGGCGCCAGTATCGGCTGCCCGATAAGCGGCCTCATCCAGGCGCGTTCAATGATCAGGGCGGCTATTATGCCTGTTGCCAGCGTGACAATGACCCCCAGCCAAACAGGCAGGTTCCAGACAATGAGGCATTGCCACATCATATAGGCGCCTATCGTAAGTAATCCGGCCTGGGAAAAGGGAAATATCCGGGTCGCCTTGTAAATAATCACGTAGCTTACCGCGACCAGCGCATAGATTCCTCCGGAACAAATCCCGAAAATAACAGTGCGTATAAAATCTTCCATTATCCTTCCCCCAAATAGGCAGACATGACTTTTTCGTCTTTGCTTATCTTCTCCGGCTTTCCATCGGCAATTTTTTCCCCGAAATCGAGCACAACTATCCGGTCTGCAATATCCATTACCACGCCCATATCGTGCTCAATTAAAACAATCGGGATCCGGAGAAACTCGTGGATATCTATGATGAATCGCGCAATATCCTCCTTTTCGTCGAGATTCATCCCCGCCATTGGTTCGTCCAGAAGAAGAACCCGGGGCTCGAGGGCAAGGGCTCTTCCCAGTTCAGCCCGTTTCCTGAGACCGTACGCCATCATGCCCACTGTTGTGTTGCGGACCGCCTCCATTTCGAGGAAATCAATAATATCCTCTGCAATGGCCCTCTGCCTGGCCTCCTCCCTGCGGGCCCAGGGGAAATAGATCATCCCCGTGAGGAAGTTGTACTTTATGTGCGGATGCCGGCCCGCTATGATATTATCTATCACCGAGAGGCCGGTATAAAGGGCGATATTCTGGAAAGTCCTGCAGATCCCCATTTCAGCGATTTTATGGGAGGGGCTCCTGCTGATGTCCTGGTCCATGTAATAGATCGCGCCTTTCTGAGCCCGGTAAAACCCGCTGATCACATTGAGAATGGATGTTTTGCCCGCCCCGTTGGGGCCGATAATCGCAAGGAGCTCGCCTTCCTTGAGCTCCAGGCTCACATCCTTAAGCGCAGTCAGACCTCCGAAGGACAATGTAATATTCTCTGCCGACAGCACGGGTTTTCTGCCCATGTCCTCATCAAGGGGGAGGCAGCGGTCCTTTTCGATACACTCCCGCAACAGGGCCAGCCCGTAGCTGTAGCGCTGCTCCCGTTTTTTGGTGATTTTGTGGCTGTCCACTGCCATATTTTATTTCTCCACATCATGAACAATTATCGGGATTTTCCATGTTGCCTGGCGGCCGTCACTGTAAGTTACCGTGGTTTCCATATCCACTTGGGGTTGGCCTTCGTATAGCCCGCGGACCAGGCTTTCGTACCGGCTTTCCATAAAATCCCGCCGCAGCTTCCTGGTCCGTGTAAGTTCCGCCTCGTCAGGGTCAAAGTCCTTGTGGAGCACTACAAAGCGCACCACCTTCTGGCTTTCCGGCAGCACCCTGTTGAGTTTTTTCACAATGTCTTTAAGCAGCTTCCCGACATCCTCCTTCTGGGAAAGATCCTGGTGCGAGGTATAGGGTATGTGGTTGCGCTCAGCCCACCTGCCGGTGTTTTCATAATCCATATTGATCATGGCGACCACGAAATCGCGGTTGTTCCCCACAACCATGCAGTCTTTTATGTAAGGGCTGAACTTGAGCCGGCCCTCGATATAGGTAGGGGAGAACTTTTCGCCGCTTTTTAAGGTCTGCATGTCTTTGACGCGGTCGACCACATAGAGCTCCCCCCAGTCATCCATATATCCGCCGTCACCAGTGTGGAAGTATCCCCCGTGAAAGGATTCGGCAGTTTTCTCAGGCTGTTTGAAGTAGCCGTGGGTGACACCTACACCGCCGAGCAGGATTTCGCCCTCCTCTGTGATACGGATTTCCACTCCCGGAAACGGCTCGCCGGAACCCTCGGGCCGGTAGTATTCCTCCTGTACCTGCACGGTATCCAGACCGGATACCTCTGTTGCCCCGTAACCCTGGAAAATCGGGATACCGATAGCCCGCAGAAGCTTCAGGTTATCCGGGCTAAGGGCCGCACCGGCGGTAATGGGGGCCCTTGTTTTCTGAAACCCGATTTTGTCCTGGAGCGGCCGGAAAACGGCCCGGTATCCGCAAAACCGCAGCACCTTCCAATACCAGGGGATGTTTTGCCCCTGCTCCTGAAACTTTGCGATCCGGTAGCCCACGGGGAGAAAGAGGTCATACACGGATTTTTTCCACCAGGGCGCATCCATCATTTTGGACTGGATTTCCGAGCAGACCATCTCCCATTGCCTTGCCCCGAACAAGAGCACCCTCGGTCCCACTTCCCTTAAATCCTCCCGGATTGTCTCCGCCTTTTCGATGAAATTGACCACGACCCCTTTGGTCAGGTTCGGCGCTACTGTAAATATTTGTTCACCGATCCAGGCGGGCGGCAGGAAGGAGAGGTTTTCATCGTCTGGTTTCCACGGCAGCGCCGCATCCCAGCCATTGAAAATGGAAAGCAGGTTCGTATAGCTTACCATTGTTCCCTTGGGAAGGCCTGTCGTGCCGGAGGTGTACAATAATACGGCCATGTCGTCGGCTTGCGTTTTCTCCACCGACTCGTCGAAGAAGCCCGGATTTTTTTTGCCATACGCTTCGCCTGTTTCCATTACATCGTCGAAGGCGATAAGCCAGGAGTCCTCATAACCCCACATGCCCTTGGCAATCCAGTATATCAGTTTCTCGACCTTCGGCAGTTCCTCCCGGATGCTAAGTATCTTGTCCACCTGTTCCTGGTCATCAACAATGACGAATTTGGCTTCTGAATGATCAATGACGTACTGGAGTTCCCTGGGGGTTGCATCCGTGTACAGCCCGACGGAAACGCCACCCAGACACTGGGCGCCTATCTGTCCGAAAAACCATTCCGGTGCATTCTCTCCGCCTATGGCAATGCGGTCTCCCCGGCAAAATCCCAAACCGGCCAGTCCCAACGCGAATTTTCGGATCCTCTCATAGTTGTCCTTCCAGGTAAGTTCCTGCCAGATGCCGAAATCCTTGTAGCGGTAGGCCACGCGGCTGCTGCCCCAGTTTTGGTAGTTGCGTCGCAGCAGTTTCGGAAAGGTATCTTCTCCTGCCATCGGCCGAAGCTTTGCCCACGTCTCACGGGTAATCGAAGAATTCCGCATTCTGTAATACCTTTTGCTGCTTATAATTCAGGAACTGTGTACTCAAAATCAAACTGACGGATTTTCTTGCCCGCCTCCGGCGCGTTCGGGTAAGCGGTGGAATACCGCCCGCTGATATAAAAGGTTTTTTCGTCGTTACCCAGGGCTTTCCAGACCTCGTTTAGTTTGCCCACGGCGTCTTTGATGCCACCGCCCCCGACTCCCCTGGTGACATAGGAGCCGATCATGCCGCCGTAACTAAGGGGGCAGCTAGCGTACCAGGTAAAGGTCTCACCGCCGGGGATGAAGGTTTTCGGCATGGATGCGCTCTGAATAATGGTTTTGTCGGCTGTGCCGTCGTCGACTTTCACCTCGAAGTTGAAATTTTTCAATACTGCCAGTTCATTGCCGGGATTCTTGAAGTTGAAAATGGTGCGAAATACCAGCACATCGGATTTTTGAAACTTCTCCGGCGAGATTTCGTTTAAACGCTCGACCGTGACGTTCTCTACCCTGACAGGGGTAATTTTGCCGGAAGAGTCAATTTTGCCGGAAGATGTGCTTTGGCACCCGCACACCATAAGGCCCAAAGCGAGAACCAAGACCAGTGAAGCCCTAACCCAATAATCTTTTTTTTGCATTTTCGCCCTCCTTTTCCTTGGTTTGCCCCGGAACCGATCACCCCAGCGAGACCGTCAGGCTAAGAATTGCTTCCCTGCCGTTCCCGCTGAAATACATCCTCCCTGTAAGATGACAGTACCGGGCATTTGTCATAGCCTGAACACGGGGCCCGCCCGCGGCCTTTTGCCGAGGCCGTTTTCCGCTCGTAATAACTGCATTTAACGCTGCCGTCTTTGTAGACGATAACAGTTATCCACTGGTCAACTGTATCGCAGTAGAGTTTGGTAGCGGTTAACTTCCAATCCATAGTTTACAGTCCTTTTGAAAGATCCTTGCCGGATAAGCCGGGCACGCCGGCGAAGTATTGCGGGATTTGCTTATGAAGTTCCTGTGCAGCGGAAGCCTTGCCTGTTCTGCTATTCTGCACAATATGGCCGGCTTTTCGGCCGGGCGTTTCGGCTCGGGCTGCGTACGGATTAGTATGGGGTTCATGGGGTGGATGGCTGTCCTCCATTCATTGCTGCACCGCTGCCTGACATGAAAGACGGGTTGCTGTTTGAATACAGAAATATCGTTTATAATAACAAACAGGTATTTTAATTGTTATCAAATGCCATGACCGTTTACAACAGGAAAAAACGATGGCAGAATAAAAAAATATTTTTGCCGCAGCTGCGGCGCAACTGTTTTTTGATACATACGGCAGGGAAGCGAAGGTGGAAAATGGAAAGCAGTCACATTTTTACCCCTCCCGGCGAGCTTTGCGCACGCCGGGAGAAGCTGCAGCAATATATGCAGGACCAGGACATTGACGGCGCGCTTATTCTGCAAAATGCCGATCTGTTCTATTTCAGCGGCACCATCCAGCAAGGCCAGCTCTATATACCCGCAGAAGGCGAACCGGTGCTCATGATCCGCAAGGATTTCGAGCGGGCGAAAAGCGAGTCGTCCCTGCCGCAGGTTATCTCCTTTCGGAGTCCGCGGCAGCTTCCGGAAATCCTTAAAAAACAGGGCATCAGCTTGCCGGCAAAACTGGGCATGGAGCTCGACGTGCTGCCTGCCGGGCAATACCTGGCCTTTACGGAAATACTGGAGAAAACGAGGATTGTGGATATAAGCCGCACCATCCGCCTGGTGCGGGCGGTGAAATCCAGCTATGAAATCAGCCTGATCCGGGAGGCGGTCCGGTTTTCCGATCATCTGGCGGGTTTTGTGCCGGAGGTTTTGCGGGAAGGCATGACAGAGGTGGAACTGGCCGGCCGAATAGAGGCGGAAGCCCGCAGATGCGGCCATCAGGGGCTGGTCCGGATGCGGCTGTTTGGGGGAGAACTTTTCTATGGCCATGTCATGGCCGGCTGGACTGCCGCAGAACCCAGTTATCTGGCATCGCCTACGGGCGGCGCCGGGGTGAGCCCGGCCATGGCCCAGGGAGCAAGTCTGCGGCCCATTAGCCGGCATGAACCTGTACTTTTGGACCTGGTGTTTGTGCTGGGCGGCTATATCTCCGATCATACCCGTATTTTTTCTATAGGGGATCTGCCGGATGATCTGGCGGCCGCCCACAATGTCATGCTTGAAGTACAGGATATGGTAAAACAGGCCGCACGTCCAGGCGTTCAGGCAGGGGATCTGTATGAAATGGCTCTCGCAAAAGCCGAGGATCAGGGCCTTGGAGAGTATTTCATGGGAGCGGGGGATCAGCGCATCCGTTTTGTCGGCCATGGTGTAGGGCTCGAGCTTGATGAATTTCCGTTTCTGGCCAGGGGGCAGAAGCTTGCCCTGGAGGCCGGCATGGTGATCGCGCTGGAGCCGAAGGCGATATTTCCGGGAAGGGGAGTGGTAGGCATTGAAAATACCCATGTGGTAAGGGAAAACGGGCTTGAGCAGTTCGGCGTCTGCCCGGAATCTGTGAAGGTGCTGTAAAGGGAAGGGGACTTATGGGCAGCTATATCGGCGCATTGGACATGGGTACCACGAGCGACCGTTTTATCATTTTTGACCGGCAGGGCGGTGTTGCGGGCATGGGACAGAAGGAGCACCGTCAGATCCTGCCCCGACCCGGCTGGGTGGAGCATGATCCGGTCGAAATCTGGGAAAACACCCGGGAGGTGATTGCTTCTGCGCTAGCAGATACCGGTATCAGCGGGCGCGATATCGCGGCAGTGGGTATCAGCAATCAGCGCGAGACCACTCTTGTATGGGACAAGCGCAGCGGGCGGCCCTACATGAACGCCGTTGTCTGGCAGGATACCCGCACTGACAGTCTGTGCCGCAGGCTTGCCGAATCCGGCGGCCAGGGCAGGTTCCGCGAAAAGACCGGTCTTCCGCTCTCCACCTATTTTTCCGCGCCCAAACTGCGATGGATTCTCGATAACGCCGAAACAGCACAAAAAGACGCGGAAAACGGCTATGCGCTTTTCGGCACCATGGAATCCTGGATCATCTGGTGGCTTACCGGCGGGCCGGAGGGCGGCGCTCACGTGACGGACGTGACAAATGCCAGCCGCACCCTGCTGATGAATCTGAAAGGCCTCTGCTGGGACGATGAAATGCTGGATGTCTTTGGGATTCCACGGCAAATGCTGCCCCGGATTGTCCCCTCCATTGATTCGCATACCTGGGGAACAACGCGAAAAGCAGGGCCCCTGGGGGCCGAAGTGCCGGTTTGCGGCGCCCTGGGCGATCAGCAGGCCGCCCTGGTGGGACAGGCCTGTTTTGCGCCCGGAGATGCTAAAAACACCTACGGAACCGGATGTTTTCTGCTGCTGAACACGGGCGGGGAGGCCGTTTCCAGCGAGCACGGCCTGCTTACCACCGTGGCTTATCAGGTGCGGGGGCAGAAGCCGGTTTATTGCCTGGAAGGATCTATTGCCGTGGCCGGCTCACTTGTCCAGTGGCTGCGGGATAATCTGGGGTTTATCGAAGATGCTTCCCAGATTGAGTCCCTGGCCGGAACCGTGGAGGATAACGGCGGTGCCTATATTGTACCTGCCTTTTCCGGGTTGTTCGCTCCTTACTGGCGTGACGATGCCAGGGGTGTGATCACAGGGCTTACAGGCTACATCAGGCGGGGCCATATCGCCCGCGCGGTATTGGAGGCTGTCGCCTACCAGAGTCTGGATGTGGCGGAAGCCATGGAAAAGGATTCCGGCGTCAGGCTGCGCAGTTTACATGTGGACGGGGGGATGACGGCAAATGAACTGCTCATGCAGTTCCAGTCTGATATCCTGGCAGTGCCGGTGGTCCGTCCGAAAGTTACCGAGACAACCGCCCTCGGCGCAGCCTCTGCAGCCGCCATGGCCGGCGGACTGGTAAGCGGCTTCGGGGAGCTGAAAAAGAACTGGAGCATGGACAAGACCTGGCAGCCGGCCATGCGCGACTCCGAGCGTCGGGAAGGCATACGGGGGTGGAAAAAGGCGGTAGAGCGGACGTTTAACTGGGTGGAGTAAACAGAGGGGGCGCTTTATGCCGGAGATTGCAGAGCTGAGCAAGGAGCAGGTATACACCGTAATGCGGGAGCTGTTGTACAGCTTCAACTACATGTGGTTTTTAAT
>JAWOFF010000146.1:0-9874 GCA_046482325.1 Desulfosalsimonadaceae bacterium
TCTATGCCGGGGGCGGGATCCGTTGAGGCGACAGCCGGGGCAATGGTATCCGGCGTGTAATCGGTTTGCCCGTGTTGGCTGATTTGTTTCTGGCCTGGGCCCAGGGGGCGTCCGGGGCGGGTCCGGCTTCTGTCTGCCAGTCGTATGCACTGGATATGAGGGAGTAGAGCGCACCTCTTTTGTACTGGCAGGCCCCTATATAGACATATCCGTCCTGGACAACCGGGGAGGAGCCCTCAAGGGACATAGAAAGGTTGTAATTCCAGTATTCGTCCCTCCCTTCGTGCTGATTGCCTTCATCCGGGTCCATTGCATAAAAGGTGCCGTCTCTCCCGCCGGCGTATAAATACCCCCTGCTATCAAGCGCTGGTGATCCAAGCACATCGTCATCAAAAGTCTTATACATGTTCAGCCCGCCGCCGCTTCGGCTTATGCCGTATAACCGGTTGTCATAGGATCCGATAATTATCGTACCGTTTTTCGCTATCACCGGGGCAGACGGGAATCCGTTGATTTTTCCGATAAACCATTGTTTTCTCCCGGCAAAAGAGACTGCATGCAGGCCGTTGTTTTCGTTTGCCTCGCCCCGGGCGCTGCAGGTGCCGACAAAGATGGTGCCGTCTGCATCCAGGGCAGGTGCAGCCCGGATTTCATATGCGGCTTTAAAACGCCATTTTTTAGTTCCGTCCGGGTTCAGGGCATAAAGATATTCGTCAAGAGAGCCCTGGTAAACAGTATGGTCATGGCCGATTACAGGGGAGGAAACGATTTTGCTGCCTGTTTTAAATCGCCACTCCAGGCTTCCATCCGCCATGTTAAGGGCATACAGATGGTGATCGGTGGAGCCGATGTAGATACGCCCGGTTTCTATATCCAGGGCAGGGGAGGCATAAAAGGAACCCTTTGCTCCCTGTCCGCCTGCCGGAAACTGCCACACCAGTGCACCTGCTTCCGGCTCCACGCAGTAGATATGGCCGTCCGCTGATCCAAAATATATATTGCCTTCCGCGCCGATAGCAGGTGCGGAATCGACCTGTTCATTGGTATGAAACCGCCATTTTTCTGTGCCGTCCTGCGTATCCACTGCATATAGATTGCCGTCCTCGGAACCAACGAAAACCGTTTCTCCGTCCGCAGATACAACAGGTGTGGATTCTATGCAGCCAAGCGAGCCGCCCGCGGTGAATTTCCAGTTAGCTACATTGATTTCAACAGGTCCTATGGATTGGGAATCGGTATGTGTATTCCCGTCTGCATCTTTGGTTTCAATAGTAAAGCGGGCTTCCACCTCAAAATAGCCCGGCTGTTCAAATACCGTGGAATATTCGGTTTTAAACGTGCTGCCGTCCAGATCCGTAAATGTTTCGCTGTATAAAGTACCCTCGTCGTAATCGAGTTCAATTTTCAGGGAGTCCGGCGGAGTCCCGCCCTCCGGATTGTAGGTAAAGGTAAAGACCACCTCGTCTTCTCCCTTGACCACATGCTGATCGGAGGCCTTGAAGTTAAGCGATGCGGAAAAAATCCCGGGAGCCCAGATAAGCCCCAGCAAGCCTGCAATAACCGTGATTTTTACAATAAGCTTCAATTTAATAATTCCCGATCCTTTGGCCCTTATATCCACCAGCCCTTAAAACTTAAAACTTAACACTTAACACTTAACACTTAACACTTAACACTTAACACTTACCTACCTAATATCTGAATAAAGCATCGCGAATCATCGGAACTCTCCTCAAAGGGCTGCTCATCGATGCCCCCGCCAAGCGTATCCTCGTGCAGAAAAGCAAGAAATCCGCCGTGTTTGTCTGCTATATAGGTATAGCGCTCGTCATCGTCGCCGGCCACGGCGGCATCCGCCGAATATCCCGGGGTGTTGTAGTATGGAGATTCCCGGTCTTCATCCGGCTCGATATCAATGGCTACGAGCTTTGCAGGCTCGGTGTCCGTAATGCCCAGCATGAGAAGCCCCCGCTTTCCGGCTGCCGTATGGATATAGGACTGATGAAGAGACAGGGCCTGTGCCTCTCCCTCGGCTTCAAAGGAGTCGATTTTTTTTGGCTTATCCGGATCGCTGACATCTGCAAGGAGCACGCCGCCCGATCCGTTTGCCACAACAGCATAGGGCGGTTTGGCGGCCACATCGAGTGCTTCCCCTCCGTCGCCGGAGGTATCCAGAAAACCCTCTTTTACGGGATTTGCTGGATCGGCAATGTCCACAACGGTAAGACCCTGCCCGTTAACCAGGAGGGCATAACGCGCCGCCAGTTCCCGATCTGCTGTATAATTTTCATAAAGCGCAGCAGCACGGGCGTTTTCAACAAACACCTCGCTGGTGTAAGAAAGTCCGCCCCGGCTGCCGGCTTCCGCGATTACAAGGCCCTGATCCCTGTCTGCAATAAGGGCGTAAACGGTATCTTCTTCGTCTGGCAGGATTTTGATGTCGCGCGCGTCGCCGGGGTAGGTGAAGGTGTCCGTAACTGCAGGTGCCTTTGGATCGGATATATCCACGCAAAAGACGCCTTCCGTTCCGTCCGCCACCCAGGCATGGGACTGGTAAACAGCAGCAGCGGAGGCATTTCCTGGCGTGGAAACAAATGCGGCGAGTCTGGAGCGCCCGGTCTCCTCGTTTCCCAGTTCGATGATCCGCAGGCCTTCTTCTGCGCCTGCATCATCCAGGACATAGCCGTAGTCATCTCTCACAGAAAGCGCGCAGGCATCAGCAGGCGGGTCAAAAGTTTCCGCCGGCTCATAGGAAAGCTGCCCGCTTTTTTGGAGTTTTGCAAGCCCGTTTTCCGCATTTGCCAGAAAGAGGTCTCCTTTATTTTCTATAACAGCATATGCGCCGGTGACGGCATAGCATTCCGCGTTTACGAGGTCCTGGTCGTATTGGGGATCCTCTTTCTGGTCGTAGCGGGCCGAGGCCGGGCTTTCCATGTCCGCAACCAGAAGGCCGGAGTTTCCGTCAGCAAGAAAAAGGGTGTCGCCGTCCGCGGAAAGGGCTATCCCGGAGGCGCTGCCCGGTGTTTTGATCTGCCCTTCTTTTTCTATGGACACCTTATTGGCAGGCGAGATGTAATCCAGGATGGCAATGCCGTAGGCTGCATCAGAGACATAGACGTAGTTGTTGTCAGCCTTTACGTCTACAACCTCGGAGAGCTGGCCGAAATACTTGCTGGAGCGCATGTCATAGACGTCCAGCTCCTGCACCGAGCTTGCGCCGGATACGTCGAATATCCGCAGGCCCATGTACTGGTCGAGCACAAAAGCAAGCCTTCCGCTGCCAACTTCCCTTGCGCATATGTTGATATAGCCGCCGGAAGTGGTCTCTTGCTCATCATCCTGATTTGTGTATTGTGAAATCTGTTCATATTCCCCCGCCCAGCCGGGGTTCTCAGGCTTGCTTATATCGATTATCCGCAGGCCGAAGGAGTTGTCCGCAAGATACAAATAGCTGCCAAGGCAGTCTGCCGCGGTTGCCTGGATGGGTTTATTATCAGTATCCAATGACAGGGTGGAAATGATTTGCGGGTTTGTCTGATCCGAGACATCCACAACTTTCAGGCCGTTTCTCCCGCAGGCAGCATAGATGACATCACCTGCCGGATCAGCGGAAACGTCTTTAATGCCCCTTGGAGCATCCAGGTGAATCCGCGATTGTTCTGTGAAGGTTTCCGGATCCAGCAGAACCAGCACATCCCCTGCTGCAAAAAAGAGGGTGCCCTCTGCGGTTTCCAGGTTGCCGGGGGAAGCGTCCGGCCACCTTGAGGCGAACTGCAGGTATTCCAGTGTTTCTTCGGCAGAGAAGGCTGCCCGCGGAAAAAGCAAAATCAGGCAGAAAAACGCTGCCGCAGCCAAAAAAAGAATATCTGCCGGCCGCTTAGAATCGTGTTGTAAGGTTTGCTGCATAGCCATCATCATCTCCAAACCGGGTTTCCAATGTGAGTAAAAAAGATGGGGTCAACGGAAAACTTGCTCCTGCAAAAAAGGAAGCAGGGCAGAGCAGAAGCAAAACCGAGGCAAAAAAGAGGAAAACCGTTTTTTTAGGCCCCGGGTAAGCCCTTTTGGAGAAAGCGCTGCCTTCCATCAGAAGTCCACCTCGTATCGATAGAAGTCAATCACCTCTTTTTTCTCTCCCTCCTTGTCTTTTTCTTCGAAAACGTTCGGCGCAACCTGCTTAACCTGTACTGCCAGCGCGTGGCATCCGTTTTCGGAAAGTATTACGGGGTAATCCTTTACAAAACCGTCAAAGCGTTTGCCGCACTCCTTGCCGTCCACAACAAGAAGCCATTTGTCATCTTTTTTCGCCTTGTAAGCGAGGTGCTCACCGTCAGGTGAAAAAAAGGGAAGACCAACCTGCGCATAGCTTTTCTGCGCTTTCCGGTTGATTACCATGTGCATGCTGTCCCCGTCTTTTGCCGGGTACGCAAGGGTCCCGGAGTCGGGGCTGAAAAAAGGCCTTCGCATTCCGTCATAAGCCTTGCCCTTTTTCCCGTCCATTACCATGTGCCATTTTTTTCCTTCCCGCATCCTGTAGGCAAGGTGCTTTGAATCCGGGGAAAAAACCGGCTGCCCCGTCGAATCGTGGGTGTGCACCTGCTGGTTGTCAATGACCACCACGCCATTCTTTTTTTCCGTCTGCCCGGAGAATGCAAAGCGGCTGGAATCCGGGCTGAACTTTAAGGACGCCACTTTCTGGAATTTCGGGCCGCTCTCACCGTCCAGCATCACCAGCCACTTATTCCCTGTATACCCTGCATAGGCAAAGCGGCTGGAATCCGGCGAGAAGACAGGCGGCCCCACGGTTTTAAAGTGCCGGGCTTCCTCTCCGTCCACCACCAGGAAGAGTTCCTTGCCGGTCTGGGCGGCGTAGGCGAAGCGGCCGGAATCCGGGCTGAAAGCAGGAGACTGGATAAATTTGTAGGCTTTTTCGGTAAAATCCCCGTCTCTGGCGATTTTCCATTTCTTTTTGTCCCGGATTGCCACGGCGAAATGCCTGGAGTCCGGGCTGAAGGTGGGCTCGCGCGCGTTCTGGTAGCCCTTGAGAATAATGTTGCCGTCAAGCACCACGGAAACCTTTTTTTTGTTTACACCCAAAAAGGCAAGGTGCTTGGAGTCTGGAGAGAATACCGGTTTGCCCCGGATGCCGTCAAAGCTTTGGATCACCTTTCCCTCCTCCACCAGCATTTGTTTGTCCCCTTTTTTGCCGCGATATACCAGGCGTTCGCCGTCCGGGCTGAAGGTAAGGCGGTCCACCCCATCGAACCAGGGCCGGGCTTTTTCGTTGGAGATTACCCGGGCCCGGTTTCCGTCGTATTCTATATAGGCAAACACGGAGCCGCTGGCATTGAAGACGGGAGTGCCCTTGGCGATCCCTTCGCAGGCCCTGCCGGCTTCTCCGTCTGCAATTACGTGGAACCTGTCCTTTTTTTTGATCAGAAAAGCAAGGTGGCGCATATTTTCCGCATTGGTTGTGATGGAGCCCGGGAAAAAGAGGTCCGCGTCTTCCGTGCTTCCGAGCGGCACGGTTTTTTCGGAAAAGCGGGCCTCCCCGGCGTGCGCCGGAACAAAGATAAGCGCACAAAAGAGAACTGCCGGGCAGCCAATGCCGAATTTTTTTAAGCAACTAATGTTCATTTTTCTTTTTATCTTCTTTTTCTTTGTTTTTTTCGTCCTTTGAAATGGTGTTCAATTTGCCGATAAGGCCTCCTGCCGCGTGCAGTGCGTGCTTTCCCATCTCGAGCTGATGGTGGATAAGCTCGAGCTGCACCTCGAGCGGCATGGTCAGGCCGAAGGAGGCGATATAGATTTCGGTTTCCTGTTCATAGTCCAGTCCGGCATAGGGGTTGTAGACGATATCGGTGAAATCCGTGGAGTTCATGTTGCTGCTCTCGTTGTTTTCAATTTTTACGGAATCGTTTACCAGATAGCCGAACCCTATGTCTATATTCACGTCTTTTGGCAGGTGGAGCCCGACGCCCCCGCCGTAAAAATCCATGTCCGGCAGAAAATAGAGCGCATCCCAGAGATCCTTTTGCGCGGAGGTGGGCCGTTTTTCGTAGCCGGCCCGAAGGGAGAGCCAGTCCGTGGCCTGATACTCCATTCCCACGCTCCAGTGCCAGGTATCCTCCATGTCCCGCTCCACAACAAGCGCCCGGTTGCCGCCGGTGTAGCCGAGCAGCTTGGCCAGGCGGAAGACCTGGATGTCCTGATCAAAATCGAAATGGTCGTCCTCTATAACGGACCAGTCCGCCCAGTGCAGATCAAACAGGAGTTTTAAGCGGCTGACGGGCTTTACCATGATTCCCGCCTGCACCCGCTGAGGGAATTTCTGGGTGCGGGTGACAGTGCCGGTCTGCTCGGGAATGCCGTTTATGGGCAGATCCAGCATGCCGGCATTCTGCATGGTCATTTGCGTCCTGCCATTCCAGTTTATCATCCGCTGGAACTGCTTTGAGTACTCAAATTTGTAGTCCCCTGTCAGCTCCGCCTCTGTCTCGCTCTGGTAGGTAATGCCGAAGGAGAACCAGTCCCTGGGCCGCCACAAAAGCCCAAGGTTAAATGAGGGGGCGAAATCATCGCGCATGTTCATCTTAAGGCGGGTGTTGTATTCGTAGGGGCCCAGGCCCCCGCCCAGGAAGGGCGGGGGCAGGGTCTGCTCAGACACCACCGGGATTTCGAGATCCCTTGTGGCGTCGCCGATCACGCGGGTTAGGCCCACCAGTTCATTCGGTGTGCGCTGGTCCACCTCTATGCCGAACGCGGTCTGGCCCATGCCGATGGAGACGCCGACTGCGAGCTCTTCTGATACCTGGTAGGCGGCCGTGGGCGCTGCGTATACCAGGTGCTGCAAATACAGGGATTTGCTGCCGTAGCGCATGGGATCATCCTCATCCCTGTGGGCAAAACCGCCGCCGTAAGGGGCGTAGTTGGCGTATGCAAAGGTCCACCTGGAGTCCTCCTGCCTGGAGGCTATTCCCAGGTTTGCCCCCACCAGGATGTCCACGGGCCCGTAGAAGGGGATATACATCCGGTTGCGGTCATTTGTTCCCTCGGTGCCTGCAAGCGGGTCCGGGCCTCCGTGGGCGCTAAGGGGGTCCTCGGGGTTGTAGGGCGCGTCCGGCCCCCAGGTGTCTGCGAGAAAGCCATCAAAGTCCGGGTCCTCGGTAAGTTTTCCTGTGCGCTCGATAAAAGGGGCCACAACACCGTTGCCGAAAGTTTTTCCCTCGTCCAGAAGGGTAAGCCCGGCCGGGTTGTAATGCACGGACATGAGCCCCGGCGGGTCGGCCGTGCAGGTGTTGGCCAGTGATATTGCCCTTGCGTCCACGGCGATCTGCTCATTGAATGCCGCGTGAAGACTGCCGGGGAGCAGGAGCAGAAGAACAGCGATCAGGCACATGAGTCTTATCTGCATCATAGGGCAAACTCGTATGGGAACCGGAAGGAAAGGGTGAAATAGTCGTTTGTCAGCCCGATGCCGAGAGACATGTTCATCCGCATTTTTTGGGAGATGCGCCAGGAGGTGCCGATGTTCAGGCTGGAATCCGTGCGGGTTTGATATGTCCGGGACTTTGCCTCCTTGAAATGGCGTTCATCCTCAAAGCTGTAGGAATATGAGTAGCCAATTGTCAGGGATGTGATGTAGGAGAGTGAGTAGCCGATGCCCAGGCTGAAGTCCGCCGTATCTCCCCGTTCATAGCGCTCAAGCGTGTAGGAGCCCAGCTTGTAGTCCAGGTTGTCAATCGGGTGCTTGTAGGTGTAACCAAGGCTGCCGAACACCATGATGGGATCGACACTTTTGCTGAGCGACATGCTCCCCTGCAGGCTGTAGCCACCCGATCCCGTGGAGAGTTCCGTCTCCGGGTTGATGTCGTAGGGATCGCGCCCCATGGGACAGGTAAGCGTTCCGCGGAAAATAACCGAGGGAAACCGCTGGCCGGTCCGGAACGGCTGGTAGTTAACGCCCAGGTCCACGTCCCCGAAATCGTTTGTATCCAGGCTGTCATCCGCCCCCACCTTGTCGTACTTATATACATAGGGGACTGCCGCCTCCAGGGTAAGGTTGTCTTTTAATGGATACTCAATGGTAAAGGTGTTGGTGATGGTATGCTGGCTGTTGTGCTCGATGATGTTCTGCTCGCGGACCGCGTCATAGTCGAAATAGGAATAGGAGAGCTTGTACTCGACCCCGAGCCTTCCCTTCTGCAGCAGGGTGTACTCCCGGCCGGCAGCGCTCAGGATGTCTTCCTCCTCCTCTTTTTTTTCCTCCTCGGTGGCTTCAAGCTCCTCTCTTACCTCCCGGGCGTCCATCAGGGTCTTAACCTGCTCCTGCAGTTTTTCCACTTGCTTTTGAAGCTCCTCCACGTTTTTGCCCGGAGCCCCGCCTGCAGGTGCAGCCGCTGGTTCTTCCTGTTTTTTCTGCTCCTTTTTTTCGGTTTCTTCAGAGGACGGCGTCTCTCCCTGGCCCCACAGGCCGTCGCCTGCGCCACCGCCGGCATCTGTTTCCGCCTTCGTTTCCGCCTTCGTTTCTGCCTCTGCTTTTTGAGTTTCCTGCCCGGCCAATCCCGGGTCCCTTTTTTCTTCTGCGGGTTCCGGCTTTGTCACCGGGGCAGCCGCCTCTTTTTCAGCGGCTGACTTGGTTTCAGATTTTTGCTGCCCGGCTTTTCGGCTTTCTTCTTTCGGCTGAGCAGCAGTCTGCATGGAACCGGCTTCCATGATCCAGGGTCTGTCCTCGGGGGCGGGGGAAAGGGAGTCGATAAAACGCCTGGCCTCTTTTACAGAGGCAAAAGGCCCGCAGCGCACGGTGTGGAAAGATTTGCCCTCTGCATCTTGAAGCTCTTTTATAAAAACATCTCGTTCGGGGTGGGAATATTGATCCCTGCATTCCCTGGCAAGGGAGCGGATGGTAAAAGCGCCGAGCTGTACTTCCAGTTCAGCGGCCTGCGCGGATGCGCAGAAAAGCGCAAGGCATGCGGCAAGGGCCATTTGGAAAAGCTGTTTGCGGTATCTCAAAATCTTTTCCCTTCGCTGATGAATATGCAGAAAAAATACAGACTTTTCCCCTATCACGGGGAAACAAAAACTTCAAGACCGTGTCTTTGCAAAAACAGCCCCGCACTACCTTCTGTCTGTTCAGGGCATGTAAATTTGATATTCCCCCTTCACCTCCCTGCGCTTCAGCCGCAGCGGGAATTCATAAGGTGCCTTGCGGTTTTTGATCATGTCCCAGGTTGTATCCTCCCTTACGTAGCGCAGGTCATCGCGGCTCAAAGCCAGCAGGTTTTTGTGGCGTGGTTTTTCAGCTGCCGCCTCCACAAGGAAAATCACGTTTTCATACCAGGAGTCCAGGAAATGATGAAGGGTCTGGCTCACGTTGCCGCGAAAAGGATCCGCCATAAATACGTGGCCGTCATGCACACCTTTTACAACCACGAAGTGACGATACCCGTAGACCTCGATGGGCGCTACGCAGGGCCAGTGATCCGGGTTTTTCAGATCCTCTTCTTCCGCCCGGTAGCCGGCCGCCTCGTAGCCCAGGATATTGCAGAGCCGTTTCATGTCCAGAAGCGAGAAGGCGCGGAGCTGTTTAATCTGCTCCTTGTCCCCGTGCTTCATCATGCCCTGGATTACCTGCTTTTCAGATAAATTTTCACCCAGGGAGTAGTTCAAAAGCGTGGCAAGGGCTGCTGAGCCGCAGGAATAGTCAAACTCCTGTTTTGTGACGTGTTCAAAGCGCAGTTTTTCCTGCGGGATGACTTCAAAGCGCAGCCGGGGGGCAACATTTTGTTCGCAGTACAGCGATACCCGGTTTTCCGGCAGGTCCGCAGGAGGGGCGAACCCCGAGATAAACGCGGCTATGATGGCTGCGCCGAAGAGT
>JAWOFF010000184.1:0-18345 GCA_046482325.1 Desulfosalsimonadaceae bacterium
GGTAGCGGTGCAGACTCGCAATAGAGGACTGCATCACTTCAGCCGCCATGGGCGACGGGCCCAATGGATTTTCGTTGGAAGCAAGCTTTATGGAATCCGATATCCCGTACTCCCGTTCGAGTTCCTCAATCGGTTTTCCCGGTTTATAAGGCTTGATGGAATAAATATAGTCCGGAACCTTCTGCTGCATGCGTGCGTTCCCTCTCCCCTGAACTGAAGATTTGCAGTTGTTACCCCTTTCGGCTTTACCCACTGGAGACGCGCAGTTCAGGTCTCCTTTTTTGCAGGCCGGCTTCTCCATCTGCGGTGGACCCAGAACCACTGCTCCGGGCAGCGCAGAATGACGGACTCCAGCGCCCGGGTATAGCGCAGGGTATTGATCTTAACGTCCTGTTCCCTGTCTCCGGTTGCAGCAAGCGGCACCTCGGGGCAGATAATCATCCGGTAGGCGCCTTTTTCGCGTACCAGAAACATGGGCACCACCGGTGCGCCGGTACGCATGGCCGCCAGCGCAACACCCCGGTTTGTGGAGGCGGGTCTGCCGAAAAAATCCACCGTCACCCCCTCGCTTCTTTTGGCGTGCTGATCCAAAAGGATGCCCACCAGTTCCCGGCGATCCAAAGACCGCAGGATTTCCCGCATAGCCCGCTTTTTGGGCAGAAGCCGGGCCCCGCTTTGGGCCCTTAGCTGCCGGAAGAACAGATCCAGGGCCGGAAAACCCATCGGCCGGTAGACCACGTTCATCGGATAACCAAGCATGGCCGCAGCATTGACAAGCACTTCCCAGTTTCCCAGGTGCCCGGTCAACACCAGCACCCCCCGTCCCTTGCCGGCGGCTGCGCGCAGGTGCTCCAGGCCCTCCACCCGGATTCTGGCAGCCAGCTCCTGGGGGGAGCATCGCAGTAACCATCCGAATTCAAACAGCATAAATACAATGCCGATAAAGACCCGCCGACTCATGCGACGGATCTCCGCAGGATCCTTCTCTCTGCCAAACACACTGCTCAGGTTATCCATTGCCACCCGCCGGTGCCGGCGATCCACAGCAAACCAGAACCGCCCCGCCCACCGGCTTGCCCATCCGGCCGTCGCCGGCGGCATCCGGCCGATAAGCGAAAAAAACCTGCAGAAACAATACAAGCACAGCCGGTCCACCGGCCGTACACTACGAGGACTGGACTCTGTCATACCCCTCTTTTTTCAACCTGTTTGTTGTAATTGCAATTATCATGATTCTGTGACAATTTAAAACCGATTCCCTTAAAAAATTTTTTTCCGCCAGCACTTTATCGCATTTTACTCTCTAAGCGAACCCATTGTCACGAAATTCTCGTGGCAGGCAGCAATGCAGGAAATCAGAAAAATAACTGTCTGAGACTGAATCAGATAGGGCTGCAGGCAGCTTAAGAAGCTTAAGGGGTATCGGCTGCCAGGGGGAATTCAGCAGCTTGCAGATATTCCGCGGGGATCGGGAGGCGGGACGGACTTAGCGCATCTGCTGCCTGTAGCCAGGCGTTTTACAGGTTTTTCGCCAGGATCGCGGCCCCGATGGCACCATTTACCTGGGCATATTCCGAAACCCGGATCGCTGTTTCCAGCTTGTTTTCCATCGCCATTACCGCACCTGAATTTCTGGCCACTCCGCCTGTCATCACCACGGGCTCTACCACTCCCACCCGCCTGGCCATGGAGGAGATGCGGGATGCCACAGAATGGTGGATGCCCGCAATAATGTTTTCCCTTTCAACTCCCTTGGAAATAAGGGAAATAACTTCGGACTCGGCAAAAACTGTGCATACGCTGCTGATTCTTGCCGGATTTTCCGCGTTTTTGTAAATCTCGCCGAAATCGCTTAAATTCACTTCCAGCGCCCGGGCCATCACCTCGAGAAAACGCCCCGTACCTGCCGCACATTTGTCGTTCATGGCAAAATCGAGCACCTTGCCCGACTCATTTACCCGGATCACCTTGCTGTCCTGGCCGCCAACGTCTATGATAAAGCGCACCTCCGGGTCGATAAAATGGGCCCCCGCGCCGTGACAGGTAATCTCCGTGATGGCCTTATCGGCAAAGGAGAGCGCCTTGCGGCCGTAGCCGGTGGCAACAATGCCGGAAATATCCTCACGCCGCATGAAGAGCTCTTCCAAAAGCTCGTCCAAAACCTTCTCCCCGGCCTGCTTCGCATTGTAGCCGGTAAAGAGCACGCGAAATCCCAGGATTCGGGCGTCATCCATAAGGACTGCCTTGGCTGTGATGGAACCGACGTCAATGCCTGCGGTAATCATTGGATCTCAGGCCTTCTCCTGCTTTTGCCGCTTCTGTCGGGGGCTTCAGGATTCAAGGGTCTCCATAAACGCATCTATCCGGGTCTCGATCTGGCTCTCCGAAAAGCTTCGCTCGTCAACCATGTCCGCCTCCAGGATCAGAGTGGGCAGCCCCAGATTGGCGGTCACCATTTTCTGCATGTCATACTGGCCAAGCGAATAAGGCTTGCAGCTACGATTGGAATGCATGACCACCCCGTCCACGTCGTATTTTCTGGCAAGCCGGCGCATGGTGTCAAACATCAGGTCCGCGGACACATTAATATAGACCTGGCTGTAGGCCAGGCTCATGGAATCAAGAAAGTTTTCTTCGTCCATGTACGGCGCCATGGCGCTCCAGGCCGAAGTGTATGTATCACCCACCAGACAGGCGTCGTGGGAGGCGAATTTCTCCGAGAGCCACTTGGTCCGGTACCAGATGGGCAGGTTGTCCCAGAGCAGCCGGTATTTTTCATTAGGCACCATGGCGATCCCCTGCTCGATGCGCTCCTGCATTTCATCCCGGAGGCCGCGGTAGTAGTCCACTGTGATCTGCCTGCCCCGCAGGGTTACGATCAGCGCCATATGAAAAAAAGCATCAAATGCGGTAATCGGCGCCGGCTTGTGTGCACCTGCATCCAGCACCTCCTGCCACAGTCGTATCCCTTCAACAGAGAGCCGGCCGACCTCCTGCATCCGGTCAAAATCCATTTTCCGGCCGCACTGCTGTTCAAGAAAAGCGATGTACTCATAAATCTGGGTCTGCACATACTGCCGCGCGGCTTCCGGAAACTCCCTGTGAATAAAAGGGGTGTCAAGAATAAACAGGGGAACTCCATAATGCCGGGATACCGCCTCATACCATTTCATCACCGTCCCGCAGATATTGTTGCAGCAGACCAGAAAGTCCGGCCGCGGCAGCCCCCCTATTGGGCCGCCGCCTGCTGCCGAACAGCCGATATCGGAACGCGCATATGAACAAAGCTCCCTCGGGTATCCCAGTTCCTCAGCTTTTTCGCAAAGCTCCACCCCCATTTTGGAGGCTCCTGCCATGGCCCCGTGGTTTTCCGGATAGACCGGGATAACATCCATGGCGATAAGGGGCTCAACCGGTCCGCCGCTGGTGATCCAGGCCACTTTTTTACCGGCTTCGGCAGCCCCTTTGGCCTCTATATAATAGTCGGTCATGATCTCTTTCATCCTCTTAACCGACCGTATTTTTCGGGGGTCTGCCTGCTTATCCGCCTGCCCGCCGGCATCTGCCATTGTATGCTCCCTCTTCCCTGCGCTTTTTTTCTGATTACAGCATATCGACAAAGGTTTCGAACCGCGTTCTCAGCTGCCCTTCCGCAGGCAGCTGCTCTTCGACTTCCAAAAGCAGTGAGGCCACGCCGGCCTCATCCGTACAGGATTTCAAATAGGGGTAGTCAAAGCCGTGAGGATCACAGAACTTCAGGAACAAAAAAATCACGCCGTCTATCTGCTTATCACGCAAAAGCCGGACCAAATGATCGCCTCTTGCAGTCGTGCCCGTATGCTTGGCCGGGCAGACCATGCGGGCAAGGTAGCGATCGGCAATCGCCTCCATGGGACTGCCGGCTTCGTCGACAAGACCCTGAAAACTGCGGGTGCCGGTGCATAAATCATCCCAGACCACATCAGCCCCCGCATCCTCAATCAAATGATAGATGTCCGGATGGCTGCAGATCCCGCCTGTCAAAAGGATGCGCTTGCGATCTCCCGGCGGCTCCTGCGGCGAAAGCGCGGAGAGCTCCTCCCACAGTTCCTGCAGCAGCCCAAGCGCTTCATTTCGTTCCATCACCATCGAGGCCCTTACTATGTGATAAATATCTGCGCCTTCAAGCTGATGCGGCCGGCGGCTGCGGAGACTGCAGATCTTTTCCAGTAGTCCGCGGATCCGGTTGCAGGTGCGGATGGCACCATAAAGGCGCTTCCCGGAAATAGCTATGCCAAAGGCTGCCTCCAGCTCCTGCCGGAATCTCTCCAGTACAGCTATCAAATAGGTCCGGGCGCTGTCAGTAGTCAGCTTAACCGGCAGGACCACGTCAAAGTGAGTCTTCATGCCGGCGTTTAAACGCCAGATATCGGAGAGCCGCTGAATCGAATCACAGGTATGCGGAAATACCGCTCCGTCAAGAAACGACAGCCTTCCGGCCAGCGCGTCTTCCAGACTGCTCCGGACAAGGGAGCAGCAGTAGGACTGAAGATGCGCATCAGCCAGGGAAATCCCGCCGCCGCTGACGCTGCCCATAATCCGAAAAGGCACGGCACCTGCTGCCACTATTATCTCTTCTGGCATATAGGTACAAAAACAGCCCAGCACGGGCTTTTCTCCCGAGGAACGTAGGTGCTGTGCATAACCGCAGGGATCGAGTGATACAGCGCGCAGTTTGTCAAGAGCATCCATCTGCTGCTTTCCTGTCTCTTTTTTCAGGGAAAACCGGTTCATTTTTTTTGCTTCCAATAGCGCGGTCGGCAAACAGGTGTCAAGACATAAATGAGCAAACGCTCGCTTTTTCGAACCCTTCTCAGAATCTCCAATAGTAAAGCAGGAATAAATTCCTTGACAAATTCAATTCGCGTATTAAGTATTTAATTAGGATTATAGATTAAACTAAAAATAGCATATAGTTTGACATTGTCAGGCGTTTAAAGTCGGAAAAAAGGGAGAATCCAATGAGCAAGGACAAAAAAACAAACAGCGAACTGATTATCGACACATTAAGAAGCGGCAAAGCCCTGCGCTCGCCGGACATCACGGCAATGGTGGCGCAAGATACCGGAAAGGATATAAAAATTCAGGATGTGGCCAGCATTCTTGCCAAGCTTAGCAACAGCAAAAAGTGCGATCTGGGATATCTCATAAAAAAACAGAAAACCGAGCGCGGCTACGTATACAGCCTGGTTAAGGAAGCCTTCAATCTTACGCCGGAGCAGACCTACGACCTGACGCGAAAAACCGGCAAAAATCGTTTCACCATAGAAGAAGCGCTGCGAAAGTATCCAAGTCTGAAAAAATACGTCAAGTCTTCCCGTGCCAAGAGCGCTCCCAAACAGGTCGAACCGCATGCTCCCAAGCGGCCGGCAAACGGGGCGCCTGCCGCCAACAAGGAAATCACAGGGGAGACATTAACGGATCTGCTGGGCGAACTGGTAAAGGATATTACCGACCAGGGCGGATTAAACATCAATGTCAATCTCACAGTAAACTTCAAAGGGCTTGGCTCCTGAAGAACTGCAGGCAGAATCAACAGAGCGGCCAATGGAAATAGAGCAGTACTCATTCGGAAAAATTGTGATCAACGGCAAAAGCTACGCAGATGATATAAAAATTGCAGGCGGCCGCATTCTGCCGGGCTGGTTCCGGAAATCCGGGCACCGGGTAGAACCGGAAGATGCGGCTGACATGCTTGCGGCGGAGCCGGAAGTTCTTGTTCTCGGAAAAGGCGATCCCGGCAGGATGAACGCATCCCCTGCCCTGAGGGAGCTGCTTCGTCAAAAACAGATCAAACTAATAGAGAAGCCCACAAAAGAAGCTGTTTCCATATTCAACCAACTCTATAGCCAGGGCAAAAATGTTGCCGCCGGTTTTCACCTGACCTGCTAGAGACGGCCGGCAGCCCGGGGCCTCTTCTTTTCATCTAAACTGAGCGTTTCACCTCCTGTACCGCAGCCACGTCCCCGAAAGTCTCTGCGGGGAAATGCGCAAAAAATCGCGCAAATCCGCTACAGAAAATCATCCCGACTGTGCCGCTCTGCGGTCACACCTATGCAGGCCCCCGGGGGATCTTCCCTCGAAAGCGCCCGGGAAGGGATGGAGGTGCTCATTTTATGCGACCGATTGCATCACTGCCAGCGGGGTGATATCCTGAGGAAAAAGCAGTCTCCGGAGGAGTCCTGAGAATGCAAAAAACTGCAAAAACCGGCAAAAACCATGGAAATTCATAAAGTCGAAGACCTTGTCATCACCCTGGAAAAAGAGGGGGCGGACCGCTACATAAAAATAAGCGCCCCCATCCGCTACGGCGTCTGCCACGAAATCAAAAGCCCGGATTACACCTTTCAGTTTAACTTAAACGGGGAAATCAGAACCATCCAGGGCCGCGGCGAGGGGTGGCTGGATGCCGCGGAATGGCTCAAACGAACGCCCGCAAACGACTGGACCTATTTTTCTGCCGGGGGCTATTCCGGTGCCTTTGATTTTACCGGCGAATACTACGTGCCCTGCCTCTCCTATGACACCAACGCGGTTTTGTTCAGCGACCGCTTCAACAGTCCGGATGTGGAGAAAGCTTTTGCTGCATGGCACAATCTGCGCGACCACCTGTCCCGGATGAACCTTTCCGATATGCCGGCACAGCTTGCCGATTTTATCCGCCGGGCAGCGCAAAAAGGGCCTGAAGAGTTGGGAAAGCGGGCGCAGCGGTTTCATGAAATAATAGGCGGGGAGGTATCCGTTCTCCCGCCGGACGCCCGTCATGTGGAATACGACGTCATACCGGTCATTATTGCAGACGGATGCCTCTACAACTGCACCTTCTGCCGGGTAAAATCAGGGAAAAGCCTCACCCTGCGCACGAGGGATAATATCAGTGAGCAGATCCAGGCGCTGCGAGAGTTTTTCGGCCCGGAGCTTGTAAACCACAACAGCATTTTCCTGGGCCAACACGACGCCCTGTTTGCAGACAAGGAACTGATCGCCTCCGCCGCCCGTCAGGCTTATGACAGCTTTGAAATCGGCCGCTCAAAAATGAAGGAGCCCCGTATGTTTCTTTTCGGCTCGGTGGATTCCATGCTCCGCTGCGAGGAGGAGGTTTTTGAAATGCTGGAGCGCCTGCCCTTTTACACCTACATCAACCTGGGTCTGGAATCGGCGGATGCGGACACCTTTACCGCCATCGGCAAGCCGCTGACCCCGAAAAAAGTCACAAAAGCCTTCAAACGCATGATGGAAATCAACCAGCGCTATCCCGGCATAGAGGTCAGCGGCAATTTTATCTATGGCGCAGACCTGCCGCAAGGGCATCTGTCTTCGATTGCAGACCTTACCCACAACCACCTGAAGCATTTCCACAGCAAAGGCACCATATATGTCTCGCCTATGGAAAACATCGGCTCAAAGGAAGAAATGCGAAGCAGATTTCTGGAGTTTAAAAGAATGTGCCGCCTGCCCTGCTATATGTACCTGATCCAGCGCCTTTGAAAAATGGCAGGGCAGACGCGCACCGCATCTGCCCGCAAGCCTGTCTTATTCGCCTTTTCCGGCCAGGGTTTTGGCCTTTTCAAAAACCTCGTTCATGGCAAAATTCATGCTTGCCGCCTCCTCCAGTTGCCCCGCCGCTTCCGGCATACCGGCCTGCCGTGTACGTTCCGCCCATTCTTTGTAGGTATCTGCATGCTCCATATTGTGTTTTATCCAATGATCCAGGATCCTGGCAAGTTTTTGTTCAAAAGGCATTCCCCCGCCGCCGTGGCTGTGATGCGAATCTCCGTGTTCATGGTCATGGCTGTGACCGTGGGAATGACTGTGGCTGTGTTCGTGATCATGATCATGATCATGGGAATGGGTCATGGCCGCTCCTTTCCTCAACTGAGCGTTTCAAATTTTTAGCCCTGTTTATTTCTGAAATATTTTAAGACAGTTAAACTATTTTTATCTAAATTTCAAACCCTCCGGGACTTTCAATTCAGATAAAAATATATATTAACACCGGCCGCCGGCAATGCCAAACCCAAAAAGGCAGACCGCGCCTTTATTTCCTCTTGCGCAGGCGGGCCCGATAAATAATAGCGGCCAGGTTCATACCCAGAACGAGCCCGATCAGTACCAGGGCGGTGCCGTACTGCAGGGGCCGGGTTTGCTCAATATTGGTGCCGGCTGTTGCCAGCACGTAAATGTGGTAGGGAAGCGCCATGACAGGATCCAGTAATGAGGAGGGCATTTGGGTGGTGTAGTATACCGCAGCGGTAAACATGATGGCGGCAGTTTCTCCGGCAGCCCGGCTTAGTGCCAGGATACCCCCGGTTATCATGGAAGGAAGGGCTGCCGGCATTACCACCCTGGAGATGGTCTGCCACTTGGTGGCCCCCAGCCCCAGCGAGGCCTCCCTGTAGGTGTCCGGCACCGCCCTCAGGGCTTCTTCCGAGGTGCCGATCACCACCGGCAGCGAGAGGATACCCAGGGTAAGAGAGCCCGAGAGGATGCTCACCTCGAGATCCATCCAGGTAACAAAAAAGGCCAGACCGAAGAGCCCGAATACAATGGAGGGCACGCCCGCAAGATTGTTTATACCAAAACGAATCGCCCGCATAAACATGCCCTGGCTGGCGTATTCGCTCAAATACACCGCAGAGGCAAGTCCCAGGGGAAAGGCCACCGCCATGGCGCCTGCGCTTAAATAAATAGTGCCCACGATGGCGGGAAATATCCCTCCTTTCGTCATGGAATCGGTGGGCGCCTGGGTAAGAAAAGTCCAGTTGATCGCCTTCCAGCCGTTTATCACCAGGAAAAAAACCACGATAAAAAGGGCCAGTGCATTTACGAGGGCTGCCGCCCGGAACAGCGCGAAGAACCCGGCCTGAGTGGCTTTGCGCCGCATAACGATCCTGCCCGGGGCCCGGTTTTGTCGTTTTTCAATATTCATACTGCTCTGCCGTTTTTTTTACAAGGTTGCCGCACCCACCTGCCGGTGCTTGTGGGATATGTAGTCGGCAATAAAGTTAAACATCAGGGTAAAAACAAAAAGAACCAGGCCAATTGCAAAAAGGGCGTGATAATGATCGCTGCGGAACGGCGCCTCTGCCATTTCCGCCGCTATGCTTGCCGGCATGGGCCGGCACGGATCAAACAAAGAGCCGGGAATCATGGCAGCCCCTCCCGCCACCATCAGCACTACCATAGTCTCGCCGATGGCCCGGGACATACCCAGAATTATGCCCGTGCTCACCCCCGACAGGGATGCCGGCAGAATAACGCGCGTAATGCTCTCCCAGTGGGTTGCGCCCAGGGCCATGGAAGCCTCCCTGAGTTCCGCCGGCACACTTGCGATAGCGTCTTCAGAGATCGTTGTAATGGTGGGTACGGACATAAAGGCAAGCATCAGCGAGGCATTAAACAGATTGAGCCCTGTGGGAATATCAAAGACATCCTGGAGAAAGGGTCCGACCACCACCATGCCGAAAAAACCGATCACAACTGAGGGCAGCGATGCCAGCATCTCCACCATGGGTTTGGCGATCTCCTTGATCCGGGGCGAGGCGATCTCGCCGAGATAAATCGCTGTCATAACCCCCAGGGGAATTGATACCAGCGCCGAGAGGCCGGTGACCATCAAAGAGGCCATTATCAAAGGCAGGGCACCGAAATCCGGAGGATCAGCGGTAGGATACCAGAACCTGCCGAAAAAAAAGCTCTTTACAGAAACCTCCTCAAATATCGGAAGCCCCTCCTTTACCAGAAACACCAGGATCATCGCCAAAACCGCAATCGAGACAAAAGCCAGCAGGAAAAACGCCCAGCGGATTGCAGTCTCCCGTATCTGTCTCTTTGTTGCCATAGTCCAAAACCGTTTAAGTTGCAGGATGCAGGAACATCCGGCTATGTCCTTTATTTCAGCCATTAGTTAGTACAGGGGCACATAACCTGTTTCCGCCACAAGCTCCTGGCCCTTTTTGGGATGGAGAATGTAGCTGATAAAATTCATGGTGTTACCTGAAGGCCAGCCCCGGGTAAACATAAAAAGCTCCCGGCTGATCGGAAAAGAAACCGCGTTCTCCAGACTTGCTTTTTCACCGGCAACACTTATTGCTTTTAAGTCCTTATTTACATAACTAAGCCCCACATAGCCAACTGCGAATTTGTTTTTCGCCACTGCCTGGGCAACCGCGCCGTTGGAAGCCTGGAGCAGGGCTCCGGGAAAGACGCGGCCGCCGTCAAGGACAATTTTTTCCCAGACTTCATAAGTCCCGGAGGAGGTGTCACGGGATATCACCACAATTTTCCTGTCCTGGCCGCCTACTTCCTTCCAGTTCCGAATTTTCCCCCGGTAGATTTTTTTCAGCTGGGCAAGACTCAGGTCTTCTATCGAATTGGAGGGATGGACCACCGGCACGATGCAGTCCCGGGCTATCGCAAAAGGCACGGGGTATGCGCCGTTATCCACAGCCATTTTCACTTCTTCCTGCTTGATAAAACGCGAGGCGTCCGCAATATCGGTATTGCCGTCAATCAGTGCCTTGATGCCGTTCCCGGAGCCTCCGCCGGATACCGTGACATTGACATCCGGATAAATCTTCATAAACTCTTCAGCCGCCTTCTGCGCAATGGGCAGAACCGTTGTGGAGCCTTTAATCTGCAGCTTCTGCGCCCACCCGGCCGTAGCCAGGGCGAGCACAAGAAAAATTGCTGCACACAATTTACAGCCTGTTGCTGCCGCCTTCATCTTCATCTTCATCTTCGTACCTCCTTTTTTTCGTCATTTCCTGATTTTCTTTCCAACCTGACGGCTTCATCTGCTTTCTGCCGGCCTGGTCTGCTATAACCCGTAAATTAATTGCGCAGTTTGACAATCATGTGACAAAATAAAGAAAGAATAATGACAATCCCCTGGCAAGCCTGTCACCAAATTGTCACACCAGCTTCATAAATTTGCCAACAAGGGAGATTATCTTCACCCTGACGCATCCATGAAATGCATACGGCAGCTATGCCCCGAATTTCACCCGGCAGACAGATAATGACAAAATCCATACTGATCATAGAAGATGAATCCGACATTTTAAATTTAATCGACTGGCACCTGCGCTCCGAGGGCTACATCACCTTTTCGGCCGCGGACGGGGCCGCCGGTCTTGCAGCGGCTGAGAAAAAAATTCCGGATCTTATCCTGCTGGATCTCATCCTGCCTGGCATGGACGGATTGGAGGTCTGCAAATCTCTGCAGCAGAAGGAAAAAACAAGAAAGATCCCCGTGGTCATGCTCACAGCAAGGGGAGAAGAGGTAGACCGGGTCGTGGGTTTTGAACTTGGGGCGGACGATTATATTGTCAAGCCTTTCAGCCCCAGAGAACTGATTCTGCGGATCCGGGCCATCCTGCGCCGCCACGAAACACCGGGCGATGAAGAGAGCATACTGAAATACCAGGACATCTATATTGAACCGGACAGTTACCGTGTATGGATCAGGGATCAGGAAATCACGCTCACTGTTACCGAATTCAACCTGCTCACAGACCTTGTGCGCAATCAGGGAAAAGTCCGCAGCCGGGATCAACTGCTGGACCGGGTCTGGGGCTACCAGTTCGACGGCTACGCCCGCACTGTGGACACCCACATCCGACGGCTGCGGCAAAAAATCGGCCCCTATGCCCAGGCCATCGAAACCGTGCGCGGCATCGGCTACCGTCTCAGGGAAACATAAATGAAATCCATACATTTCCGAACACGTCTGCTGTTTGCGTTCTGGCTGATTCTGATCCCTGCCCTCTGCATTCCGGCCTACAACATCTTCCAGACCTTAGAAGATGAAATTATGGCCGAAGCCAGGGAAAATGCCCTGCAACAGCTGGAGCTCGGCAGCTGGCTGATCCGGCAGAAAGCACCCTTTGCAGATCCCCGGGCCATGGACGTCTGGATCAGCCGCCTGGGGGAAAAGCTAAACCACCGCATAACCCTTGTGGGCGCAAAGGGCAATGTGCTGGCAGACTCTGCAGTGGCCTACCCGCAGGTGCCGGATATGGAAACACACATTTACCGTGAAGAAATCATGGATGCCAGAAAAAAAGGCATCGGCAGGAGCGTACGCTACAGCACCACAGTGGAACGCAAAATGATCTATGCCGCAAAGCCCATGGAGATGGCCGGCCATGCCGGGGCTATCCTTCGGGTGGCCGTTCCCGTCTCCAGCATAGAAACACGCCTGGATTTTTACGCCGGCCGCTTCTGGCTCCCGCTCGCTGCCATCTTTGTATTAACCCTTGCTGTCAGCTTCTTTCTGGCAAGGCGCCTTGAAACCCCCATTAACAGAATTATACGGGCCACCCGGGAAATCGGGGAGGGCAACTTCTCAAAACGCCCGGAGATTTTTCGCAGCCCGGAATTTGCCGAGTTATCCGCCTGCATCAACCAGATGGCCGACAGGATCCAGCAGAACATTGAAATGATTACAGCGCAGAAACAGGAACTGGAGGCAGTCCTTGAAGGCATGCAGGAAGGGGTATTGGTGCTGGACAATACCGGCCATATAAGAAGCATCAACCCGGCCCTGAAAAAAATTGTCCGCAGCGGAGCCGCTTGTATCGGCCAGCGCCCCATGGAGGTATTTTTAAACCCTGAGATCCAGAATGTATGCGATGAGATTCTTTCCGGCGGACAGCCGGAAAACCGCCGGGTAACCATTGATGCGGACAGCATCTATGAGGTAAATCCCGTTCGGATCCCCGACGGCGGCGCGGTGGTGGTATTCCATGACATAAGCGAACTGGTCCGGCTCGAAAAAGTACGCCGGGACTTTGTGGCCAATATCTCCCATGAGCTGCGCACGCCGCTTACCTCCATCAAAGGATATGCCGAAACCCTCATGGATCGGGAAATGCGGGCTTCCCGGGAAGCGGAGGGCTTTGTCCGGACCATTTTGAAAAACGCCAATCAAATGACAAATATCGTAAACGACCTGCTGGAGTTGACCAGCCAGCAGCAGAAGCAGCAGCAGCAGGGTCTCCCCGAACTGGCCCCGGTGGACGCAGCCCGCTGCTTTTCCGCCGCCTGGGAGACCTGTATGCCCATGGCCGAAAAAAAGGGTATCCAGGTGTTTAACCAGCTTTCAGCGCCGCTTCCCGTCCAAGGGGAGACCGGCACCATAACCCGGATTTTCTCCAACCTGCTCGACAACGCCATTCGCCACAGCCCGGAGGGCACTGCAGTAAGGGTTTTCACGCTTGACAAAAATGATCATCTGCTTTTTGCTCTCCGGGACGAAGGACCGGGCATCCCAAAAAGACACCAAAAGCGCATTTTTGAACGCTTCTACCGTGTGGACAAGGAGCGCAGCCGGGCCTCCGGAGGCACCGGGCTGGGCCTTGCAATCTGCCGCCACGCGGTTCAGAGCATGGGAGGACGGATCCGGGTGGAGAGTCCGCCGGATGGACATAGCAGGGGAACCGTATTTTACTTTACCCTGCAAAAACCTGCTGAGAAAAACGGGCAAACCCAGCCACCACCGGAAGGATCAGCCAATGACAGAGCAGAATAAAATCACCGCCTCCGGACTGAATTTCTTCTACGGCGATTTCAAAGCGCTTGAAGATATTTCCATAGAATTTCCAAAAAATCAGGTAACCGCCCTGATCGGGCCCTCCGGCTGCGGCAAAAGCACATTTCTGCGCTGTATCAACCGGATGAACGACCTGATATCCGGCACAGCAGTGGAAGGCGAAATCCATATTGACGGGGAAAACATTTACAGCCAGTTTATGGATGTGGTGCATCTGCGCCGCCGCGTAGGCATGGTGTTTCAAAAACCCAATCCTTTTCCCAAAACGATATATGACAATGTGGCCTACGGACTGCGGGTAAACGGGCTCCGGAACAAAAAACAAATCAGCGAAAAAGTGGAAACAAGCCTCAAACAGGCGGCCCTGTGGGAAGAGGTAAAAGACCGGCTCCATGCTTCCGCCCTGGGGCTCTCCGGCGGCCAGCAGCAACGGCTGTGCATCGCCAGGGCCCTTTCAGTGGAACCGGAAGTCATATTGATGGATGAGCCGGCTTCTGCCTTAGACCCCATCGCCACCCAGAAAATCGAGGATCTGGTCCACGAGCTGAAAAAACATTTTACCATTATCATTGTCACTCACAACATGCAGCAGGCCGCCCGGGTCTCAGACATCACCGCTTTTTTCTACATGGGCCGTCTTATTGAAACCGGAGAAACGGAAATGCTGTTTACCAGGCCCCGGCTGCAGCAAACCGAAGATTACATAACAGGAAGATTCGGCTGATACCGGAAGACGGCGGCATCGCCGGTGATGGAAAATCTCAGGCCAACAGGATCCAAAACATTATGGAACGCCATTTTTTTCAAGAGCTGGAAAACCTCAGGATGACCATTCTCAATATGGCCGCCCTTACCCGGCGGGCTATGGAGGATGCAACCAACGCCTACCTGGAAAGGGATGAGGAGCTGGCCAGGTCGGTCATTGACGGGGACCGCAGGATCAACGAACTGGAAGTGGAGGTGGATCAGTATACGCTGCGGCTGCTTGCCCTGGAGCAGCCCATGGCAAGAGACCTGCGCACCATAATCGGCACGGCCAAAATCAGCAACGAACTGGAGCGCATCGCCGACCAGGCCGTCAACATCAGCCAGCGCAGCATTTTCCTCTGCAAATTTCCTCCGCTTGAACGGATGACGGAAATGGAGCAGTTAATAGAGGTAAGCCTGTCCATGGTCAAAAGGGCCATTGAGTGCATGGCCAATGCCGACGTGAAAGCCGCCTGCGAAATCGGCCGGATGGACGACCGCGCGGATCAGTATACCCTGCAGGTGCTGCAGTCGCTGGTGGAATACATGGCGGAGAGCACCCCTGTTGAGGAGAACCGGCGGCTCAATAGCCGGCGGTCCATCCAGACAATCATCATCTCGCGCTGCCTGGAGCGGGTAAGCGATCTGGCCACAAATATCGGCGAGCACGTGGCGTTCATATCCGAGGGCATAAACATCAAACACCAGATGAGCGATTCGCGATCCTGAGCGCTAAAGTCCGCAAAAACGCTTCAATTCAAGGGTTTCCGCCTCAGATAAATAGCGCCATCCGCCCGGGGGTAGATCGCCCAGGCAAAGCGTTGCCATGCGCAGCCGGTGCAAAGATTCCACCCGGTTACCCAGGGACTCAACCATCCGCCGGATCTGGCGGTTCCTGCCTTCTTTTAAAACAATAGCAAAGGCGCGCTTCCCCTTTCGGCGGATACTGGCCGGCCGCGTGGGTCTGCCCTCAAGCATCACTCCTGCTGCAAGCCTGTCAAGATCCGTATCAGATAGCGGGTTTTGCGTCTTTACAGCATATTCCTTTTCATGATCGAAAGATGGGTGGGTGAGCCGGTAATGGAGCCCGCCATTGTTGGTCAAAAGCAAAAGCCCCGTAGACTCCCTGTCCAGCCGCCCGGCCGGATAAACCCTGTGGGGGATATCCACCAGATCCAAAACGACTTTGCGGCCGCCGTGCCGGCAGCTGCTGATATAACCGGCCGGCTTGTTCAGCATAATGTTGATCTCCGGGACAGAACCCGCCACCAAGCGGCCGTCTACGTAAACCCTATCCGCTTCGGGATCAATCCGGACCCCCATCTGACCCACAATCCGGCCGTTAACCTGGACTTTGCCCTCCCGGATAAGGGCCTCAGCCTGTCTCCTGGAACACACACCCGCCCGGGAAAGATATTTCTGCAGCCGCATCATTACCTGATTGTTCAACTGCGATAATCCGCATTGATTTTTACGTACTCAATCGAGAAATCACAGGTCAATACCGATGCCGCTGCATCGCCTGACTGCAAATCAATTGTAATCGTAAACTCCTGCCTCCGGATGATCTCTGTGGCCCGTTCCTCGGCATCCGGAGATACAGCCTGGCCATTTGCAGCAATCTGCACCGAATCAAACCATATGGACACGCTGCCCGGGACGAGGTCTGCGCCGGAGCGGCCGGCAGCCGCCATGATGCGTCCCCAGTTGGCGTCCTCGCCGAAAAGAGCGGTTTTCACAAGACTGGAGTTCGCAACCGCATCCGCGACTTTTCCGGCGTCAACCCGGGTTTTGGCCCCTGTAACAGCCACCTCAACCAGCTTGGTAGCCCCTTCGCCGTCCTTTACAATCATCCTGGCCATCTCGCCGAGCAGCTCATTTAAAGCCTCCTGAAACCGGGCCTCCTCGCTCCGGCCTTCTATGCACGACCCGGACCGGCCGTTTGCCAGCAGCAAAACCGTATCATTGGTGCTTGTATCACCGTCGATGGTGATTCGGTTAAAGGAGCCCTCACAAGCGTTTTGCAGCATGCGGGAGAGCAGGCGCTGCTCCGCCGCGGCATCTGTACACACAAAACAGAGCATGGTGGCCATATCCGGCCTGATCATGCCGGCGCCCTTGGCCACCGCCATAATGGTGCAGGGTTTTCCGCCGATCAAAACGCTGCGGCTTGCGGTCTTGGGGACTGTATCGGTGGTCATGATGGAGCGGGCAAAACCCGGCCATCCCTGCCCGGACAAAGAATCGGCAAGCAGGGGGACTGCCGCCTCAATACGCTCCACTGCGAGAGGGGCTCCGATGACGCCTGTGGAGGCCACAAGAACCGAATCTTCGGAAATCCCCAATGAGCGGGCAGCCGCACGGGCTGTGGCCGCTGCGTCTGCCATTCCCTTCTCTCCGGTGCAGCAGTTTGCATTGCCGCTGTTTACAATGATCGACTGGCAGAGGCCACTCCTGATCCGCTCCCGGCTGAGAACAACAGGCGCGGCCTGCACGCGGTTGGTTGTAAAAACGCCTGCGGCCGCGGCCGGAACCACAGAATATATGATCCCCAAATCCGGATCCCCGGTTTTTTTCAGCCCGGATGCCACAGCAGCAGCTTTAAACCCTTTCACCATCTCCTGCCCCGCTTCCTGATTGATTCTCTTCACCTTTTAGTGTTAAGTGTTAAGTGTTAAGTTGAGGGGGAAATACGTTTCCAGAGAGTTCTTTTGAACCTTGAACCTTGAACCTTGAACCTTGAACCTGATCCTATGCATAATCTAAAGCTCACCATCGAATATGACGGCGGCAACTACCATGGCTGGCAGAAGCAGAAAAATGCCGGCACCGTTCAGGAGACCATAGAAAATGCGCTTGCCGTGATGACGCGGGAGCAGCTGCGGCTGATCGGTTCGGGCCGCACCGACGCCGGCGTGCATGCACTGGGGCAGACAGCCAATTTCCGATGCAGCACCGAAATCCCGCCCAGGGCCTTTGTTGCCGGCCTGAACAGCCTGCTGCCTGACGACATTGTCATCCACTCATGCGAGTCCGTGGACATGCGCTTCCACTCCCGGTATGACGCCCTGGCGAAAACCTATCAGTACCGTATATTAAACCGCCCCGTGCCCTCCGCCATATGCCGGCAGTACGCCTGGTTCATCCCGAAAGAGCTGGATGTGCGCGCCATGCAGCAGGCCTGCGGGCACCTGTTAGGCACCCGGGATTTCAAATCCTTTGAGGCTTCGGGCAGTCCCCGCTCGCATAGCGTACGTACCGTTACTACCGCCCGTGTGTACAAGGACGCCGCCGATCACATTTTCTTTGAAATCACAGCCAACGGATTTCTCCGCTTTATGGTGCGAAACATCGTCGGCACCCTGGCAGATGTCGGAGCCGGAAAAAACGATCCGGATGACTTCAGACCCATCCTTAAAGCGGAGAACAGGGATCACGCCGGCGCCACAGCGCCTCCGCACGGCCTTTTCATGGTACGGGCCCTCTATGATGATACCGTGGATGTGCCTTTAAGCCGCTGAACCTGGCGGTCAAGCTGTTGATTGCGGATATTGTTCCCGAGGTCTGGGTGCCGCCTGTGCACGTCAGAGAGCTGAGGTCCCTGATCTCCTTCCGCTGGCGCCTGAACAAGCAGCTGACCATGTCCAAAAACCGGCTGCAGAGCGTGGTGCAGCGATACAACCTTCATCCACCGGAAGGCGGCCTGCTGACAGACCAGAACCACTGGTGGTGGGAGGAGCAGGAACTCCCCGATTTGACCTGGTTCGAGGTGGAACAGGATCTGAATATTGTAAAGAACCTAGAGTCTCAGAAAGAAGCCATCGACCAGAAGCTGGCCGAACTGAGCAACACCGAGCCCTGGGCCTCGGATATGGTCTATCTGATGCAAATCCCTGGCATGGGATTGATTTTCTCCATGGTGGTGTTGTCCGCCATTGGCGATATTACCCGGTTTTCTCACCCCAAGAAACTGGTCAGCTACGCTGGTTTAGCACCAGGTGTGC
>JAWOFF010000032.1:0-32257 GCA_046482325.1 Desulfosalsimonadaceae bacterium
AGGGCGGGTGGTAAAAACCCTGATTGTTTGCTCGCTTTTTTCCACGGGAAAGTGGATTTCAGCGCCCACGCTTTTGCCGATCCAGTTTTTCTGCATGGTGGTGACTTTTTCCGGCCAGCCGGCCAGCTTGTCGCAGTATTGCAGCAGATCCTCTGCATAATCGGTGATTTTAAAAAACCACTGCCAGAGTTTTTTCTGCTGTACCGGCTGGCCGCAGCGCCAGCACTCGCCTGCTTCCACCTGCTCGTTGGCAAGCACGGTCTGGCAGGTATCGCACCAGTTGACGTAGGACTCTCCCTGATAGGCCATGCCCTTTGCAAACATCTGCAGAAACAGCCACTGCTCCCATTTGTAATATTGAGGATCGCAGGTAGCCAGCTCCCTGTCCCAGTCATAGCTGTATCCCATGCGTTTGAGCTGGGTGCGCATCGCCGCGATATTGGCATAGGTCCATGCGGCAGGATGGGTGTTGTTGTCTATGGCGGCATTTTCCGCCGGCATGCCGAAGGCGTCCCATCCCATGGGGTGTAGTACATTATAGCCGCGCATTCTTTTATAGCGGGCAATAACATCGCCTATGGTATAATTTCGGACGTGGCCCATATGGATTTTACCGGAGGGGTAGGGAAACATCTCAAGAAGATAATACTTCTCCCGCTCCGGATCTTCGTTTGCCCGGAACTGCTTATTTTTTTCCCACTGCTGCTGCCATTTGGGTTCGACTTGCATCGGATTGTATCGGGATTCCATGAACCTGCTCTTTATGCCTTTTCGTTAATAATTTGGATTGCCGGATTTGCTCTGTCATGCCATAAAGTTTGGCAAATATCAAGCCTTGGGCAAAGGAGAGGACAGAGCGGGGGATCTGCTCCGGAATGCTGGTGCGCGGTGTTTTCACATCCTGCAAGGTGCTTAAATTAGAAATTATTTGACTTGTTTGCCCTGATTTCATATGTAGAGATGCATCCCTTCCCGGCCGCCTGCGAAAAAACCTTGCGGCACGCGGGATTTGAGGGCTACATATATAAAAATGGAGGCAGCAGTTTTATTTAAATGAGCAGTAAAATATTGGTCAATGCCGTAGATCCGGAGGAATGCCGGATCGCCAAGGTAAAAAATAACCGCTTGGAAGAGTTTCATATTGAAACTACCGCCCGGGAGATTACGCAGGGAAATATTTATAAAGGGGTGGTGGCCCGGGTGGAGCCCAGTCTTCAGGCCGTATTCGTGGATTATGGTGCGGAAAAACATGGTTTTCTGCAGAAGCAGGAGATTCATCCGGATTATTATCTGGATGACCCCTCCGGCAATCAGTCCCTGAAAAATATCGTCCAGAGCGGTCAGGAAATGTTGGTGCAGGTCACCAATGATCCCTTTATGCACAAAGGTGCCATGCTGACCACCTTTATTTCCCTGCCCGGCCGCTGTGTAGTTTTGATGCCCGGCAGTAAAAACCGCGGAGTCTCCCGTAAGATCAGCGATGAAGAAGAACGCAAGCGTCTCAAGGACATTCTGGCAAAGCTGAAAATTCCCGAAGAGTTCGGGATTATTGTCCGTACAGCCGGTCAGCAGGCCACGAAAACAGCGATTGAAAAAGATTACCGTTACCTTATGCGCCTGTGGAAAAACATCAGCAAACAGGCGGTTAAGGCTGATCCTCCTGCGCTCCTCTATAAGGACCGCACCCTGGTACAGCGCTCCATTCGGGACTATTTCACCTCTGATGTCACGGAAATCCTTGTTGACGAGGAAAGCGTCTATAATGAAATTCGTGAATTTATGGGCATTGTCTCGCCCCAGCACAAAAAAATCGTCAAGCGCTATACAGCGGACAAGCCGATTTTTACCAAGCATCAGCTCGAGGAACAGATCACCTCGATTTTTGAAAACCGGGTACGGCTGAAATCCGGCGGCTCCATCGTGATAGAACAAACCGAGGCCCTGGTCTCAATTGACGTCAACTCGGGCAAGGCCACGCAGAAAAATTCCATCGAGGAGACAGCGGCGGCAGCCAACCTGGAGGCCGCCGAGGAAATCTGCCGCCAGCTGCGCCTGCGGGATTTTGGCGGACTGATTGTTATCGACTTTATCGATATGCGGGAGCAGAAGAACAAGCAGAAGGTCGAGCGGGCCATGAAAACCCATCTGAAAGAGGACAAGGCGAGGACCAAAGTGGGCCGCATCTCCAGTTTCGGCCTTATGCAGATGTCGCGCCAGCGGATACGTCCCTCGATCCGGCTGATCAATTTTGAGAGGTGCAGGCACTGCCAGGGAAAAGGGGTGACCCAATCGGTGGAGTCTCTCGGGCTGAGTTTTCTTCGCCGCCTGCGGCTGGAAACGCTCAAAGCCGAGATTTCCAACGTAAAGGGCTATGTTCCTTCAGAGGTGGCGGCCTATTTGTTAAACCGCAAGAAAAAAGAGATTCTGGATCTGGAGGTGCGCCGGGGAATTACTCTCACCATTGAGCCGGACAGCACCATGATACCCGGCAACAGCCGGATTGACTGGGAATAGGACAGAAACGGTAAAAACGCGCGCTGCAGAAGTTTGCAGATATCCCATACAGTTGCTGCGCGCAGCGGTATAGAGTGGAAGTTATAAAGCAGTCAGCTTCTTAAGGAGGAGAGATGGTTGATATTGTAGCTACGGCATATGCAATGGGGCAGGCCCCATCGGGCGGGCAGGGTGCCGGCGGCGGATTTACCGCCCTGATTCCGATCATCCTGATGTTTGTGATTTTCTATTTTTTGCTGATCAGACCGCAGCAGAAACGGGCCAAAGAGCATCAGCAGATGATCAGCAACCTGAAAAAAGGCGACCGGGTTATCACCAGCGGCGGCATTTACGGAAGGATTACCAATCTTGACGAGCAGACCGCAACGCTTGAAATAGCCGAGAAAGTGCGTATCAAGGTGACCCGCGGCAGTATAGGTTCCTTGGTCCAGCAGCCCCAGGAAAAGCAGAAAGATGAGAGTGATTCTTGATTTGCCCTTGCAGGGCTGCTATAAGAAAAGGTTTTGCAGCCTTTGGCGGAAGCATAGGGCGTGCCTGTCTGTGCAGAATAGAAGCAATTCAGTGAAAAGGGGTGTTGGACGTGAAAAATGTTTCCTGGCGCATTCTGATCGTTCTTGGAATTCTTGTGGTGTCAGCGGTACTGGTGGTGCCGACCTTCAAGCCGAGTGTATGGCCGCATAAGCAGATTCAGCTGGGCCTTGATTTAAAGGGCGGTATGCATCTCGTTCTTGAGGTGCAGTCGGAAAAGGCGGTGGTCAGCACCGTGGAGCGGATCCGCAGTGAGATGCGCTCTCTGCTGCGCGAGGAGCGGATCCGGCACCAGGGTATTGAGCGGGTCGGTAAAGCAGGATTTTCCACTACCATTGTAGACCGGGAGGATCTTGAGGAGCTGCGCGGGATTTTAAAGAGCGAATACGAGGAGGTGGAAGTCCAGTCCACTTCGCCGGTGAAAAGCGGCCTGCAGGTGCAGATGGGTCTGAGCGATGGATATGTCCGGCAGATCAAAAAGCAGGCAGCCGAACAGGCGCTTGAGACCATCCGTAACCGCATCGACCAGTTCGGGGTAAACGAACCGGATATCCGGATACAGGGAGAAAACCGGATCCTTGTGCAGCTGCCCGGTATTGACGATACCGAGCGGGCCAAGGAGCTGCTCGGCAAAACCGCACAGCTGGAGTTTAAGCTTCTGGATGAGGAGCATGATCTTGGCGCCGCGTTAAACGGTGATGTGCCCGAAGGAAGCGAAATACTTTATCAGGCCGAGGAAGCCTCCAAGGACAGCGGCCGGAGCCAGCCCTACCTTGTCCGGAAGCGCGCGGTTATGACCGGGGCGCATTTAACCGATGCCCGGGTAAAAATTGACCAGCGCTTCAATGAACCCTTTGTATCTATCGAGTTCGACAGAAAAGGCGCGCGCAATTTTGAGCGGATCACCCGTAACAACGTTAAGAAGCGGCTGGCTATAGTCCTGGACGACAAGGTCTATTCCGCCCCTACCATACAGGAACCAATTCCCGGCGGCGAGGCCCGTATAACCGGCAATTTTACCAGCCAGGAGGCCCATGACCTTGCCATCATCCTGCGGGCCGGCGCTCTGCCGGCTCCGGTAAAGATTATTGAAGAGCGCACAGTTGGACCGTCCCTGGGGCAGGACTCTATTCAAAAAGGGCTTTTCTCCATGCTGATCGGGGGTATCCTGGTGCTTTTGTTCATGGCGGTATATTACAAGGCGGGAGGTCTGGTCGCGGATTTTGTCCTTATTCTCAACATCCTGCTGATAGGCGCCGGCCTTGCAGCCTTTGGCGCAACCCTTACCCTGCCGGGTATCGCGGGCATTATTCTGACTATCGGTATGGCTGTGGATGCCAACGTGATTATCTATGAGCGCATCCGCGAGGAACTGCGGCTGGGTAAAACCCCGGCCGCCTCTATCTCCGGAGGATTCAACCGGGCCGGACTTACGGTTTTAGACGCCAATGTAACCACCCTGATTGCAGCGCTTGTGCTCTTTCAGTTCGGTACCGGCCCTGTCAAGGGTTTTGCAGTGACACTGAGTCTGGGGGTTCTTGCCAGCCTCTTTACCGCGCTGGTCATCTCCCGGCTTATCTTCGATTATTTTTTTGTTACCAGACGTGTACGAACCTTGAGCATATAACCGCAGGGGATGGATCCATGGAACTGATTAAACCCGGAACAACGATTGATTTCATTGGAAAGCGGCGCATTGGTTTTGTTTTTTCCGCTGCTTTGATTCTCATAAGCCTGGCCGCGCTGATCTATCACGGGGGCCCTAAATACGGAATCGATTTCGCCGGCGGCACGATAGTTCAGTTCAAATGCATGGACGATGCTGCGATCTCCGATATCCGCAGCGGCCTGGCTGATGTCGGCATGGGGGGAGCAACCGTTCAAAGCTTCGGGGCAAAGGAAGCAGATGAATACCTCATCCGCACGGATCAGACTCTGATAACCGGCAAGGGCTTTTCCAAAGAGGTGGAGAACGCTGTGACTGAGGCCGCGGGGGTGGAGACCGAGGTCCAGAGGGTCGAAATGGTGGGTCCCCAGGTTGGCGCGGATCTCAGGGAACAGGCGCTTTTGGCCCTTTTTTACGCCCTTTTGTTTATTACCATCTATATATCCGGCCGGTTTGAACTCAAGTGGGTCATGAGTGCTGTGATGGCGGCAGCGCTTATCGGCGCCGTCTATCTGTTCGCCCTGTTTCACGTAAGCATTCCTCTTCTTATTCTGCTGGCCCTTGTGGTAACGCTCATTATGTTCTGGCAGCTGCGGTTAAAGTTTGCCATGGGCGCCATTGTAGCCCTGATACATGATGTTTTTATCACCGTTGGCATTTTCTCCATCTTCGGCATTGAGTTCTCGCTTCCTATCGTGGCGGCTCTTCTTACCATTATAGGCTATTCCTTAAATGATACGATTATCGTGTTTGACCGGATCCGGGAAAATATTAAAAAATATACCAGAAAAAAGCTGGATGCGGTGATCAACCAGAGTGTCAACGAGACCCTGAGCCGTACCATTATGACGTCAGTGACAACCCTTATCGTGCTCTTGTGCCTCTTCTTTGTCGGCGGGGCCATTATTCACGATTTTGCCTTCGCCATGATAATCGGCGTACTCGTGGGCACCTATTCCTCCATATACGTATCCAGTCCCATTCTGCTGCTGCTCCAGGAGGCGCCGGGCCGGGGAGCAGCGGAAGCCATGGGCCAGGCCTGAACAAGCGTTTGGCAGCACTATGGAAAACATCCGTCCCTGGCTGGCATTAAAGTATGTACCGGGTGTCGGCGATTGTTTGTATAAAAATCTGCTGGAGCGTTTTGGTAGCCCGGCGCTGGTGTTTAAAGCCTCCGGAGAGGAGCTTTCTGCTGTTGAAGGCATCTCCCGGCGTGCAGCAGAAGCTATTATGGCCGGCCCGCCCTCGGTTGCAGTCAATGCTGAGCTCTGCCGGGTACGGCAGCATGGCTGCCGGATTATCCCCTACTCCCACGAAGACTACCCCCCACTTCTGCGTGAAATACCCGACCCGCCGCCTTTGCTGTATGTAACGGGCCGGCTTGCCGGATCCATGCCGGCCGTATCAATTGTCGGCTCCAGAAAAGCAACTCGCTACGGCAAGGATATGGCCCGGAGCCTGGCATCGGATCTGGCGGGGCGGGGGATTGCCGTCGTAAGCGGCCTGGCACGCGGCATTGACACCGCCGCCCATGAAGGAGCTGTTTCCGCCGCCGGCCAGACAGTAGCCGTGCTCGGCTCCGGGCTTTCCATGTTGTATCCCGCTGAAAACCGCCGCCTGGCCGAGCGTATTAGCGAATGCGGGGCTGTTGTATCAGAGTTTTCCATGCAGGAGGAGCCCAATGCCTACAACTTTCCCAAACGCAACCGAATTATTTCCGGGATGTGCCATGGAACGGTGGTGGTTGAAGCGGCTGCAAAAAGCGGATCTCTGATTACTGCCCGTCTTGCCGGGGAGCAGGGCCGGGAGGTCTTTGCTGTTCCCGGCAACATAAATTCCAGAACCAGTCAGGGCGCACACAATCTGCTCAAACAGGGCGCCAGGCTTGTAACTTCCGCTGAAGACGTTATTGAGGAGTTTCCGCATCTTTTCTTGAAATCTCAGGAAATTCGCGATAGAGACCCTAACGGTAACTCCCGGGGGGAGTTGACGGATGAGGAGACCCGGGTGTATGAATTGCTGGAGCCTTATCCCGTCCATATCGATTGGCTGCAGAGCAGGTTGGGTATGGATACAGGACGGATCGCCGCTGTACTGCTCAATCTGGAAATCAAAGGGCTGGCAGTACAGTTGCCCGGCAAGTATTTTGCAACCCACGGAGAAATATCGTGAGCAAAGCTCTGGTCATAGTGGAGTCGCCGACCAAGGAAAAAACCTTGAAAAAATACCTGGGCAACCAATACAAAGTTGCCTCCACAGTGGGCCATATCAAGGATCTGCCCCGGAAGGAATTCGGCATTGATGTTGAAAACGGCTTTTCCCCCAACTACGTAACTGTCCCCGGTAAGCAAAAGGTGATCAGGGCCCTGAAAAGTGCAGCCCGGGATGTGGACGAAATATATCTGGCGCCGGATCCGGACCGGGAGGGGGAAGCCATTGCCTGGCATACCGCCGATATCCTGCAGAAAAAAGAGGCCCCCAGGTTCTACCGGGTTCTTTTTCACGAATTGACAAAAAAAGGGGTGGAACAGGCCCTGGCAAATACGGAATCCTTGAATGAGAACAAGTACAAGGCCCAGCAGACGCGGCGGATCCTGGACCGGCTTGTGGGCTATGAAATCTCGCCCATACTCTGGAAGAAGGTGAAGTACGGCCTGAGCGCAGGGCGGGTGCAGTCGGTGGCGGTACGTATGATCTGCGAGCGGGAGCGGGAAATCCAGGCATTTGAACCTGAGGAATACTGGACGATTACAGCATATCTGCAGGGCGAAAACCCGCCGACCTTTGCTGCAAAACTTGCCAAAAAAAACGGCAGGAAAATCCGCGTTACCAATCAGGAACAGGCCGCGGCTGTATTGGAAGAAGTGCGGCAGGCGGATTTTATCGTTGATAAGATTGTAAAAAAGACTGTAAAGCGCAATCCCTATCCCCCCTTTATAACCAGCAAGCTCCAGCAGGATGCTATCCGCCGGCTGCGGTTTTCCGCCAAAAAGACCATGACGGTGGCCCAGCAGCTCTACGAGGGTGTGGATCTGGGCCACGGGGAATATGTGGGTTTGATTACCTACATGCGCACCGATTCCACCAGGATTTCCTCCGAGGCAGCAAACGAGGCCCTGGATCTGATCCGCAGCAGCTATGGCGCGGACTACGCACTGGATAAGCCCAGGTTTTTCAAAAACAAGAACAAGGCCCAGGATGCTCATGAGGCCATTCGGCCCACATCGGTCTACAACAGCCCTGACAAAGTGGCGCCCTACCTGTCCAGGGATCAGTTCTCCCTTTATCGGCTTATATGGCAGCGCTTTGTGGCCTCTCAGATGGCCCAGGCCCTGATCGACCAGCAGACCATATCCATTAATGCCGGCCCCTATCTGTTTAGCGCAAGCGGATCCAGCATCCGGTTTCCGGGCTTTCTGGCGCTATACCAGAGCAGTGAGGAAGACGGCGAGGCCAGGAAAAAAACCGGGGACAAGGACAAGGAAGAACTGCCCGAGCTCGCAGAAGGCATGAAGCTTTCGGTCAGGGAAATTGAGCCAAAACAGCACTTTACCGTACCGCCGCCCCGCTACTCCGAAGCCTCTCTGGTCAAGGCAATGGAGGAAAACGGCATCGGCCGGCCCAGCACATATGCGGCCATTTTGTCCAATATTCAGGATAAGGGATATGTAAGCCTTGAAAAAGGACATTTTTATCCAAGCGAGCTGGGCTGCATTGTCAGCGACCTTTTGGTGGAGAATTTTCCTGATATTTTCAGTGTGGATTTCACGGCCCAGATGGAGACCGACCTGGACCGTGTAGAAGCTGCCGAGGCAGATGCCCTGGATGTACTAAACCGTTTCTACCGGGTTTTTGAAAGCCGGGTGTCCAAGGCCTCCGATCATATGCACAGCGTAAAGGGAGTTGGCGTTCCAACGGAGTTGAGCTGTCCTTCCTGCGGTAAACGCCTCCATATCAAGGTGGGTAAAAACGGCCCGTTTTTGGCCTGCGAAGGCTATCCTGACTGCACCTATTCCCGGAACTACAGCCGCGACGAGAAGGGCAGGATCTATCCCATTGAGCCCTCCCATGAAGCTGCTGAAGGCCAGATCTGTGACAAATGCGGCCGGCAGATGGTGGTCAAACAGGGCAGATACGGAGATTTTCTGGCATGCAGCGGCTATCCGGACTGCAAAAATACACGCTCCATAAACGGCGGCGGGAAAAATGCACCGTCCACGGGCGTTGCCTGCCCGCAGCCCGGCTGTGACGGCGAGCTGGTTCAGCGCAAATCCAAGCGCGGAAAAATTTTCTACGGATGCAGCCGGTTCCCCGAATGCACCTATGCCCTCTGGGACAAGCCCGTGCCCAAACCCTGCCCGCATTGCGGGGCCTCTTTTCTGGTGGAGAAGACGAGCAAGAAAGAGGGGACAATTCTCAAATGCGCAAATCAGGAATGCAACTACAAGGAGTCCGGAGAAGAGAACGGATAGCGGCGGCTACAGGCCGTCCAGGTAAGCCAGGTCCTTGTTCTGCGTTTTTTTGGTGCCGATGGCCACCACTTCCACTCGGTTTTGGCTGGTTTTGCGGAAATAGAGCCGGCCTTTGTAGGCAAAAACCGATTCAAATACCGTAGCCCCGCCCTTTTTGCTGAAAACTTTACGTTTCACCGTAACCATTGAAGAATCGTTATTTAATTGATGGATCAGCTCCTCTGCCTTCAGGCTCATCTCCTCATCCATATCCGCCAGTCCGGATAATGCCCGTTCCGTAATGTCGATATTTTTGTAGAGCACCTTAAAGCGTTTTGCAAGGCGCTCCACAGCCTTTTCCATATGCTGGTTTTTGTTCTGCCGGGCTTTCTCCAGCTCCTCCAGCTGTTCTTTTAACTGCAGAATTTCCTGGTTCTGCTCATTTTGCAGAGAGAGGTTTTTCTGGAGTTTCTCCTCCAGGTTTTCAATCTCTTCAAAAAGCTCTTCCTCTTCTTTCTCTGCCTGCTGCTTGGTGGCTTCCAGGGACTGCTCCACCTGCTGGTATTCGCTGAGAAGGGATGCGCGCTCCTCGGCAAGTGACTGCGCCCGTTGCTTATGGGATTGCTCCAGTTCCATAAGCCGCCTGATTTCCTCTGCCTTGCGGGCCTCGTCGGCGTTTGCCGAGCGCAGGGCTTTTCTATAGCAGGCATACAGAACCCCGAGGAAGATGAAGATATAGCCAAGCAATATTCCAATGGATATAAAGGAGTAGGGCGGGATAGATGCCTTGACTTCAAGGTTTAGACCATTATCCAGAATCCGGAAGTTCTGTTCTGCAAGCCTGGTAGGATCCTCCGGGATATCAGGGGCGCTGTCGCCTTCATAGGCAGGCGGGTAGAGGATGCTGCCCTGGCTGGTGGTCACGGTTACCTCGATATTGCCGCCGAGATCAGGGAAGAAGCTGTTTTTGCGGTAATGGTCGATGGACTGCTGGACTGCTTCGGATATGGGAAGACTGCCGTTTAAGACCTCGTTTATATCTGAGAGGTATACGTTTTTTATGTCTTTTTGATACCACTGAGTCAAATAGCCCTGCAGGAGCTGGCTTGTAATAAGATATAGCACCGGCGGCATCAGAATGCAGAAAATCAGTATTTTGAAGGACAGGTATTTCATCTGGCTGCCTGCGCCGGGGGTTTAGATGCCGGCTATAGTTTGGACAAAAGCTCGCGTGCCTGTTTGGCCTCGTCAAATTCCGTGTCAAGAGCAAGCGCCTTGTTCAGGGTCTCTCTGGCTTTTTCCACCTCCCCTTTTTTATGATAAGCCACCCCCAGATGATAATGAATCGTCGGGTGATCGGGCATTTTCTGTTTGCTTTGCATGAACTCCCGGATGGCATTGTCATATAGCCCCAGCTTAACATATACCCACCCCAGGGTATCCTGAACCAGGGGGTTGTCCGGAAGCAGCTTTTTTGCTTTTTCAGCCATCCTGAGGGCCTCATTTAAATTTTTTTCTTCTTCCGCCAGCAGATAGGCCAGGTTGTTAACAGCGGGAACAAATTCCGGATTGTTTTCAATGGCACGCCGGTATTGCTGCTGCGCAAGGTCGGTTTTGTTCTGTGCATAATAGATGATGCCAAGCATCATGTGGGCAATGTCCTCGCGGATGCCGGAATCCACAGCCTGCTTGTATCGGCTGATGGCCTCTGAGGCCCGATTACTGCTCAGGTAAAAGCGGGCCAGGGAATAATAGGCGGGCAGGTAGTCCGGGAATTCAATAAGAGCGGTTTTAAATGCTTGTTCACCCTCTTCCGGGCGTCCGTCCTCCAGCAGGAGCTTGCCTTTCAGGTTGAGGAGGATGGCCTTTTGCTTTGGGTTTTCAGCCTTGCTTTGCAGGCGCTTGCTGCATCGCTCGATGGCTTTTCCGGTTTCGTTGTTCTGGGCAAGCGAGGTAACCAGGTGAATAAATGCATCCATGGAATCCGGCTTTTTGGCAAGGGCGGCTTCGAAATGCTCTATGGCCTTCCCGTAATTTTCCCGTTTGCGCTCAAGCCGTCCAAGCCGGTAGAATCCCTCCGGCCGGTCAGGCGCAATGCGAATCATGGTCTGATAGCAGGATTCTGCTTTTTGGAGTGAGTTTTCCCCCATATGGATTTCGCCCATCATCTGAAGAGCGTTGTAGTGGTTGCCGGATTTGGACAAAACGGCTTCTGCCGCTTCTTTTGCCGGTTTGATGCTGTTTTCCCGAAGGTATAAATCCGCAAGCAGCAGCTTTGCCTCGTCGAATCTATGGTTTTCCCGGCTGACTTTGCCAAAGGCGATCTTGGCCTGATCCGGTTCATCGCTTTGCAGATGGGCGAGCCCTTTAAGATAATAAATGTGGGTTGCTTCCGGAAAGTTCTCTTCCAGTTCGCTCAGGTAGGTCACGGCCTGGCTGTATTTATTTTGGGCCAGCAGAAGTTGGGCTTTTAAAACTTTTGCATCCAGATAATGGGGGTGGCGGTCAATGATCTGCTCTACGTAGCGGCCGGCCTGTTTGTATTTCTGGCGGTTCAGGTGAAACCTGGCGATTTGCAGCTGAATTCCAAGGTTGTTGGGCTGAAGCTGCAGGGCTTTCTGATACATGGCCATCGTTTTTTCAGGCTGCTCCTGTTTTCTGTAGTAATCCGCCGCCGCGATATAGGGCTTGGGGCTGCCGGGGCTGGCTTCTATAGCCGCAAGAAAGGCTTTTTCGGCGTCCCGCCACTGCTTTTTTCTGCTGTAGATATGGCCCAGTAAAAGGTGGAGATCGCTGCTTCCGGGATTTTTGCGGGTGGCTTCCCTTAGCAGGCTTTCGGCTTTGTCCGTTTCCTGGCTGCGAAGGTAGAAGCTGCAAAGTGCAATGATCGGTTTTATGGAATCGGGGTGCTTGTCCACGGCCGCCTGAAGGTAGGATTCGGCCTCCTCCGGCTTTCCTTGCTGCAGCTTCAGGCCTGCCAGGGACAGGTATACGTCGGCCGGTGCAGTCTGGTTTTGGAGCAGCTGCCGGTAAATCTGCTCTGATTTGTGCAAATCGTTTTTCATCTGATAAATACGGGCCAGCATGTATCTTGTCCTCATGTCGCCGGCCCGTTTTTGTACCGCCTCGTTTAAGAGCTGCTCCGCTTTCTCCATATTGTTTTTCAGCAGATTCAAAAGGGCGAGTTTTATACGGACTTCTTTTAATTCCGGATTCAGTTCAACAGCCCTGGAAAAGGCCTGGGTGGCGTTTTCCACCTCGCCAAGCTTAAGGCAGACTTCGCCCATATAGGCATAGGCCTTTGCAAATTCCGGGTCTATTTCAATGACGGTTTCGAGCGCCTCTTTCGCCCCTGTGTAGTTGTTGGAGCTGTAGCGGGATTTGGCCTGCTCAAAGTATTTGAGCTTGTCTTCGGACTTGGAGGAGCAGTTGACGATGAAAGCGGCAATAAGTCCTGTGCAAAGTACCAGTCCTGTGGTCTTAAGCAGATAACGGGTATGCATTGACAGTTTCCATAATTGCGGTTGGAAGCGGTGAAGCGCCGGTATTGCGGTTTCCGAACGGCTTATTCCCCGCATTTTTTTAGCTGCCGGGCCATGCTCCAATATGCAGCTACAAGCTATATAGCATAGGAGCCGGTGATTTTCAAAGGTTTGTTGAGCGCGGAGAGCCGGCATCCGGAATGCGGGGGGAGCAAGCGGCAAAAAAGGATTTACAGCTTGCCGGCTTCTGTGGTTTAGTAAACAACTTGCCGTGGTCCGGATTTTCATTTTGCCATCGATGGAGAGCTTCATGGTTTTTCCGGACGGCGGTGCAACATTTCCGCTGCTTGAGCCCGGTTCGGTCTAAAGACAAAACCACGGCGTATCTGCATGAGGCTTGGGATTTTGATCATACTGGCTGCGGCAGGTGCCCTGTTTGCCGCAAAGTTGGTCTACGTTATCGCCGTGGCCATGACTGTCGGCACCACGAAAGGTGCCCTCTACGTATCCACTTCGCATCGACGGATTCAGGCGGCACTGGACGTGCTGCCGCTGGAGACCGGTCAGGTGCTTATGGATCTGGGCTGCGGCGACGGCCGGGCGCTTCGGGCGGCCAGAAAGCGCTGCGCGCTCCGCGCCATCGGCTATGAAATCAATCCTTTGGCCTATTGCAGGGCAAAGATCTGCTGCGCCACCAGGGGCATCGAGATACGCTACGGCAACTTCTGGAATGAGGCCATTCAAGCGGCCGACATTGTCTTTTGCTACCTGTTTCCGGATGCCATGGCCGATCTGGAAGCCAAAATCAAGGAGGAAGCAAAACCCGGGGCCCTTGTGGTTTCTTTTAATTTTCCGCTCCCGGGGCTGCCGCCGCTGCGGGTTCTTCGGCCGGATGGGCCCCGGCAGAGCGACCCCATCTACATATACCGAATTGCGTCTGTGGTGCCCAAGGATGAAGGATGCGATAAATGAAAGCTGTGCAATTTAAGAATCAAAAAATTTCCATTACTGAAGTTCCGGTGCCGGATATCGCCGATAATGAGGCCCTTGTGAAAGTAATGATGGCGGGAATCTGTGCGACAGATATGGAGTTGTTCCGCGGATATCATAGTTTTGAGGGTATCGCCGGGCATGAGTTCGTAGGTTTCGTTGAAAAGGCCCCGCGGGCCCCGCAGCTTGTGGGAGAGCGTGTTACGGCCGATATCAATGTGGGATGCGGCGAATGCCCGAACTGCAGAAGTGCAGACGGACGGCACTGCCCCTTTCGTCAGGCCATCGGCATACGGGGAAGAAACGGGGCGTTTGCCGAGTACTGCGCGGTTCCCGTATCCAACCTTCGGCTTCTGCCGGATCGTCTGGAAAGCATCGACGCTGTGTTTGCGGAACCTCTGGCGGCCGCGCTTGAAATTGCCCAGCAGGTCCACGTGCATCAGCAAACAAAAATTGCGGTTTTAGGCGACGGCCGGATGGGGCAGTTGTGCGCTCTGGCGCTGGATTTGTACAGCAGAAACGTCACAATGCTGGGACGGCATGAAGATAAACTTGCCCTTGCCGCCGCCCAGGGCATCTGTACCGCGGATGTTTCAAAAATGTCCCGGCACAGCATTGAGGGCCGTTGGAATGGGGCATTTGATCTGGTCGTTGACGCTACCGGCAATCCGGAGGCCGTCCATCAGGCCCTGGCGCTTACCCGGCCGGAAGGGATCGTGGTGCTAAAAACTACGTTCCGCCAGGCTTCACCGCTCAACCTGGCCGCCCTGGTGGTTGACGAGATTACTCTTGTCGGCTCCAGGTGCGGGGATGTTGGGTTTGCAGTGAAATGTCTTGCGGATCAGCGGATCAAGCCGAATTTCCTGGTGGACCGGATCTATCCGTTTTCCGGGTTTCCGGCTGCATTTGCGCATGCCATGGAGCGGGCTAGTATGAAGGTGCTTCTGGCATTTGAGGATTGAAGGCAAAGTAAAAAGTCCAATATCCGCGGTGCGCTGCATCCCCCGGAATTTCACGTACTCATATGTACGCTGCATTCCTCGGGATTTGCGTCGCCTTGATCTTAAACTTTTTACTTTGCCTTCCCAAACTGACTTTTTACGAGAGCATCAGGATTGAGGCGCAGGTTTATTCGGTTTCGATTTCTCTCGGCCTGTAGAGCGCATAATAGGCCACCGGCACCACCAGCAGCGTGAACAGGGTGGAAGCGAGAAGGCCGAATATAAGCGCCCATGCAAGACCGGAAAAAATCGGGTCCAGGGTAATGGGCCAGGCGCCAAGTGCCGTGGTGGCGGCGGTAAGCACAATGGGCCGCATGCGGATGGCTCCGCTCCGGAGTATGGCTTCTTTGAAAGGCATTTCGTTTTTCAGGGCATCCTGAATAAATTCAATCAATACCAAGGAATTGCGAATTACTATACCGCCCAGGGCAATCATGCCGATCATGCTGGTGGCGGTGAAAAAAACCAGGTTCTGGTAGCCGCCCACAGATTCGGCGGTTACGATATTGAGCAGCCAGAAACCGGGCATGATGCCGATCAGGGTCAGGGGAATGGCCATCATGATCAGCACCGGCATGAAAAAGGAACCGGTCTGCATGATCATCAGGATATAGATGCCCACCAGGGCAGCGGCAAATGCAATGCCCATGTCACGGAACACCCGCAGCGTGATCTGCCACTCCCCCTCGCCGGCCCATTCCGCCCGGATCCCCTGCGGCAGAGGGTCTTGAGACAGCTTTTCCTGCAGGCCGAAGATGGCCTCTGCAGGGGCCCGGCCGGCAACTTCAGCCAGTACATACACCACTTGATCCAGGTTTTTGTGATAGATGGTCTGGGCGTTGGGTTTTTCCTTTTTCCTGACCAGCTCAGCCAAAGGCACGCTTTTGCCTTCCGGCGTGGCCATGGAAATCTGGGTGAGCGAAGAGAGATGGCTTCTGCTTTTACGCGGCAGGATCAGTTTCACGCGCAGGGGCTGCCGTTCATTCGGGACGTGCACAGTAGCCGGTGTGTCGCCGCCCACCGCAGCCTGCAGGGTTTTGATAATGGAACGTGTGGATACGCCGTGCAGGGCGGCTTTTTCCCGGTCCACCACAAAATCAATCTGTTTGCGGGGAGCTTCGGCCATGTCGTCTATGTCCACTACGTTGGGTTCTTTTTTCATGATCGTTTTGATATGTTCCGCCGCCGCCACAAGTTCGCTGTAGGATGTATCCGGTGCCCCGTAGATTTCCGCCACAAGGGTGGCCAGAACCGGGGGGCCGGGCGGAACTTCAACGATCTGGATGTTTGCATGGTTTTGCCGGGCAATTTTCATGAGATCGTTTCGCAGGCGCAGGACAATGGCGTGGCTCTGCTTTTTACGGCGCCCCTTGGGCGCCAGATCTACCCGGATATCGGCCAGATGCGGCCCCTTGCGCAGATAATAGTGCCTCACCATGCCGTTAAAATCCATGGGCGATGCCGTGCCCACGTAGGAGGAGAAATTGGAGACTTCGTTTACCCGCCGCAGGTAGTCCTCGAAATCGCTCACCACCGCGTCCGTGCTCTCCAGGGTAGTCCCCTCGGGCATGTCAATGACGATCTGGAATTCGTTTTTATTGTCAAAGGGCAGCATCTTCAGCGGCACCTGCCGAAACAGCACAAGCGATACGGAAAAGGCCAGCAGAACAACAATGGCGGCTATCAGCATGTAGCGCTTCAGCCGCGATTCCAGCAGAGGCGTAACAAGTTTTCGGTATAGGGAGAAAATCCATTGGGGCGTGCCCTTTTGCTCCTGCGGGGAATCCGCCGCGCCTGTTTTCTGAACAGGACTCTTATATGCGGCCGGGTGGTTTTTCAGCAGCGCATAGCTCATCCAGGGGACAATGGTAAGGGCGCAGAGCGTGGAAAAGATAACCGTAAGTGGCACGTTTGCCGACATGGGCGCCATGTAGGGCCCCATCATGCCGGTGATGAAAAAAAGCGGAGCAAAGCAGATAATAATGGCTACCGTGGAGATGAGCACCGGCGGCAGCACCTCCTGCACCGCATAGAGTGTGGCTGAAAAGGGATTTCTCCGGCCCTGGAAGATATGGCGCTGTATGTTATCCACGTTCGTGATGGGGTCGTCGACCACCAGCCCGAGCGAGAGGATCAGGGCAAACAGGGTCACCCGGTTGACTGTATAGCCGAACAGATAGTTCACGAAAAGCGCCAGGCTGAAGCTCACGGGTACGGCAACTGCTACTACAAGGGCCTCGCGCCGGCCCAGGGCAAAAGCAAGCAGAATCACCACGGTAAGAATGGCAAAGCCAAGGGAGTTTAAAAGGCTGTTTACCTTTTCCTGGGCTGTGGCGCCATAGTTTCGGGTAACTTCTACCGTCACATCCGAGGGTATGACCTCCGCCTTGAGCCTCTCCATCTCTTCCATTATGTTGTGGGCCACATCCACGGCGTTGGTGCCGGGTTTTTTGGCTAGGGAGAGCGTAACTGCGGGATACTCCAGGGGGGCGTCCTGCATATGATTCTCCCCGCGGAAGCGGAAGGAGTGTCCAATGCGGGTATAATGATCGGTTTCAGCCGGGCCGTCCACAATTTTGCCGAGGTCGCGAAGATATACTGGCCTGCCTTTGTGAACGCCTACCACCAGTTCTTTGACTTCGTGCAGTGAGGTCAGAAAGGATTCGGTGCCGATCTCCACATTCTTGTTCAGGCGATCGATGCTGCCGGCAGTAACAGCAGCGTCTGCCCCCTGCAGTGCTTTGCTGACCCTCAGCAGGGAAATGTTGTAGCCCTTCATCCTTTCAGGCAGAAGCTCCACCCGGATTTCGCGCTCTCTGCCGCCGGTTACGAAAGTGCGGGAGATATCTTCCAGCCGTGACAGCCGCCAAAGAACCTCTTCCCCGATGCGGCGGAGCTCATGGTCGTTGTAGCGCTCCGAATACAGGCTGAGATTGACGATGGGGACATCGTCGATTTCCACAGGCTTTATCACCCATCCGCTGACAATGGGCGGCACCTGGTCGATGTGCATGGTGATCTGGTTGTGCAGTTTGACAAGCGATTCTTCCCGGTTCTCCCCCACATAGAAGCGCACGGTGACAATCGCCCGTCCCTTGTGGGACATGGAGTAGACGTATTCCACCCCTTCGATTTGCCACAGAAGACGCTCCAGGGGTGTGGCCACAAGTTTTTCGATTTCCTGCGGCGAGGCACCCGGAGCATTAATATAGACATCGGCGAGAGGAACCACGATCTGCGGGTCCTCTTCCCGGGGGGTGACCATAATGGCCGCAGCGCCCAGGCAAAGAGCCACGATCAACAGAACAATGGCGGGCTTGCCGGATAGAAAAGGCCTTACGATGCCGGCAATCAATCCGTCGGAATTGCCGCTGTCAGTCATTTTCCGGTCCCCGGAGTTTTACCGTCTCACTTCCCTTAAGTCCGGCCAGGACTTCCAATTTGTCGCCATATGTATTGCCGGTCTTTATATAGCGCCGTTTGAATCCCTCAGGGGTTTTTGTCAGCACAAGTTCCAGTTGGCCCACGCGATATACCGCCCTTTCGGGGATCAAAACCACATCGCTTTGCATGTACGGGATCAAAAGTTTGCCGTACATGCCGGGGTAGAGGCCGGGGATTTCCGGGAGCCGGGCTTTTACCAGAAAGCTCCGGGTCTGTGGATCGGCATACGGTATCAACTCCTCCACTTTTGCCCGGACGGTTCGATCAAGGGTCTGCAGGTCGGCGGAAAGGACTGCCCCGGGCTCTACCTTATCAATCAGGCTTTCCCTTACATGGGCCTCCAGCCGCAGACCGCCAGAGGTGCGAAGCAGCAGCAGGGGTTTTCCGGGCATGGCCATATCGCCGGGATCTACAAGTCGCTTTAAAACCTTTCCGCTTGCCGGTGCCTCGATTTTGGTGTAGCTGAGCGCGATTTCCGCCTCCCTTATAGCATCTTTTGCCATGTCCGCGCCGGCGGAAGCTGCTGTAAAGCTTTCTTTTGAACGATTCAGGGCAGCCTTGCTCTGCAAAAACCTGGAGCGGGCCTGTTCCAGGTCCTCTTCAGTGGCGGCCTTTTCCGCATAAAAGTTTTTAACGCGTTTATAGGCCGATTTTGCTTCTGTAAAAGCCGCATTTGCGGCGTCCACCCTTTGCCTGGCCTCTTCTTTGCGGGCGAGTGCGGTATTTTCGGATTGCCTGGCCTGTGCCAGCCTGGCCTGCATCTGCCGGTCATCCAGGCTGACCAGGATTTTTCCCTTTTCCACCCTGTCGCCTGCATCTACCTCTACGGCAGCCACCTGGGCCGGGATTCTCGACGAGACCCGGGCCTTGCTCCGGGGCTCCACCGTGCCCACGGCGTCGTAGAAGCGGGTGACGGTCTCGACAGCAGCCGCCACAGTTTCCGCCCTCAAATCTTTGGAGGCCGGTGGCGCATCTGTTTTCCCGGGAGCAATGCTGTCGCCTGCGAGACAGAAAAAGGCGGCAGCCGCTGCTCCCACCGCAATACAAAGAGCTATCAGGATAACAAGGCGTTTTTTATTCTTCATGGATCACGTCGTTTTTCGAAAGTTGAGGGTTGAGCCCGGCCCATCTGCCAAGGGCGCGCGCGAGATCGGCCTCTGCTTTTATTTTGTTATAAAGGGCAGCGGTTTTTCGCACCTGAGCGCGGCTGCGTGCCAGCTCCGCTTCCAGGTAACGGGTAATCGTGGCTGAGCCGCCCCGGTAATGCGCTTTTACTATGCGGTAGGAGGCTTCTGCGCTGTCCGCCGAGCTTTGTGCTACTTCGTGCCTGGCTCGTGCGGCGTCTCTTTCCAGGTACGCGCTTTTGACATCCAGTTGTACATTCAGTGTGGCCTGACGGTCTGCAGCCAGTATTTCCTCCACCATGGCGTCGGCTTTATCCACCCGTGCACCGGTGGCGAATCCGGAAAACAGATCCCAATTCAGCACAAGGGCTGCTGTCCAGTTTTCCCGCTCGGTGGTATAGTCCATGTCCGGGTCATCCATGTAGTATTTGGCCGTCAGATCCAGCTGCGGCAGGTATCCGGCTTTGGCTGCGTCCACACCCATGCGGGATTTTATCAGCTGCTTTCGTGCTTTTTGAAGTTCGGGACGGTGTGCGAGGGCATATATAATGCCCTCTTCGTAGGTCTGCGGCAGCTGCAGGCAAAGCTTGCTGTCCGGATCCAGGAGCTTGGGCTTTTCCGCCATGCTGGAGGGATCCAGGCCCATAAGACTGGCAAGCGAGGCCCGGGCAAGCTTCAGGCGGTTGCGGCTTTTTATCAGATCCTCTTTTGCCCTGGTTTGTCGCGCCTTCAGGGAAAGCACCTCGGATTCAAGAGCGCTGCCGCCCCTGTGCTGCACCTGTTTTATGCTAAGCTGGCGGGAGACGCTGGCAACCGATTCCTCTGCTATGGTGACGAATCTTCTGGCGGCAAGTACGTCATAGAAGCCGGCGATAACCCTGGATTTCAGCTCGTTTGTCGCTGACTGCCTGTCAAGCTTCCGTATGGAAACGTTCTTTTTCGCCATACGGTAATTCAAATAATCCCTTCCGCCGTTGAACAGATTCATGCGGGCCTTTATTCCTGTCTCATAGTTCTCAAACCAGCCCGGTTCATTGAAGTTTGCGTTCTGCTTGAGTTTTCTCTGATCAATGGTCCGGAACAGGTGTGCGGAAGGGGAGTCGCCCTGCATATATTCGGTGTAAAACTCCAGGCTCGGCCAGAACGCGGCTTTTGAGAGATTCCGTGTGGCTTGTGCACGTGCCATGCGGTGTATCTTCTGCTGCAGATTCGGATTGTTGGCCAGGGCTGTGGCAATGCTCTGCTGCAGCGTCAGGGGAAAGTCCGGGGATTTTCCGTCTGCGGGCGGGGCTCGGCCCGCAGGGGTCCCGGAGAAGGGGCCGTTATGAGCGGGGTCGGCTGCGGACAAAGTGCTTCGCCTGTATTCCTCGCGTATTCCGTCGGCACTGTAGTCTTTCATGCCTGTGCAGCCGAGAAGCAGCAGAAAAGCGGCAGGCAGCAGGCTCCACCAGATTTTCTTTATGGAAAAACTTGCTTTTTTCAAGTCTGTCATGGCTTAGCGGTCCCCTGCTGCCGACGGTTTTTCCTGCAAAAAACAACCTAAACTGAGCAGATGATGTCTCGTAGATAAATAACAGCCTAATCCGTTGTTGGCAAATTTTTATCCAGACACCGGCCGGATTTGCGGGATCGCAGATACTCTTGCGGGAGAAGCCCGGGGCTTATGTTTTACATCTGCCGCCAAAGCCGGCTAAGACAATTGACGGCCAGGAGTCTTTTGCCATTGCCCGTCATCGCCTGTCTGCATGTTATCTACAGCAGATCCCGGCTACAGCTTCAGCTTGAGGGGCAGCATCGATCCCGCGAGAATGAGTCCGCCGGTTGCAGCGAATCCTGTGGAAAAGGAACCAAGATCCCCCAGAAGGCCGATGATGGAAGGAACAATGCCGCCTCCGAAAACAAAGGCAAAGGGGATGGTAAAGGATATGGCTACATTGCGAATATCCGCGGCAAAAAGCGAAGAAAGGGCGGCGAAGCCGGCGGGGAAATATACTGTGGCAAGTGCGGCCTGCAGAAAAACCCAGACTGCGGCTGCGGCAGTAGACGAAGCAGCAGCCAGCATCAGGGTGGATACCCCGGTCAGCGCAAGCGCGCACATGATGGTCCGCCGGGCCCCGAATCGGTCCGTTGCCCATCCGCTGATCAGCGCAGAGGCCAGTCCTGCGGTCCGCGAACATGCGATCAGGGTATTGGCAAGCGGGCGAGTGATTCCGATGTCGTTTACCAGATACAGGGGCAGCATGGTGTATAAGCCCATGGTGCTGCTTATGGCCACGCCGAACAGCAGCACCATTATCCAGAATGATTTATGAGACAGTACCTGTTTGATGGCAAAAACTCCGGGCGGCCGTCCCGAAAACCGCCCCCATTTGCCAAAACGGGCAAACAAGAGGCCTGTACAAATGCAGACCGCGCCAAGCGCACCAGGCACCAACTGCCATGAAAACCACAGCAGCAGTATTTCCGTCATAAGGGGAGCGGCTACAAAGCCCAGGTTGGGAGCGAGTTCGTGGATGGAAACCGCTTTTCCCCAATGTTTTTGTTCCACCATGTCTGTCAGCGTGGTGATTCCTGAGGGCAGGTATAGACCGGAGGCCATGCCGAGGAAAAAAACAGCAGCACGCAGGGAGAAAATTCCCCTGCCGGCGGCAATGGCGACAAGCGCAAATCCAACGATAATAACAGAGGAGACAATGGTGTATTTATGGGTGATTTTCGCCGACAAAAACCCCGAGCTCATAAGCGCCAGGAAATAGCCGATGGAGAGTAAAAAGAACATGGCGCCGGCCTGGCCGTGCGAAATCCGCATTTCGGATTCAATGGAGGGCATAAGCGGTGAGAGTATCACCCGGGCAATAAAAGTAAGGAAAAACAGGAGGGCAATAAAAAGAATCGGCCCTATCCGGCCGGGCCTGTAAAAGGAAACGGGGCTTGCATCGGATGTGTGCGGCATCTTGCGGTTTCCCAGAGCCTTTCCCAGAGTTATCAGCGGCATTTTTGCCGGTGTTTACAGGGCGTTTTTCCCCGAGGCCAGGCGGTGCGCCTGCCGGGTTGTTTCCGGAAGCCGGAACCGGGTAAGGCATTGCATGACATATCCCATGGCCGTGGTAAAGCTGATTTTATGGCCGGGTGATACAAACAGAGGTTTCACACCTGTTCGCGAACGCAGCACCATCCCGATGCGCTCGCCCTTGTCTGTAAGGTATGAAAAACTGCCCTTCTCCCTTGCAACAGGTTCATAGTTTCCCGTAAGCCGTGATTTGGCAACGCCGATCACCGGCATGTCGAGGAGTACACCGATATGGCAGGCCAGGCCAAACCGGCGGGGATGGGCAATTCCCTGGCCGTCGCAAAGGAGCAGATCCGGCAGTCGTTCCAGCTTTTCCAGAGCCGCTACAATGGCGGGCGCTTCCCGGAAGGATAACAGCCCGGGAATGTAGGGTAAGAGGGCAGGCATGCGGAGCACGGCGGACTCCATGAGCGAGAGTTCGGGAAAGCTCAGGACAGCGGCGGCCGCACGGATGGTTTTTCCGGAATCCTCAAATCCTGCGTCCACCCCTGCCACACAATTGATTTTGTCCAGCCTGTCCTCGAGGACCACCATCTGCCGCAGTTTCTGCTGGATACCGATCGCCTGCTGCGGGGGAATGTCCCAGCGGTGCAGGGCGGCGGCAAGGCGTCCGGGCGATGTGCCTTTTCTGTCGGAAGGCCCTGTGCTGTCGGTCAAATCAGGCTCGCTGCGCCCCGGGGCGGATGCAGGGGGCGGTAAACGTTATTGATCCGGCACCGGCGTAATGGAGACGTCATCAATCCAGACCGTGCCTTTGGTGAGCAGGATCTTCAGGGTCAGCGCCCTGGCACCGGAGGGCGCTGTGCTGGTAAGGGAGATTTCCTCCCATTTCCCCTTTCTCTCTATTGTCGACATCAGGTCGATTACGGGGCAGGGGGAGACCTGGCTCGGCTTAAAGTTAAACTGCACGCAGCCGAAGCCGGCTGCCGGAACCGAGAAGATCAGAGCCAGTGTTAATAAAAGGCTCGTAACTGGTTTCATTGCCTCCCCCTTCTACTTGTACGCTACGATTCCAGTAGATATATCCTGTTTAAAAAATATCCCATAGCGGAAAGCAAAGCAAGGGAAAACTCCGGGTACGGGCTTTCTGCAGGAACCCGCTGCATGAGCAATCGAGAGGAACTTCCTTTTAAACCTTTGGCAGACAGGAAACGACAGATCCTATCGTTTTTTGAGGCAGCAATGATGATTTTTGAAGAGGCTAAATTTTTATTGACACACCGCCATTTATCATGTTTGATAAACCTATTGATTTTTCATACCATTACCAAAAAAATAGTACAAATCTGATGCAAAAAAGGGAGAAGTTTATGAAGCCATTTGCCCGCTTGTCAATGTTTGGGCTGCTTTTTCTGATGACTGTTTTGACGGCTGTTGGCTGCGGTGAGAAAAAACAGGGCAAGGTAATCGTCTCCGAGCAGGAATTTGTCATTCGTCAGGATACAGACCACTCCTGGGTTATTGACGCCAGGGGCAAAATCAAAAATATCGGCGAGGCGGATGTGAAAAACGTAGTTGTGACCGGCTACTGCAAATCCTGCGGTGAAGTGCTTATCAACGGCAAATGGTTTGTCTCTGATTATGAGAAGACCAAGGATCAGCAGGACACCATAAGCTACCTGCCGGCCGGGGCTGAAGAGGACTTCAGTTTTAAGGGAGTAGCTTTCATGGTGGATCAGAGCGGCAAGCAGCCCCGGAAGAAACCTGAGAAAATGGAAATTGAGGTGCTCTCTTTCGAGACCGTCAAAGAGTAGGTTTTTTTGCCCGCCGCTATGCTTTTTTACAGGGCTGCTTTTTCCTTTAGCCGGATGGCTACCGGTACTCCGAGGTTCTCCCGGAGTCTGCCTTCGGCGTGGTGCATCAGTTTTTCAAGCTCCTTGATCTCATCTGAAAAAATTTCCGCAGAAACCGGCAGCCAGATTTCCAGGTATTTTTTTTCCTGCGCTTTCCGGACAAAAAAGCGGACCGGACCGGCCATGCTGCCCAGCGTGTTTTCCAGGTTGGCGACAATCAGTCTGCCGTGCACGGTAACCCCGTCAATATTTATGATCTCGTCAGTGCGTTCCCCCCACCACTGAATGCGGCACAGGGTACGGCCGCAGCTGCACTGCTCCTTGGAAAACCTTGCTTTGTCGCCTGTTTTAAAACGAATTAAGGGTAAGGCCCGGGTGGTAAGGGTTGTCAGAACCAGCTCCCCGGCTTCGCCGTATGCAACAGGTACGCCGGTTTCCGGATTTACGATTTCAGCCAGAAAATGGTCTTCGTTTATGTGAAGACCCTTCTGCGCTTTGCATTCAAACGCCATCGCTGGCCCCGGCACCTCGCTTAAGCCATAGTGCATCCAGACCTTTACGCGGAGCGTCTGTTCCAGGGAATGCCGATGTTTATCGCTGATAGCATCGCCTGCAAGAATAAGCGTTTTAAGATCCGGCACTTCCTGCATTCCGGGCTGCTCTCTGATATGGGCGGCAAGCTCCATGGCAAGGGCGGGCGTGGTAACCAGGACAGAGCTTTTGTAGTCGCGCAGCACCATGATTTTTTTTTCTATGGAGAGTGGGATATTGGGGATTACACTGGCTTCTACAAGTTCCGCGCCGCTTTTGTAGTCCCGGCCCCAGTTGGCAAGGCCCGGGTTCAGATTGATCTGCAGGATGTCATGGGCGGTCACGCCGGCGGCCTCCAGCCCCCGGGCCAGGATTTGCTGCCAGATGTGAAGGTCCTGGGGGGTGTAGCCGCTCACCGTTGGGTTTCTTGTGGTACCGGGCGCGGTATGGATGCGAACAATATCGCGCAGCGGCACGGCAAAGAGGTCATAGGGGTAGTGCTCGCTCAAATGTCCTCGGTTCATAAATGGCAGGCTGGTGATATCCTGAAGGCAGCGGATGCCGGCCGGGTCTATGCCTGCTTCGGAAAAGCGCCTGCGATGGAAGGCAACGTTTCGGCAGGCCCTGTTGATGGTGCTTTGAAGCCGTTCCAGCTGCAGCTGCTGCTTCTCCTCTTTACTCATGTATTCATGGTTATTTGCGATTGTCATAGAAATCACCATAATCCTTTCCGAGAAAGGCGCGTTTAACGTCCTGGTCTTCCAGAAGCTCGCCGGCTTCGCCCTGCAGGACAACAGAGCCGGTTTCAAAGACGTAGCCGCGGTCAGCCGCCTGCAGGGCGGCCAAGGCATTCTGTTCTACGAGTAAGATGGTGTACCCCTGGGTTTTTAAGAATTCAATGGTTTGAAAAATTTTTTCCACAATCTGCGGGGCAAGGCCCATTGACGGCTCATCCAGCAGCAGCAGCCGCGGGCGGGCCATTAATGCCCGGCCGATGGCAAGCATCTGCTGCTCCCCGCCGGAAAGCGTTCCTGCAGGCTGTTTTGCCCGTTCGGCGAGTACCGGGAACAGGGACAGTATCTGCTCCAGGCTTTCTTCTGCCTCCCGGCCCCGCCTTTTGCGATGGAGGGTGTAGGCCCCGAGGTGCAGGTTGTCCATTACGCTGAGCGGCGGAAAAATCAGGCGGCCTTCCGGGACCAGGCTGATGCCCCGTTTGACGATAGCGGGAGGGTCAAGCCCCTTCAGAGAGACGCCTTCAAATGTAATTTCCCCTTCCCAGGAACCCAGGATGCCGCAGATGGCGGAAAGAATTGTACTTTTTCCGGCCCCGTTGGCACCGATCAGGGTGACGATCCGGCCCTTTTTGACAGACAGGCTGACTCCCTTGACAGCCATGATCCGGCCGTATCCGCAGGTCAGGTTGCGAATCCGCAGCATCAGGCATCGCCTCCCGCGGCCGCCTCCCGGCCTGTGCCAAGATAAGCCCGGATCACCGTCTCGTCCTCCTGAATCTCTCTCGGAGCCCCTTCAGCGATTTTTTTGCCCTGATCAAGCACCACAATGCTTTCACAGATCTCCATGGTAAGGCTCATGTCATGCTCCACCAGCAGAATAGTGACTCCTGAGTCCTGCACTTTTTGAATAAGTTCGGCAAGGCGGCCGGTTTCCACCATGTTCAGGCCCGCTGCCGGTTCATCCAGCAAAAGAAGCCCGGGGCGCGCGGCAAGGGCGCGGGCCAGTTCCAGCAGGCGCTGCCAGCCGAAGGGAAGATCTCCGCTTTTTTTGTCTGCACAGTCGGAGAGCCCCACAAATTCGAGTAGTTCAAAGGCTTTCCGCTGCGCCTGCCGCTCCTCCCGGCGTACCCACGGCGGCCGGAGGATGCTGCCCAGCATGCCGCAACGGGTCCGGGTGTGCTGTCCCACCAGGATGTTTTCCAGCACGCTCATGCTGTCAAAGAGTTCCACATTCTGGAAGGTGCGCGAGATGCCGCGGTTTACCAGTTCATGCATGCTTTTTTTGTGGATGGTTCGGCCGTCAAAGATAATGCTGCCGGTGTCCGGCGGGAAAACCCCCGTTATCAGATTAAACAGCGTGGTTTTGCCAGCACCGTTTGGCCCGATAAGGCCGGTTATAGAGCCCTGTGCGAGGGCAAAATCGACTGAACTAACAGCCTGAACGCCGCCGAAGGATTTATTTACATCCCGGACATCGAGCAGTGGCCCCTGTTTCGGGCTAGTGTCTTTTTGTTCGTTCATAGAGGTCTAATAAACCGCGGGTTAAGCCCTGGGGCAGAAAAATCATCACGCCCATGAGAATCAGGCCGTAAATCAGCATTTCCAACTCCGAGAAAAAATGGAGCCATTCCGGCAGCAGGGTCAGCAGAGAAGCCCCCAGCAAAGCACCCCAGATGCTTGCCATGCCGCCGATTACCACCATTGTTACAATCCGGATGGAAGCCACAAAATCAAACGTGCCGGGACTCAGGAAGCAGACCATATGGGCATAAAAAAAACCGGCAAGCGCACTGAAGACAGCACTTAAAACGAAAACCTGGAGTTTGAGCTTTCTGGTATTGACGCCCACGGCGGCGGCAGCCTTCTCCCCGTCGTGGATGGCTCGCAGTCCCCGGCCCAGCCGGGACTCGATAATCCGCCGGCAGATGAGAATGCTTATAAGAACAAGGGCCCAGACCAGATAAAAGTAGTTGCGCCCGGAGGCCAGGGAAACCGGCCCGAGCGTAAGCGGCGGAATGCCTATAAAGCCTGAGGCTCCGCCGGTTATGCTGCTCCATTCGCGCAGCATGATATGCACAATCATACCGAAGCCCAGGGTCCCCATGCCAAGGTAATAGCCGGAAAGTTTTAATGTGGGCATGCCGACAATATATGCCACGGCGGCGGCCGCAGCAATGGCCCCTGGCAGCGCAATCCATGGCGAAAGCCCCACGTGAACCGTTAAAATGGCGGTGCTGTAGGCCCCGATTCCGTAAAAGGCGGCATGCCCGAGCGAGATCTGGCCGGCATAGCCCATCAGCATGTTAAGCCCCAGCGCCAGCAGGGTATGGATGCCGATAAAGGTCAAAAGCTGGAGGTAGTAGTTGTTCGTTACCAGCAGTCCCGCAGCCGCTATCCCAACGGCAAGCGCTGCAAAGGCTGTGTTATGCCGGTATGAAGAAGAGTTCATTAAAATAATTCAGAAATAAATAGGTTTAAAAATTTGAAACGCTCAGTTTCAGAAGCGTTCCACGTCGGCGCTGCTGATAATGCCGCCGGGCCGCACGTAGAGGATAAACAGGAGCAGCAGAAAGGCCGTGGCATCCTTTAAACCCGAAGAGACAAATCCTACACCCAGGGCTTCCAGTATGCCCAGCAGAAATCCTCCGATCAGGGCCCCCCAGAGGCTGCCGAGGCCGCCCAGCATGGCGGCGCAGAACCCTTTGAGCCCCAGCATAGTGCCCATATCATAGCTGCACATGGTGATGGGGGCGATGATGACACCTGCCGCGGCGCCCATGCCGGTGCTTAGTCCAAAGGCCAAAAGTGTCATGATCCGCGAGGGGATGCCCACCAGCCAGGCCGCTTTCTGGCTTATTGCACAGGCCTCCATGGCTTTTCCGGTAAGTGTTTTTTTATAGAAAAGATGAAGGCCGGCCGCCAGAATAAGCACAACAACAAAAACCCAGATGCTTTGGGCAAGCAGCTTGGCTCCGGCAATATCCAGTGGCGGATGCTCGGAAAAAGGGGGCATGCTGTGGGCATCTTTACCCCAGATCAGCATTGCAGCCCCTTTTAAAAAAATGGAGGCGCCTACTGTAATGATTATCAATACTATGGGCGTTGGGCGTTTCACGGTCCGGATGGCAAGGCGCTCAAAGAGCATGCCGATTGCCGCAACAGCCGCCACAGTTAGCAGAAAGGCCGGCAGAAGCGGAATCTGCATATCGCCTGTCAGCGTAACCATAGCAAGAGCGCCCAGCATCACGAATTCTCCATGAGCGAAATTGATAAGCTCCGTGGAGCTATAGAGCATGGAGAAGCCGACAGCTATAACGGCATATATGGCTCCGGTGGTGGCACCGGAAAAGAGGTATTGGAGAATCTCCTGCATAGGCGGGGCTTATTCAACAAGCTGCCAGGAGCCGTCGTGGATTCGTACCATGACAAAGGCCTCCGGGCTCAGGCCGTTGTGGTCCTGTTTGCTGAAGTTGAAAACACCGCTTACCCCGGCATGGCCACTGATGTTTTCCAGGTTCTCCCGTATCCGGCCGGGTTTGCCCTCGCTTCCTTCAAGGGCTTTTGCCAGAAGCTGTACCGCATCATAGGCATAGCCGCCGAAGCCGGATACATCGGATTGATACTTGTTTTCATAGGCATGGATATAGTCTGTCAGCACCGGTTTCTGGGGATCATCCTGCGGCAGCAGATCTGCCACCAGTATTTTGCCTGTGGGCAGAAAGACTCTTTCAGCGGCTTTTCCCGCCAGCTGGATGAACTTGGGCGAGGCAACGCCGTGGCTCTGATACAGTGGGATGTCCATATCTAGTTGGCGTACGTTTTTGGTTACCACAGCCGGGCCCGGGTTGGTACCCCAGCACACCAGTGCCTGCGGATTTTTTTTGCGGATTTTGGTCAGTTGGGCGGTCATGTCTGAATCGGTGGCGCCGAAAGATTCCGCGCGTACGATTTCAAGCCCGAACTTTGGGGCCTGGGCAAGAAGCTCCTCTTTGCCGCTTTCTCCAAAGGCGTTTTCCACCGAGAGCACAGCCAGGTTTTTTATACCCTGTTTTTTCATATGCTGGAGAATAGAGGCGACTGCCAGTACATCGCTTTGTGCGGTTTTGAAAACCCAGGGTTTTACGGGCTCCACGATTTTTTTGCCTGCCGCACAGCTGATGAAGGGGATTTTCGATTTCTCTATCATGGGCATTACAGCCAGTGTCGTGGGGGTCCGGCTCGGGCCGATGATGGCATCGACCTGGTCTTTATTTATCAGCTTGCTTGTGCTCATTACGGTTTTTGAGGGGTCTCCTTCGGTATCATAGATCACCGCCTCCAGCTTGCGGCCGTTTATGCCGCCAGCCTCGTTGATCTCTTCTACCGCCATCTCCATGGATTTTTTTTCCGGATCGCCTAGAAAGGAGGCCGGGCCGGTAACCGAGAAAATGCCGCCGATTGTATAGGTTTCTTCAGCCGATGCAGGCGGGGGCGTAAGGAGCAGTGCCAGGAGCAGGCATAAGGCAGCGGCAAGGACCGCAGCAGAGCGGCCTGCACAGATAGTAGTTTGCTGATGCATAGGGATTCCTCCTTTTTATGGAATTGCCGGGTTTTGTTCTTTGCAGGCCCTGTTTTACATTGTGTAAAGCCTGCTTCCGCTGATAACGGTGACATTGTTTTTTTCCAGCACGCGGATGGCCTCCTCCAGCTGATCAAAGCGGAAGATCATGATGGCATTGTCTCCGCTCTGCTGGACAAAGGCGTACATGTACTCCACGTTGATACCTGCCAGGGTAAGGGTGTCCAGGATATAGTGGAGTCCCCCGGGCCGGTCGTCCACCTCGACAGCTACAACGTGGGTGGTGCGGACGGTAAAGCCGGCCTCTTTAAGGACCTGCTCCGCTTTTGCATTGTCATCCACGATCAGGCGCAAGACCCCGAAATCGGTTGTGTCTGCAAGCGACAGGGCCCGGATGTTGACCCCTGCTCCGGACAGGGTTCCGGTGACTTCGGCCAGCCTTCCGGCCTTGTTTTCCAGAAAAATCGATATCTGTTCGGCTTTCATGGTCTCCTCCTTGATTGGTAAACCCTGCATCAAACTGGGGTTACTGGTTCACGGAAGCTTGCCTCCGCCATTGCGGTATCGGTTTGACCGGCGGTCTATAACTGCCGGTTGTCGATTACCCGGGCAGCCTTTCCCTGGCTGCGTTCGAGGGATTTGGGCTCTGCCAGACGGACACGTGCGGAGATACCCAGGCATTCCTTGATTTCTGTTTCAATGGTTTCGGAAAACTGCTGCAGCCCTTTTACTTCGTCCGAGAAAATGCCTTCACTGACTTCAACGACCACCGTGAGGCTGTCCAGGTTGTCCTGGCGGTCCACTATCATCTGGTAATGGGGCTCAACACCATCAATATTCATAAGTACGCTCTCAATCTGGGAAGGAAATACGTTGACGCCCCGGATGATTAGCATGTCATCTGTCCGGCCGGAGATCTTGGCCATCCTGTAATGAGTTCGCCCGCATATGCAGGGCTCCGGGTTGAGCGAGGTAATGTCGCGGGTGCGGTAGCGGATGACCGGAAAGGCTTCCTTTGTAAGTGTGGTGATAACAAGCTCTCCGGTTTCGCCGTAGGGCAGCACCTCGCCGGTCTGCGGGTCAATGATTTCAGGGATGAAATGGTCCTCGAATATATGCAGCCCCTTCTGGGCCTCGATACATTCAATGGCGACGCCGGGTCCGATAACCTCGCTCAATCCATAGACGTCAATGGCCTTAAGCCCCAGTTTGTTCTCAAGTTCGGTGCGCATGTCCTCCGACCAGGGTTCGGCCCCGAAAATTCCGCTCTTAAATTTCAGATCCCGGAAGGAGACACCTTCTTCCTCCGCGGCTTCCGCCAGATGCAGAGCGTATGAGGGGGTGGATGTGAGAATGGTGGGGCCGAAATCACGCATGATGATAACCTGCCGTTTGGTGTTGCCTCCGGAGACAGGGATGACGGAGGCCCCGAGCGTTTCCGCGCCGTAGTGAAAACCAAGGCCGCCGGTGAACAGCCCGTAACCATAGGCATTGTGGATGATGTCGCCGCGGGATGCCCCGGAAGAGGCAAGGGAGCGGGCGATAAGCTCGGCCCAGGTATTTATATCGCGGGCGGTGTAGCCTACCACCGTCGGCTTTCCGGTTGTGCCGGAGGAGGCGTGAATTCTGACCACGTTCTCCATTGGCACGGCAAACATCCCGAAGGGATAGTTGTCCCGCAGATCCTGTTTGGCGGTAAAGGGCAGGCGCCGCAAGTCATCGAGGGATTTGACATCCCCGGGCATAACACCTGCTTCGTCAAATTTTTTCCGGTAGAAGGGGACTGTCGCATAGACCCGTGACAAAGTGGTCTGGAGTCGTCGGAGCTGAATGGATTCCAGAGCTTCCCGGGGCATGGTTTCGTATTCCATGTCAAAGATCATTCTACATCCTCCTTTGCCATCCCAAACTGATTTTTTACGAGAGCATCAATGCCAGCTGCTGAAAATAAAAAAGGCTGTCCGGGGCGCCCCCAGCAGCCTTACAAAATACAGCCATAGGGGGCCGGTGCGGCGTCTCCCCATGGCTTTTCCTGCATTGCAGATATTTTAAATTTTGCTTTGCCGGTCCATGGGAAGACTATAGAAAAAAGAAATAGTTCCCAACGACAGCAAAACCGCAGCACTTATTCGGCATTTGTCTTATGCTATCTGCTGTTTGTTGTGAAAGGTAAAAATAAAAAAAACTATCGTTTACCTAACTTGGAGCAAACCGCCTGTCAAGCATAAATTGCAAAACAGGCTAACCTTTCAGGCGGCCTTTGAAATCCGGTTTTCGCTTTTCAAGAAAGGCGCTGGTCCCCTCCCGGGCATCATCGCTTGTCAGACAAATACTGAAGGCGTTAATTTCTATGCCGCAGGCAGTGGCGAGA
>JAWOFF010000045.1:0-19878 GCA_046482325.1 Desulfosalsimonadaceae bacterium
CCACCCTTGACGGCAGGGAGCACAAACTGACAGATGAAACTCTGATGATCTGCGACGGCGAAAAACCGGTTGCCGTAGCCGGCGTCATGGGCGGGGAAAACTCCGAGATACAGCAGCAGACCAGCCGTGTTCTGATTGAAAGCGCCTGCTTTGATCCCGTATCGATCCGAAAAACGGCAAAACGCATGGGAATCAGCACAGATGCCTCCCACCGCTTCGAGCGTGGGGTTGACCCTGCGGGCACGCTGTATGCCCTGGAGCGCGCTGCCCGGCTGATGGCCGAAATCGGGGACGGCGCCCTCGTTGAAGGCGCAATTGATGAATATCCAAAGCCCTTCAGCCGCCGCCCGATTACGCTCGACACGGAAAAAGCCAACCGTTTGCTGGGCACCTCCCTTGCTGCTCCTCAGATGCAGGAGCTGCTGGAGTCAGTCGATTTCGCCGCAAGTACGGCCGACGAAAAAAATCTGAGCATTCTGCCGCCGAGCTTCCGGGTCGACGTAAGCCGACCGGAAGATCTCATGGAAGAAATCGCGCGCCTGTGGGGCTACAACCGTATCATTACCACGTTTCCCAGCACGTCTGCGCCGACCCGGCTTCCCGAACGGGAAATCAGTCTTCGCGAAACAGTCAAAGACCTCATGTGCGGCTTCGGCTTTACTGAATCCATCAACTACAGCTTTACCGCAAAAGATTCCTGCCGTCGCCTGGGGCTTCCCCCCGGGGATGAACGGCAGCGGATGCTCGCGGTACTGAATCCTCTTTCCGAGGAACAGGCGGTTATGCGGACCTCTCTTTTGCCGGGGCTCCTGGAGGCCATGCACAAAAACTTCGCCTACCAGATCAAAGACCTCAAGCTCTTTGAAACCGGCAGAACCTTTCTCAGCCGGGGCCAGGACAGCCTGCCGGAAGAAATTGAGACCCTGGCCGCCCTCTGGACAGGGGTGCGGATGCCCCCGACCTGGCAAACAAAAGCTAAACCCTGCGATTTTTATGATATCAAGGGGGCGGCCGAAACCCTGCTGCAGAGACTCTACATAGAAAACTACAGCTTCCGGCCCCTGCCAGCCTGCCGGGCCTGCTACACAAGAGCTGGCCACAGCGCCCGGATTTCAGCAGGCGATACCGAAATCGGCCTAATCGGCGAAATCGCTCCACAGGTGCTCTCCAATTTTGATCTCAGACAGCAGGCCTTTATCCTGGAAATCGATCTCAGGCGCCTGCTGCCGCTCGTCCCTGAAGTCCGGCCGTTTTCCCCGATACCCAAATTCCCGGCCGCCTCCAGAGATATTACCCTGATTGTCGACAGCTCCATTGCAGCAGATGATATAGTCGCCAGCATCTATCAGACAGGAGAGGCTCTGCTGGAGCAGGTCCGCATCTTTGACCTCTACAGCGGCGCCCCCATACCGGAAGGCAAAAAAAGCATCTCGATCAGGCTGTTGTATCGCTCAGCCCGGCAGACCCTGGCCGATGAGACCGTCAACCGCATCCACGAGGATATTACCAGACATCTGATGCAGACCTTTCATGCCAGCCTTCCCGCGTGAAACGAGGGGTGCCCCATGGCAGAGACAGGGCCGTCTTTTCCCCGGATTCCGGACAAACTCTATTTCCGTATCGGAGAGGTAACGGAAATCACAGAGCTTGCCGCTTACGTATTACGGTTCTGGGAATCCGAATTTCCGGAGATTAGACCCAGGCGTACCGAATCCGGACAGCGTCTGTACCGCAAATCCGATGTAAAAACCATCCTTTTGATCAAACACCTCCTCTACGATAAAAAATTTACAATACAGGGAGCCCGCCAGCACTTGCACCGGCAGCGCAAAAAAAAACAAGGCCCGCATTCCGAAGAGCTTATCGCAGAATTAAAAACTGAACTCCGCCGGATCCGGGATCTTTTAAACGAATAAACCGTCAGATGGCCGGTATTTTCTATCGTAAAATTTCGTCTTGACATCGCCCGGCTTTTTCCTTATATAAGATAGGTTAAGAATGCGGGCATAGCTCAGTTGGTAGAGTACAAGCTTCCCAAGCTTGGTGTCGCGAGTTCGAATCTCGTTGCCCGCTCCAAGCGTTTATCACCCTCGGGCAAGGGTTGGTATAAAAAATGAGCGGCCTTGATAAAACGGGCATATTGCCCGTTTTTTATTTCTACAAACAGAAATGACGATGCGCCCCTGAAAACCTGTTTTGCGTTGCATCTTCTGTGATGCAGCCATGCAGACCGCGGCAGCGTATACCGCAATTACAATATGGCAAAGAAAAAAAAGGGGGAACAAACCGGAGGCAGTCCTCCGGGAAACCAGAAAAGCCTCAGTGAACGCGAAATCGTAGAGCGGGTCTGGACGCTCGCTGAGCCTCTGTGTACCGCCGAAGGCATGGACCTGGTACATATCGAATACCAGCGGGAAGCCGGCGGTCGGATCCTTCGGGTATACATTGAAAAGCCCGACGGTGTCAGCCTGGATGACTGCACGATTGTCAGCAGGCAGTTAAGCGACATCCTGGATATCAAGCTGGAAACCGCGGACGCCTATACCCTTGAGGTATCTTCTCCGGGAGCCAGACGGCCGGTCTCCCGGGCTTCGGATTTTGAACGCTTCGCGGGCTACAAGGCAAAAATACGGGTGGCCCGCCCGATTGAGGGGCAGAGAAACTTCACCGGCGTGCTGGCGGGCTACTCGGATGGAAACGTATGGCTGCAAACGGAGGGGAAAACCCTCGGTATCGCGCATTCGGAAATTATCAGGGCACGGCTTGTGAATTCGATATAACGGAGACAGCGAATGCTTATCACAGACATGAAACGCGTTATAGAGCAAGTTAGCCGGGACAAAGGCATTGAATTCAATGTGCTGGTAAAGGCACTGGAGGAAGCTCTGCGCTCAGCCGCCAAAAAAAAATTCGGCAACAGAATCGATATGGAAATTCAGTATAACGAAGAAACCGGCGAACTCGAAGTATTTCAATTCAAGGAGGTCGTAGAGAAGGTAACCGATCCGGACTTCCAGATTTCGCTTGAGCAAGCCCGGGAGCTGGACCCGGAATGTGAAGTCGGCGATGACCTTGGATCCAAAATGGACACCACAACCTTCGGGCGCATTGCAGCCCAGTCCGCCAAGCAGGTCATCATTCAGAAGCTGAAAACTGCAGAACGTAATGCTGTTTTTAACAACTTTATCGACCGTGAAGGCGAAACCATAAACGGCATCGTTCAGCGCGTATCACGCAATGAAATCATCGTCAACCTGGGTCAGGCAGAAGCCGTTCTTCCCAAACGCGAGCAGATCCCCAATGAGAGCTATCGCCGCGGCGACCGCATCCGGGCCTACATTGCAAAGGTGCATGAGGAAAGCCGCGGGCCGCAGATCGTTCTTTCCAGGACTCACCCTGGCTTTTTGATAAATCTTTTCAAAACAGAAGTGCCTGAAATCAGCGAAGGCATTGTAAACATCATATCCGCAGCCCGTGATGCCGGCAGCCGCGGAAAGATTGCCGTCAGTACGAATGATCCGGACATAGATCCGGTCGGCGCCTGCGTGGGCATCAAAGGCAACCGGGTACAAAGCGTTGTGCAGGAATTAAAGGGGGAAAAGATCGACATTATCCCATGGCACATGGATCCCGCCAAGTTTGTCTGCAATGCACTGGCACCGGCTGAAATCTCGCGGGTCATCATTGACGAAGCCAACCGCAGCATGGAAGTGGTGGTCCCGGATGACTCGCTGTCCATAGCCATCGGAAAGCAGGGACAGAACGTACGGCTGGCCTCCAAGCTGACCGGCTGGCAGCTTGATGTAAAAAGTGAAACCCGCTATGATGAGAGCATGAAGGAAGGCTATGAGTCCCTGCTGACGCTGCCGGACATGAGCCGGCCCCTGGCAGAGCAACTCATTGAGAACGGGTTCTTCTCCTCAGAGGACCTTGCCAAGGCCACGCCGCGGGAAATTGCAGAAGCTGGTGATATTTCAGAAGATTTTGCCCAACAACTTATACAAAGTGCCGAACAGACAATTGCCGCGCCGGACACCTCGAAAAATGCGGATGAAAACATATAAATGCTCCATTTCAGCCAAACACCAGGGAGACCATTTTCAAAACAGGTGCAGGTAAGGATTGCAACTAGGGGGGATGGATGGCAAAATTGAGAGTTTACGAACTCGCCAGAGAACTGAATATGACCAACAAAACCCTGCTGGCGAAGCTGCAGGAGATGAAAGTGGATGTGAAAAACCACATGTCTACGCTCGATGACGAAGAGGCAGGCCGGGTGAAAGCCGAGTTGTATGGAAACGACCGAAAAACAGAGTCTTACGAGGCAAAACGGGTAAAACCCAACGTAATCCGCAGGCGGCGCAAACGTATGGAAAAGCAGAAGCCTTCGGATGCGGAGACATCTGCCGGGCCGGCCCCTGCCGCTGAACCCGGAACCACTGCATCCGCCCGGCACCAACAGCCGGAGCCCCCCCCATCCGAAACCGAAAAGACGGCCAAGCCTGAAGAGACAGAAAGAAGCCAGGAAAAACAGGCTGAGCCGCAGACCGGTGCCGAAGCGGTGCAGGAGGCTGCTGAAGAGGAAAAAACCGCAGAGCCTGTTCAGGAAACTGAATACGGGGATGCTGCGACGAAGGCCCCGCAGGAGCCGGAAGAGGAGGAGCCTGCCGACGCAGCCACAGCCGCAGCCGGGACGCAGGAAGAAGGCGCCGAATCCACGGAAGCTGAAGCTCCGGAAGAGCCGGGCCGCCAGGAACCGGAACAAGAGTCCGAACCCGCTGACAAGGAGCAGGCGGCCGAGGGCAGGGAGCAGGAGCCGCCCAAAAAGACAGCCCGCAAAACAAAATCCAAAAAGAAGCGCCGAAAAGATACTCCGGCAAGAATAATCCAGATGCCGGAGGCCCCGCAGGAGCCGGAAGAGGAAGCAAAGCCGGAAACCCCGGCCCCCGAGGAAGCGTCCGGTCCTAAACCCCCGTCTGCAAAAAAGGCCAAACCATCAGAACCCAAAATCCCTCCCGAGCAGCCTGAAGTGGAGATTCCGGCCGAAGAAAAGAAGAAGAGCCGGGGCAAAAAGAAAGTTGACGAGGGCGAGAAGGGAAAAAAATCGGATAAGTCCCGGGCAGCCCCCCGGCGCAAGGAAGTGGTCGAGGGCGATGCACTATATGACAAAAGCTTCGGCCGCGGGAAAAAAGCCCGGAAAAAAGGCAAGCAGCCGGCTGCAGCCCAGTTTGCTGAGCAAAAGCCGCAGGCCACAACGCCTAAAGCGATCAAGCGCCGCATAAAAGTTGACGATACAATTGTTATCGCCGATTTGGCCAAACGGATGGGGATTAAGGCTAATGAGCTGATCAAGACCCTTATGAACATGGGCATGATGGTAACGGTCAATCAGACCATTGACTTTGACACTGCCAATCTGGTGGCGCAGGAATTTAATTTTGAAGTGGAGCGGGCCTCTTTTGAAGAGGATGCGGTTCTCAAAACCGAGGAAGACGACCCCTCCCAGCTCATGCCGAGGCCGCCGGTTGTAACCATAATGGGCCATGTAGACCACGGCAAGACCTCGCTTCTGGATGTGATTCGCAGAACCAAGGTTACCGCGGGCGAAGCCGGCGGCATTACCCAGCATATCGGCGCCTACTACGTGAAAATCCCCAACGGGGAAATCGTGTTTCTGGATACGCCGGGCCACGAAGCCTTCACCTCCATGCGCGCCCGAGGCGCCCAGGTTACAGACCTGGTGGTTCTTGTTGTCGCGGCAGACGACGGTGTTATGCCCCAGACACAGGAGGCCATCGATCACGCCAGGGCAGCAGGAGTGCCCATCATCGTTGCCGTCAACAAGATTGACAAAAACAATGCCGAACCAGACCGCATAAAACGCGAGGTCGCAGAGAAAAACCTGGTTCCGGAAGACTGGGGCGGCGATACCATTTTTGTCAATGTTTCCGCCAAGCAGCAGGCAGGCATAGACGAACTGCTTGAGATGATTCTGCTGCAGTCCGAGGTGCTTGAATTAAAGGCCAATCCCGACAAGCTTGCCCGCGGGCACGTTATTGAATCCAAGCTGGACACCGGCCGCGGGCCGGTGGCCACACTTCTTGTCCAGGAAGGCACACTGAAAACCGGCGATCCGGTGGTATGCGGGATGTATTACGGCAAAATCCGCGTTATGTACAACGACCTGGGACAGCAGGTGCAGAGCGCAACCCCCTCTTACCCGGTGGAAATTGTCGGTCTCTCCGGCGTTCCCATGGCAGGCGACGAGTTCGTTACCCTGTCCGCTGAAAAGGACGCCAAACAGGTCAGCGAGCACCGCCTGCACAAACAGCGCTCCAAGGAGCTTGCCCGCTCCAGCCGGATGAGCCTTGATAAACTCTATGAAAAAATGATGGAGGGCGAGGTAAAAGATTTGAATCTCATCATTAAAGCCGATGTCCAGGGCTCAATCGAGGCCCTGCGGGATTCGCTTACCAAGCTCTCCACCGATGAGGTCAAAATCAGCGTAGTGCATTCGGCTGCTGGCCCCATACACGAATCCGACGTCTCCCTTGCAGCGGTTTCCAACGCCATCATTCTCGGCTTCAATGTCCGGCCGAGTGCCAAAGTGGTGAGGATGGCGGATGAAGAAAACGTGGATATCCGCTACTACGACGTCATATACAATGCCATAAAGGATATCAAGGACGCCATGGTCGGGCTCATGGAGTCAAGGTACGAAGAAAGAGTTTTAGGCCGTGCGGAAGTCCGACAGACCTTTCATGTGCCGAATGTGGGCACCATCGCCGGCTGCTATGTCACAGACGGCAAAATCCAGCGGGGCCAGAAAATTCGGGTTGTTCGCGACGGAATCGTTACCTTTGACGGCAGAATCGGCACGCTGAAGCGCTACAAGGACGACGTCAAGGAGGTGACCCACAACTATGAATGCGGCATCCGTATTGAAAACTACAATGACATCAAGGTAGGCGATGTGCTGGAGAACTATTACCTTGAAGAGATCAAGCCGGAAATCAGCTGAATGCAAACCGGCCGATAAGACAGCAGGGCCCTTTGAATGGTTATCGGTTTTGGCACAATCACACTGAGGATACATGACTGCCGCTCGCTCAAGCAGAAGCGTGGGATAATTAAATCCACAATTCAGCGCGTCCGCAACGGTTTCAACGCTTCCATCGCTGAAGTCAACTACAATGACGCACTTACACATGCCGAAATCGGATTTGCCCTGGTGGGCAACAACGCGCGGACCATCAATTCCAAAATGGACAAGCTGATAAGCTTTACCGAAAATCTGCATCTGGCTGAATTGATTGACACAAAAATGGAGATCATCAATATATGAGACCCTTTAACAGATCAGAACGCGTAGGCTGCCTGATTCAGGAAGCGCTCTCGGACATGTTGCTCAAATCCATCAAGGATCCCCGGCTGCGGGCTGTGACAATCACCGGTGTGGACATGACAAGGGACCTCAAACTGGCCCGCATTTATTTTGTCACTTCCTCCGGCTCCCGCGCTACCCGCGAGGAAGCCGCCGCCGGCTTCCAAAAAGCCACAGGCTTTATCAAATATACTCTTGCACAAGAATTGGATCTGCGGTATATGCCTGAGTTTCAATTTTTTTACGACGAATCCATTGATTATGGATTTCATATAGAGACGGTCATCAAACGATTAAAAAATGAACACCCAGCAGACGGCTCATCAACTGATTAAAAGTGAAAAAATTCTGCTTGCATCCCATATTCATCCGGACGGCGATGCAATCGGCGCCCTTCTGGGACTGGGGCTGGCGCTTGAGGGCATCGCAAAGGATGTTGTTTTATATAACGAGAGCCCGATTCCTGCTGTCTATCAGTTTCTGCCGTCCATACACCGGATTAAAAACAAGTCAGGCCATATACCGGATTATGATACCGCCGTCATTCTGGACTGCTCCAACCTCGCACGAATCGGGGAGATTGCCCGGGATGTTAGCAGGTTGCCCTTTATAATCAACATTGATCATCATTTAACCAATACACGTTTCGGTGATTTACAGTACATCGACCCCCATGCATCCTCGACTGCGGAAATAGTCTACCGCCTGATCAAGAAAATGGAGGTGCCCATAAATACAGGCATGGCCTATGCCATTTACACGGGAATCATGGCAGATACAGGCTCTTTCCGCTTTTCCAACACGACGTCCGCGGCTTTTGAAATTGCCCATGAAATGGTCAATTGCGGGGCTGATCCGTATAAGGTCGCGCACCACGTTTATGAGACGCTTTCACTTAACCGCATCAAGCTGCTTAACATGCTTTTTGACACTATCGAGCTCTCGGAAAACGGAAAACTTACAGTGATGACTCTCACTCAGAAGATGCTGGATGCAACAGGAACGCATATCGATGATGTCAACGGCCTGATCCATTATGCCAAAAGGATAGAAAACGTCCGGCTGGCGGTCATGATTTTTGAGCGGCAAAATGGAATGGGAAAAAAGCCGGGAGCTCGGTTTCACGTGAGCCTTCGCTCTGACGGCTCCGTGGATGCCGCAGCCATCGCCTCTTCCTTTGGCGGCGGAGGGCATCGCAATGCTGCCGGCTTTGACATCCGGGCCTCGCTGGAAGATATAAAATCCACCATATTTGATTTTTCGCAGAGCCTGTAACAGGCCGGCGGCAGGTGAGCAGCAGAAGGCCCGGACGTCTATGAAAAACCCAAGCCCCGGCGGAATTGTTCTTGTTGACAAACCGGAGCAGATGAGTTCGGCTGCTGTGGTGGCAAGAATCAAAAAACTGGCGAAGGCAAAAAAGGCCGGGCATACCGGCACCCTGGATCCGGAGGCAACGGGGCTTCTTTTGTGCCCGGTCAACAAGGCCACCCGGCTTTCCAGATTCTTCCTGCACGGCTGGAAAAGCTATGAGGCCCTGCTGGTTTTAGGTGTAGAAACGGATACGCAGGATGCGGCTGGCAGGGTTACAGAGCGCCGGACGGTCCCGGATCTGGATGCATCCAGGCTGGAGGCCGTGATTCAGCAATTTCAGGGGGAGATAAACCAGATCCCTCCGGCCTATTCCGCACTGAAGCATAAGGGCAGGCCTCTATATGAATATGCAAGAAGCGGACGCCCGGTACACAAACCTGCGCGGCAGGTGACGATTGAACGCATTGCACTGCAAAAGCTGGAGCTGCCGGAGGTTGCACTTTCTCTGCGCTGTTCTTCAGGGACATATATCCGCAGCCTCTGCGCTGAGATCGGCCGGAGCCTGGGGTGCGGCGCCTACCTGAAAAAACTCAGGCGCACCGAAAACGGCGGTTTTAACGTCAGCGAGTCCTGGACGCTTGCAAAACTCGGGGAACTGGCAGATGCGGGAAGGTTTGGAGAAGCCATGATTCCGCCGGCTCCGGCCCTTCGCGGGATGCCTGTACATACAGCGGACAATGCTTTGACGGAAAAAATAAAATATGGAAAAATGATATACCTGCATGATGTTGACGGCATGGCAGAAACGGGCTACATTAAAATTCTTGACGCAGAGGAAAATCTGCTTGCGGTCCTCTGCCGTGAGGAGGCTGACAACGAACGCCTGAAATACTGCTGCGTCTTCCATCATGGCTGAACCAGAAAAATCAATATTCTGCAAGGAGGCATACAGTGACTACCCCGGAAACCAAAAAACAGGATACGATCGAAAAATTCAAGCTGCATGAGGCCGACACCGGCTCTCCGGAGGTTCAGATTGCGCTTTTGACCGATCGTATCAGCCATCTGACCGAACATTTGAAAACGCATAAAAAAGATCATCATTCCCGAAGAGGATTACTCCTGATGGTCGGCAGGCGCCGGCGACTGCTCAACTATGTGAAAAATAAAGATGTTAAGCGATATCGAGGCATTATTAAGGAGCTTGGGCTCAGACGCTAAATCAATCCATAAACTCCCGCACAAATTCCCCTTTCACTGCTCTGCCGGGCAATGCACCGGTGGAGTGTTACCTAATTTTCAGTAGATTCATCAGGAGACACATATGGAAATATCATTTAAAACCCAGCTTGGGGACGAAACGCTCAGCCTCCAGACAGGCAAGGTGGCCAAACAGGCCTCCGGGTCGGTTGTGGTGCAGTACGGTGAGACCATGGTACTGGTTACAGTGGTTTCTACCGGAGAGGAGCGGCCGGATATCGATTTTCTCCCCCTATCGGTAGAATATCAGGAAAAAATTTATGCGGCCGGCCGAATCCCTGGCAATTATTTCAGACGCGAAATAGGCCGTCCCAGTGAAAAAGAAACGCTAACCGCCCGCCTGACCGACAGGCCCCTGCGGCCCCTGTTTCCGGCGGACTACCGCTGCGAAATTCAGGTTATCGCCACTGTGCTGTCCATGGACAAGATCAATGACCCGGACATTCTGGCTTTAAACGGTGCCTCGGCCGCCCTGGAAATTTCAGATATCCCGTTTGCAGGCCCTATTGCCAGCGTCCGCGTTGGCCGCCTGGACGGAGAGCTTATGGTAAATCCCTCAATTGAACAGCGCAAAAGCACCGATATCGATGTAATTGTGGCGGGCTCCAAGACCGGCATTATCATGGTGGAAGGCGGCGGCGACATGGTCAGCGAAGCCGAGATGACAGAGGCCATTTACTTCGGCCACAAGAAGCTCCAGCCCATCATTGAACTCCAGGAGAAACTAAAGGAAAGTGTCGGGGTGGAAAAACGCGAATGCACTGCTGCGCCCTCTGATCCGGAACTTTCCGAAAAAGTCCATGCAGCGGCAGAGGCAAGGATGGCTGAAGCCCTGCGCATTCCGGAGAAGCTCAAACGCCAGAAGGCTCTTGCCGAGCTCAGGGCCGGGGTCTTTGAAGGCCTGGGAGAAGCTTATGCAGAACGAAAAAAGGAAGTCTACGCTATATTAAACGATCTGGAGCACGATATATGCCGGGACATGATCCTGAACCACGGGCGGCGGATTGACGACCGGAGCTTCACGGAGGTCCGGCCCATCTCCTGCGAAGCAGGCCTTCTTCCGCGGGTTCATGGATCCGGGCTCTTTACGAGGGGGGAAACCCAGGTGCTGGCGGCCATGACCCTTGGTTCCGGACAGGATGAACAGCGGGTGGAGACCTTAAGCGGCGAGGAGACAAAACCCTTTATGCTCCACTACAACTTTCCACCTTACTGCGTGGGCGAAATACGGCGTCCCGGAGGCCCCAGCCGCCGCGATATCGGGCACGGAGCGCTTGCCCAGCGGGCAATCGAGAAGGTGCTGCCGCCCAAAGAGGATTTCGAGTATACCATCCGGATTGTCTCCGAAGTTCTCGAATCAAACGGTTCCTCCTCAATGGGTACTGTCTGCGCCTCCTCGATGGCCCTGATGGACGGCGGTGTCCCCATAAAAGCGCCTGTTTCAGGGATCGCTATGGGCCTGGTCACAGACGGAAAGCAGGTGGCTGTGCTGTCCGATATACTGGGCGACGAGGACCACTGCGGAGATATGGACTTCAAGGTGGCAGGAACTGAAGAAGGCATAACAGCGGTGCAGATGGATATTAAGATCAACGAGCTCTCCCGCGATATCCTGGAAAAAGCCCTGAAACAGGCCAGAAACGGACGGCTTCACATCCTTGAAAAAATGAAGGAAACCATCCGGGCGCCCCGCAGGGAACTCTCCCCTTACGCTCCCGTGGTTTATACAGTAAAAATCAGTCCGGAGCGCATCGGGGACATCATTGGCCCGGGCGGCAAAATGATCCGCTCGATCCAGACCGAGACCAACACCCAGATTGAAATTGACGATTCCGGTATTGTCAAGATCGCCTCGGTAAAAAAGGCGGACGGGGAAAAAGCTCTGGAAATTATTAAGGGAATCGGGATGGATCCGGAAATCGGCGAGGTGTATGACGGCTCCGTAGTAAAAATCACCGACTTCGGCGCATTCGTGCAGATCAAGCCCAAAACCGAGGGCCTGGTCCACATCTCCGAAATTGCCCCCTATCGGATCAAGAAAGTAACCGATGAAATCCAGCAGGGAGATACCATCCGGGTCAAAGTGATCGACATCACCCCGGACGGCAAAATCAAACTCTCCCGAAAGGCGCTGATGGAGAAAGACAATAAATCAGGGCCGAACCACAGGGAAAAAAAATCCCAACCGGAATAGGCGGGAACAAAGAGCCATGACAGCACCAACCCCGGAGATTCCCTGCCGCAGGATCCGGCCGGATGCGGATGCAGATATTTCACTTCCCCGCTATATGACCCCCCATGCAGCGGGCATGGATATCTGCGCTGCAGTATCAGAAGCGCTCACCCTGCAGCCCGGGGATATAGCACTTATACCCACCGGCTTTGCCATGGCTCTTCCAATGGACTGCGAAGCCCAGATCAGGCCAAGAAGCGGGCTTGCCGTAAAATACGGCATCGGCATTATCAACTCGCCGGGCACCATTGACGCGGATTTTCGGGGGGAAGTCAAAATCGCTCTGATCAACCACGGCAAACAGGCCTTCACGATCCAGCGGGGCGACCGTATTGCGCAAATGGTCATCAGCCAGCTCTGCCGGGGCCGAATCACCGAGGTGGCAGACCTTGCCTCATCCTCCCGGGATGCCGGCGGATTCGGCCATACAGGAGTGTAAATGCCCCATCCACCGCAGAGTTTTTCGCCCTCCGCAGATTTTTCTCCCTGCAAAAGCGTCTCTCTATGCCTTCTTGCAAGTGGCAGCAAGGGCAATGCCATCTATGTTTCCTCAGGAAATACCCGTATTCTCATTGACGCCGGCCTGTCCGGGGCGGAAATAGAACGCAGGTTCCGCACGCGCCAGATCCTGCCCCGTGACCTGGACGCCCTTGTCGTAACGCACGAACACAGCGATCATCTTCAGGGAGTGGGGGTACTGGCCAGAAAATATAGCATCCCGGTCTATATCTCACCCGGCACTTACCGCGAGGCAGAAAAAAAAATGGGCAGCATCGAACACATTGCGCATTTTTCCTGCGGTTGCGGCTTTGCCATACAGGACATCCGCCTGCATCCCTTTTCCACCGCCCATGATGCATGCGATCCGGCCGGATTCACCCTGCAGGCAAACGGTCAAAAAATCGGCATTGCAACGGACCTGGGGGTGGCTACCGCCATGGTGCGCCACCATTTAAGCGACTGCACCTGCCTGGTACTGGAAGCCAACCATGACCGGCGCATGCTTGAGGACGGGCCCTATCCCTGGCCGATTAAGCAGCGCATCAAGGGCCGCACCGGCCACCTCTCAAATGAAGCAGCCAGGGATCTTTTAAGCGATGTCTGCCACGAGAAGCTGGCCCATGTCATCCTGGCCCATATCAGCGAAACCAACAACAGGCCGGACAAAGCACTGGCCGTTGTCGCCGGGGGCCTGCCGCAGAACATGGCCCCGCGCTTTACCGTCGCCCTGCAGCATGCACCTGCTCCGCTGCTTACATTGTAGCCGGCAGGAGGCTGCACAAACTTGGAGGATATCAGCCATGCCCGCGTTATTTACCGAACAGATCCTTGTGGATCTGCAAACTGGCGTTTCCATAGAAAACATCACCGGTTCGATCCGGGACATAGCCCGCCGCTCAGGTATTGTTGCAGGAAACGTTCACATCTGCGGAATCGGCTCCACAGGATCGGTTACCACAATCGAGTTTGAACCGGGTGCAATCGAAGACCTGCGGCGTGCTATTAACCGCATTGCACCACCGGATATCGACTATGAACATGAAAAGGCCTGGCAAGACGGAAACGGCCACAGCCACGTCCAGGCAGCCATTATAGGCCCCTCTGTCACACTCCCTGTAAAAAACGGGGATATTGTCTCCGGAACATGGCAGCAGGTAGTTGTAATCAATCACGACAACCGGCCGAGAAGACGGCTGGTGGAAATTTGCGTAAGCGGAGAAAAAGGATAGTGAAGGTGATGCAGGCTTTTCGCGCAGCCATCCAGTTCATCACCCTGCTGCCGGCCGGGCGCGCCGCCGTGTATCAGCCGCGGGAAATGATCGCCTGGTTTCCGGCAGTGGGCCTGTTGCTGGGATTTCTGCTGGCGCTTTTTGACGCGGCCGCCTGCAGTCTCCTTGCCGGCTCCGCACCCGCCGCAGTCCTGGATGTCATATTTCTGATCATTCTCACCGGCGCCTTTCACCTGGATGGTCTTGCAGACAGCGCAGACGGACTTTTCGGCCACAGGGACACGGAAACGGTGCTTGACATTATGAAGGACAGCCGCATCGGAGTAATGGGCCTTGCCGCAGTATTGTGCGGGCTTGGCGTAAAGTTTGCCGGAATTGCCGCGATTTCCTGGCCGGGCCCTGTACAGCGCTTTTTGGTGTTTCTGCTGGTACCCGCACTTGCACGCTCTTCCATGATATTTGCCATCAAGGCGCTGCCCTACGGCCGGCCTGGCGGGGGCACGGGTATGGATCTGTTCGGAGGACCAATTGCCGCAAAAGATTTCCGTATGATGGCCCTCTGCCTTGTGCCGGCGCTTTTTCTCGGCTGGCGGGGAGTCTGGATCGTCTGCGTCTTCTTTGTTCTGGTTTATGCCCTGATCGCCTGGTACCGCCGCCGCCTCGGCTGCATTACCGGCGATATGCTGGGCGCCATGACAGAGGTCACTGAAGCGCTGCTGTTCCTGACAGCGGCTCTGCCATAGAGGCATAAGCCGCAGACTACAGAATCTATAGCCCGGCCCCGGACGGCCGCACTTAAAGCCTTCTGCCTGTGAGCTCAGCAAAGACCTCTGCTGCAGAGGCAATGCCGCCTGCAATGCCGGGACTGTTTTTGACCGCACTCACATTGTATAAGTTATCGGGCCGCCCTCTCTCCCTTATCGGGCCTTTGCGGATTTCCCCGGCGCTAAGCCGCCTGCCGTAGGCATTTGCCAACTCCCCGCAAGTCGCTGCTTCCACGTCGACAGCCGATATGACCACGGCAAACATCAGATACGGTCGGATGCCGGCAAAGATGTTCTGCTCTAAAATATCGATAATCTCTTCTGCCAGCCTGCGCTTAAAGCGCTGCAAAGCCTGGGGGCCCTTTGCAGCCAGCCTTTTTTCCTGAAAATAATTGCCGGGGCAATACGCCAGCAACGCATCGCCGGCACTATCCGAGACACGGCCGAAGCCGCCGGCAGTTGGCGAGTTTATAAACAGCATCTGCGGCCGGGACGTTATATCCGGATCATGGTAGTTTACCTCCCGGCCGTCCTGCCACCAGTAATTGCGGCCCTGCATCCGGCGGAGGCCGGCAAACCCCGGCCGCAGCCCGATACAACAGGTACAGATACAGTGTGAAGGACTGTAGGTGAAGGCTTTTGCAGCTTTGTTCTCTCCAAGCAACCGCCAGGTCAGCCTGGGTGATATATCGCTTAGCAGCCAGTCGCAGCCGTAAAAGGATCTGTCCGCACAAACCGCCCCTGTGACCCGACTGTTTTGGCTCTCCAGCCGCACTACCCGTTTGCCTGTTTCCACGGAGCCCCCTGTCTCCAGAATTTTGTTTTTCAGGGAATCAAAAAATCTGCTGAAGCCGTTTGCAGGATAACGGGCGCCGGCATGGTAGTTGCCGGTGCCGATAATATAGGCAATGGCGGACATCTCGGATTCGCTCTCGGCAAATATGCCTCCATGACCATAAAGGATGCGCCGGAGAAGCGGGCTTATGCCGTATTTATCAAAAAAGGCCCGCAGAGACAGGAAAACACTGAGGCCGAACCGCAGTTTCAGTTCTGCAGCTATATCTTTTGCCAGCAGCAGCCTGCCGGCCTGCAAAAAGCGGTTCGGCGGCTGCCCGCAAGTTCGGAGATAACGCGTATAAGCTTTATAAATGCCCGCCATATCAGAAAACAAAGCGCCAATCCGCCTTTTTTCCGAGGGGAAAAGCGCCTCCATCCTGCGCCGGAAATTTTCCAGCCCAAGTGGCACGCAAAAATCCAGAAAAGGGGCCGCAGGCTCATGGCGCTCGCCTACAAAAATGCGCTCAAATCCATCGGCCTGCATGGGGATGAAAGGATTGGCCTCCTTGATACCCAAAAAATCCAGAAACCGATCCCCCGGTTGACCGCTGCCAAAATCCCACACATACTGCGGCCCCATGGAAAACTCAAGGCCGTTTATGCAAAGGCAGCGGCCATGTCCGCCTATAAGCTCAGGGTGCTGCTCAAGCACCCGGACGGTAAGGCCCTGCTCGGCGAAAAGAGCGCCTGCCGCCATACCGCCTATGCCGCTGCCAACGATAACTATATTGGCTCTGTCTCCCCCCATCAGCCTGTCCGATCCCTTTTTGGGAGAAGCCCCCGCAGATCCTTCCAGCCCATGCGGCGAACAATCCGCAAAACAGTGCCGGTCTTGGCCAGGCGGCTTTTCTCCCGCTCAAGCGCCTCATAGTAATCCTCCGTGGTCTCGGGCGGCACCCTGCTGCGGCTGTTCTTTTCCAGGTACAGCGCCCCGGCGGGGCAGCCCGCAACACAGACCCCGCAGCCGATACAACGCCTGTAGTCGACCACTGCCGTTTTCTCAGCCACCGAAACGGCCCCCATGGGACAGCGGCCAACACAAAGGCCGCAGCCTGTACATTTTTCCGCATCCACCCGGACATGATAGTTCGAGGCGGCAAAATCAGCGGGGTTGGGGATTGCCTTAAGGGTATTCAAAATGCCGCAGCAGCAGCAGCAGCAGGCACAGACCGCCTGGGGATACTGCTCATTTGTGGCTTGGAGCACCAGGCCTTCACTTTCCGACTGCCGAACAATGGAGAAGGCCTCCTCCTTTGTTACCGGCCGGAACCAGCCCTGCTGGCGATAAAAGTCAAAATATTCCCGGAAACCCAGGCAGAGTTCACGCCTGTCGGTCATCCTGCAGGGATCGCCTTCCAGATCCTTTCCCTTCCTGCAGATGCATTCGGCAACACCGATTCTGCCGTCAGCCTGCTCTATGATTTGACGGATTTCATCATAAGTGGCAATATGGAGGTCATTGTGAAGGCTTTGCTCAACCGGAACAACCCGCATCTGGGCCCTGGGGGCGGAGAGGTATTCCAGGCCATAAGCCTCCCTGAAATATCGGGCTGTGTCCTCATAAAAGCTGCGGGTCAGGTGATTTACCTGGAACTCAAACATACCGATAACAAAGGGAACAAGTCCGTAGCAGGCCTTGCCGTTGCTTACTTTTCTGAAAATACTGCCCCGTGCCGCCATGCGCTCTAAAAGCCTGCGGCAGTGCTCCAGGGAAATGCCGCGGGCGTCGTTTTGCCCGGCACGGGCAAACACGGTTTCCGCAGGTACGCAGCGATGGGTCAGAAAAACCGCCAGCCGAGCCTCGGAAGGTGTAAAAAGAGCCCGTAAAATCCGCAGCTCAACCCCGGAACGCGTCTTCGGAAACCCTACGGGCATGCTGTCTAAATGCTTCCGCAGTTTTTTATAGACCGGCTTTTCGGTATGCATAAGAGAGTTACGATAGGATAAAAAACCTGTTTCGCGCAAGATGAAATTCGACTACAGCATCAATCCGGCCGCCTGTGGACTGACGAGGCCGGAACAATCAAGAGAGTCATGCCATGCAAATACGAGTGCCCGCGCAGCTTCGCGCCGCAACAGCCCTTTTGTTGTATACAGGAAATACTCTCGGCTGCTTTATCACCATCTCTCCCGTCATCCTGTTAAAAGCCCTGATTTTCCACGAGGGTATTCGTCACAGCCTGACCCGCGTTCTAATGCGGCTGGGTTTTGTGTGGATTGACATAAACAGCCTCATCCTTGGGCTTATCCAAAACCTCCGCATGGACACAGACGGGCTGGATGGCTACAATCAGAAGAGTTCCTATCTTATTATCAGCAACCACCGCTCCTGGGCGGACATCCTGGTGCTCCAGCATCTGTGGAAACGGCGCATCCCCTTTCTGAAATTCTTTTTGAAAAAAGAACTGATCTGGGTCCCCTTTCTGGGAATTGCCTGGTGGGCACTGGATTTTCCCTTCATGAAGCGCTATTCCCGCGAATTCCTGCAAAAGCATCCGGAACTCAAGGGCAGGGACATGGAGACAACTCGCAGGTACTGCGAGCGCTTCAGGAAATCGCCGATTTCCGTAATCAATTTTGTGGAAGGCACCCGTTTTTGCCCGGAAAAACAACAAAAACAGCAGTCTCCATACCGGCACCTGCTTATGCCGAGAGCCGGAGGAGCGGCCATGGTTTTATCCGCCATGGGCGAAACCCTGGAAGCGATTATTGACGTCACCATAGTATACCCGGAAAATGAGGCTCCGCTTTCCTTTTGGAGCTTTCTCAAAGGAGAGATTCCCCTGGTGGTGGTTCGCGCCCGCCCGCTGTCCATTCCGCCGGAATTTGTCCAATCCGGCTACGAGCAGGACCCTGATTTTCAGAGACGCTTCCGCGATTGGATAAACGGACTCTGGGCGGAAAAGGACCGCCAGATCGCGGAAATTCTGGAACAATACGGCAAAAAACAAACCAAAGCCTGAGGCGCTCGTAAAAAACGATTAATGCTGCGGCGGCGGTATTTTTGCAGAAAGTAACGTAAAGCTATGGTCTGTTTTATAAGGCCATCACCGGTAATGGCTTAAATAAAAGACATAGCCGGATGTTCCCTGGAAGTAACCCCCCCGGGCCGCAGCCCGGGACCGAACCGGTCAGTAACTTCTGCGGCGTTGGGTTTTCTATGTCAGCATAAAAGTTACTTAGAAACCGTCAACCTTGCAGCAGGCGGCCTCTCAGCCCGACATACAGGCCCGAATGCATCCTGCAGCCAGGCGGTTGTTTTGCTCATCCTTTAAGGAAACCCGGAGAAACTGCTCGGAAAGTCCTTCAAAATTGGAGCAGTTACGCACAAGCAGCCTGTGCTCCAGCAGCCGCTCCGCAAGCTCTGAGGCGCTAAAACGGCATAGGCGGAGAAGCAGAAAAGTGGCCTCTCCCGGGAAAACCAAAACATCCGGACAATTCTGCATGGTCTCCATAAAGGCGCTGCGTTCCGCAGCAAGATAGGAGCGGGTCCGGGCGGCATGAGCTGCCGCTGTCCCGGGAGATCCTGCAATATAGAATACCGCCTCCTGGGCCAGGGAATTAACCCCCCAGGGCGGCAGGCGCCGGGCAATTTTTTCCGCGGCCGCCGCATCAGCAACGCAGAAGCCAATTCGCAGACCCGGCACGGAAAACATCTTGGAAAGCGACTGCAGCACCACCACATTGCCGAGCTCTTTTTCTGCAATGGAAGCATCGGCGATCCCCCGGACAAAGGGCAGATAGGACTCATCTATAATAAAGCATGTGTCCGGACAACTGCGGGCAAGGCGCTCCACTTCCGGTATAGGGGTATATAAGCCGGTGGGATTGTTGGGGTTGCAAAAAAACACCGCGTCAACGGTTTTTGCATCTGCCGCAAGGGCCTCAATGTCAGGGGCGAACCCGTCCTGCTCTGTCAGCAAAAACGGGTGGCAAAAAACGCCGTGCAAAGCCAGGGCATCTGCGTAGTCGGCATATGTCGGCGCGACCACAAGGGCTGAAGAAAGGCCCAGGGCCTTCGGGATTTGATATAGAAACTCCGTGGTGCCCGCTCCGGCAAGCACACGCTCCGGAGCAAGGCCCTGCCACCCGGCATAGGCGGCAGCCGCAGGCACGGCGGAAACATCCGGCAGGCGGCAGATGCTTGAAATGTTCCCGCACAGATGATCCAAAAGCCCCGGCATCGGCCCCAGAGGATTTATATTGCTGCTCATATCAACAATTTCTTCCGGCGCGCACCCGAGTTCAGCTGCCGTTTCCCGGATGTTTCCGCCATGGCCATGGATCATATGCGTCCTCCGCTATAGCGTTTGGCAATTGTATCAGAGACGATCAAAAAGGGCATGATCATACCTGTTT
>JAWOFF010000134.1:0-6109 GCA_046482325.1 Desulfosalsimonadaceae bacterium
ATGGATGCGTCCAATTTGAAACGCTGCCTTTTTCTTACCTTTCAGTTAATGGAGATGCAGCCCCCGCTGGTGCTGAATCTCAACATGATCGATCTGGCCCAGAAGCGCGGCATAAAAATTGACACTGAAAAACTTTCCAAAAAGTTAAATATTCCGGTTGTTGCCACCAACATGAAGAGTGGAGTCGGCAAACAGGAATTGCTGGAGGCGATTGCCGCCACAGCCAGCAACAAAGCTACTATCAGAGGCCTCAACATTGACTACGGCGAAATGGAGCCGATTCTCAGGGAAATTGAAAGCCGGGTCTTCGCTGAGACCCCACAGCTGGCATCCCGGTATCCGGTGCGATGGCTGGCCATTAAGCTGATGGAGGGGGATTCCGAGATTTTCAACCTGGTGGCGGAAAATCACCCGGCGCCTGATGATTTTGCAACCGCAGTGAACGGGTGGCGGGCAGATTTTGAATCCGGTTTTGACGAGGCGCCCGAAATCCATATCGCCAGCCGCCGGTATCAGGCCGCCGCCCAAATCGCCAAATCCTGTATGCACGCCAACACTATGGAAAAATTGCCATTCTCCGACCGGGTCGACAAAATCGTCTGCCATCGTCTGCTGGGGCCGGCGATTCTGGTGGGTGTCATCTGGCTGCTCTATTATCTGTCCATCGTCCAGGGCTATAACGTGACCAACTACACCTGGCCGCTTCTGGCAAAGGTCCGCAGTCTCACCGAGGCGGTCATGCCAGCGCCGGGGTTTGTCGAGATTCCTTTGATTCGTTCCTTTGCCCTGTGGTTTGTGGACAGCATTAATGCGCTGCTAAACTACATTCCCATATTTTTCATTCTGTTCGGCCTGATCGCCATTTTAGAGGACTCCGGCTACATGCCCCGCATGGCCTTTATCATGGACCGGGTCTTCTCCAGGTACGGTCTCCACGGCCAGTCCACGTTGCCCATGGTGCTTGGCGGCATCTGTGTGGGCGGGTGTGCAGTGCCGGGGGTGATGTGCTGCAAGGGGATTCCAGATGAGCGCTCGCGGCTGGCAACCATCCTGATCATTCCGCTTTTAAACTGTATGGCAAAAGTACCGCTGTATGTACTCCTCATTAATATCTATTTTGCCGCGCACAAGGCTTGGGCCATGTTTTTTATCTCCACCATCAGCTTGCTCCTGGTGCTGCCGATCTCCAAGGTGCTGACGCTTACGGTGTTAAAGAACAAGCCCACCGCACCCTTTGTCATGGAGATGCCGCCCTATCATCTGCCGACCATTCGCGGTGTTTTAACCCGGGCGGTGGAGCGGGTGTGGCTGTTTATCCGAAAAATCATCACCATTGTGGCTGCAGTGGCGGTGGTGATTTTTGTTTTGCTGCAGTTGCCGGGGCTGAGCGATGAGCGGATGGCATATTACAAGGGCGAGAAGCAGAAAGCAGTGTCGGAGTTCCTGGGAAAGATTAAAAACACATCCTATGCCGACCAGATCCGCCGCAACAACCTGATGGATTTTGTGAATTACTGGAATGATTATAAAAGCGCCCGGCTTCAAGCCGGCGGCGGGGATGCGGCCAAAACCCTGAACGAAGTTTACGAGCAAAAAAACCCGGCGTTTTTCAAGGCGGTCAGCCGGGAGGGAAAAGACGGCATGACTGTTTATCGGGCCACCAAGAGCCTCATCCGAAGCCGGAAAGAGCTGCTAATGGAGATGAAAAAGGAGCGGATCAACAAAAGCTTTTTGGGGCGAGCGGGCAAGGCGCTTGAGCCGGTGACCCAGTATGCGGGGTTTAACTGGCGTGTGAATGTGGCGCTTTTAAGCGCCCTTGCCGCCAAGGAAAGCAGCGTGGCCACATTGGGCGCGCTTTATGAATCGGATGAACGCGGTGAAACCCTGGAGAAGCGAATGGCTGAAAAGGAAAAGGGGTTTACGCCGCTTCACGCACTGGCGCTGATGCTTTTCATGGTGCTCTACCCCCCGTGTCTGGCGGCGGCAATTGCAGTGAAAATTCAGGCGGGCTCAACCAGGTGGATGCTGTTTTCCGTGGGCTATGCCATGGTGCTGGGCCTGACCGTGGCGGTCCTGGTTTTTTCCGGCGGTCGCGCATTGGGGCTGTCCGGCCTTCAGGCCATGATCGCGTTCTATGGCCTGGCGCTCGGCCTGACGGTGTTGACGGGGTACATCGGTAATGAATCGAAATATGCATAGAAAGAAAAAAAGGAGGAAGTCAAATGTTTAAGAAAAACCTGATTGTTGTTGGTGTGCTGCTGCTTGTTGCGATTTTTCCCGCACAGGTGCAGGCGCACACACCGCTGTGCGCCTGCTATGAGGGAGGCGACGACACCGTGATCTGTGAAGGCGGTTTTTCCGACGGCTCGTCTGCCGCAGGTGTTGAAGTGCGCGTTGTAGATGATGACGGGAAGGTGGTCATCAAAGGCAAAATGGATGAATTCAGCGAGTTTGTGTTTGACATGCCCGATGGCCCGTTCAAGATCATCTTTGACGCCGGCCCGGGCCATGAGATCGAAATTAAGGGAAAAGAAATCACTGAGTAAGCTAAGAAAGGAGACAGATTAATGAAAAAGACAGTTATTGGATTGGCCGCGTTGATGGTGGTGGCAATGGCAGTGCCGGCAATGGCGCATTTTCAGATGATCTATACCCCGGAGTCGGCCCTGGAAAAAGCTGAGGAAATCAATCTTGACCTGGTCTTCACCCACCCGTTTGACGCCGGGCACACCATGGATATGGGCAAACCCGAGCAGTTTTTCGTGGTGCGCAAAGGCCGGAAAACCGATCTGCTGGACACACTGAAACCGATTACCTGGAAAAGTCTCACCAACAGCGGCGCCGCCTATGAGGCCGCATACAACCTCCGGGGCATGGGCGACAATGTCTTCTGCCTGACCCCAGCGCCCTACTATGAGAAGAAGGAGGATGTCTACATCCAGCAGATCACCAAGATGGTGGTCAACACGGCCGGCTTTCCCACAGACTGGGACAGTGAGATAGGGCTCCCGACAGAGATTGTTGCCCTGGATAAGCCCTACGGCCTTTGGACCGGCAATGTGTTCCGCGGAATTGTCAAAAGCGATGGCAAACCGGTGCCCAACGCGGAGATCGAGGTGGAGTACCTGAACCATCTGCCCTTGCAGGCCCATAACGCGTTTACCGAAAAGGCCGAGGTCGAGGCGCCCCAGGATGCCTTTGTCACCATGACAATCAAGACCAATGTCAACGGTGAGTTTACGTTCGGCATCCCCAAGGCCGGCTGGTGGGGGTTCTGCGCTCTGGGCGTGGGGCCTGAAGACGAGCATAAGGGCAAGGAGCTTTCCCAGGATGCGGTCATCTGGGTGCAGGCCCGGGATATGAAATAAAGTTGGTTTAGGGGATAAAGGTTAAAGTCATATCCTTTATCCCCGGTTCAGAGAGATAGAAAAAGGGAATGTAAATGCAAAAGTTTCTGATCATTTTTATCTGCGCGGCTGCCGTTTGGTATCTGTATCGGCATGTGGCGCAGGCTTTGCGAACCGATCAATGCGGCTGTGACTGTGGAGCGTGCAAGAACTGTCCGGCAGCAAATAAAAAAGAACGGAGTAATAAGAAAGGGAAAAAGTAATGAAAAAAATTTTGGCCGTTTTGCTGGGCGCTAATCTATTTTTGGCCGGCATGGGCCTGCCGGCGCTGGCCGAGGAATTGTCCAACTACGAATTGACCGAGCGGATTAAAAAACTGGAGAAACAAACCGGAATCAGCGGGGTTTCAGGCGGGTGGATGGATCGGCTTTCATTCAGTGGTCTTCTGGAGGCGGAGGCGGGTTACGAGAGCGTTGATTTTGCGGATCTGGCCCTGGAAGACGAGGATGCCAGTGACGCGGTGCTTGCCACCATGGAATTCGGCGTTGATGCGGTTATCAATGACTATGTCAGCGGTCATGCCCTTTTTTTATGGGAGGAAGATGACACCGAACCAATTGACCTGGATGAAGGGTTCATTACGCTGACCGGGGGCGAAGGTTGTCCGGGCTACCTGACGGCCGGCAAAATGTATGTGCCGTTCGGGAACTTCGCCTCCAACATGGTCTCCGATCCGCTGACCCTTGAACTGGGCGAGACCCGGGAGTCCGCCGTACAGGTCGGCATTGAGATGAACGGCTTTTACGGCTCGGTTTATCTGTTTAACGGCGATATTGATGAGGCCGGAGAGGACAGCCACCTGGACAACTTCGGGGGCAGTGCGGGGTTTGCCATGGAAAATGAGAATTTCAGCCTGGATGCCGGCGTGAGCTACATTAGCAACATCCTGGACTCGGACGGCCTGGGCGATATAGTGGCCGAATCCATGGATGCAAGCGGCACAGAGCTGGATGAATATGCGGCGGGGTTAGGCGCCCACGCCATTGTCACGGCCGGTCCGGTCATGTTGATTGGCGAATACATTACCGTTTTGGATGAACCCGAGTTTGTTTTAGATAGTGCAGGCGCCCGTTTTAGCGGAGAGGAGATAGCCGCCTGGAATGCCGAGATAGGATACTTCTTTGAGATTGCGGGAAAGTCTGCCAATGCCGGGCTGGCATACCAGGGAACAGACAAGGCCGGCGATTTTCTGCCGGAAACCCGCATGATGGGAACTATCGGTTGCGAAATTTTTGAAGCAACGAACTTGGCCCTAGAGTATTTCCATGACGAGCATGAAAACGACGACGAGGCGGATGTGATCACCGCCCAGCTGGCCATTGAATTTTAGGTCTATTATCAGACTTTAGGGCCACAACGACAAATGGCGGCACTATTGAGGCAGGTGCTTTTACAACTGTTGTGACAAATACACAAACACCGGCAAATCCAAGGGGAAATAGCACTGTTGGTGATTATGAACTTCAGTTTACAGCAGAAGCCCCGTTCTCTTTTTCTGGCGGAGGATTAATAATTCGGTTTTCCAATCCCTCGGCTGCATATGCAGCTGATAATACTTGCACCGGGGTTTTGGTCGGGTCCGATTCTTCTGATTCCAGTGGATTTTTTGTCCAGCGGTTTTATAGAGATGCTGATGGTCTGTCACCTTGGGACGACGGAGATGCATTTTAGCATCGGTGCCTTTCAGATTATAACTACTGATGCTATTCCGACGTTGAACGAATGGGGCATGATATATTTACTCTGCTGCTATGCGGATGGGCGCTACGGCATCTGCGCCGGAAAGAATTTGCTTAACCGTTATTTTTTGCGACTGAATTTTCTAGCCAAGAGGATTATATAAAAACCCCAAGTGAAAAGCTTGCGGGTTTTTTTATGGCTTAATGAATATCTCTTGCCATATTGCTGCCCAATAATCTCAGATTTAGAGTAAGGATATTAAAAAGGCTCCGGCAGCACCTTATTTAATCTTGCATACCATATGTGGTGGGTGACCTCAGGAGGGGCAGAGTCCTATATTTCTGTTTTTCTGTTTGAATGTCCTTAATGGTTGTTGACAACATTGACATAACTGAAATTTTTAGCCGTACGGTACACTTTTAAAAATGAAAATTTGTTTTGAGGTTAAGCCAACACCCGTAGCAATCAGCATTGACATATTTACCTTTTGCTGATTAAATCACCAAAATTATGTTCATATTCTTATCGTTCAGACTGATGTGCTGATCGTCTGCACTTGCTCCAGCTAACACCGCCTTGGAAATATTGCTGAAATTAACATGATATAATCGGCATCAAGAATGGATCGACAAAAAAATGAAGGGGAAATATTATGAAATATCGCACCATATATATTACAAGCTTTGACCTGATGCGGCTTGAAGACGTGTTGGCCGTGGCAAACGAGGTCAATTACCGAGATCGGAAAGATCTCGAGGCGCTTGACAATGAACTCGCTAATGCAAAAGTATTAGACCCCAAAGATGTGCCCCAGGATGTTGTCACCATGAATTCAAAAGTGGAACTGGTACATCTCGACACCGGAGAAACCAGGGAATATACTTTAGTGTTTCCAAGAGAGGCGGACATTGATCAAGGAAAGCTGTCCATTATTTCTCCTATTGGTACGGCCATTATCGGTTATTCCGAAGGAGATGAGATTGAGTGGCAGGTACCCGCTGGAGCCCGGCGCATCAAAATCA
>JAWOFF010000048.1:0-12324 GCA_046482325.1 Desulfosalsimonadaceae bacterium
TCTGCCAGCAGCTCTGGCAGCCGGAGGGCGGCTGGTGGCTTTACGAGGAAACCCCGCATCGAAGGTCCTGGCGGATAGAAACCCCCGGCAATTGATTACATCCTGCATATACAACCGGAAAGAGTCCAAGAGTATGAAGATTTCGCAAGGCATGTTTTGCCTCAAAGTTTTTTTTTATGCGCTTCTGCTGCTTGTTTCTGCCGCAAGCCTGCTAACTGCCGCTACCTACAAGGCGGATTCCACTCCCTGGTCCGGATATTGGTGGCCATTCTCGATGGGGGGGCTTGTAACCGGGGCGGACTACAGGGGTCATCCCGCGCCCCTTGAGAAGTATGAGCTTTTGACTTCCGGTACAGCGGGCGGCGACTCTGTTAACTGGTACAGACAGCATTATTACGATCCCGACGCGGTGTCCTGGGCCGGATTGTGTCCTTCGTGGGCCCGGGCCGCCATGTACGAGGATTACAAGATTCTCCCCTCTTCCGAGGAGAACATCATTTTCCGGGTGGGAGACAAGAAAGGCCTCCTCACACTGTGTCACGACGATGATGAAACGGTGTCCGATTCTGCGGATAATCCGGAAGTCTTTCACCGCTGGCTCTTAAACTACATCAAGGATCAGGACAGGCCCTTTACCGCGGATTTGAGCTACGGGGAGGAGGTCTGGTATTACCCGATCTATCGGTATGAGATGGATTCCCGCACTACGGACTCTTACCGGTATGTGGATGTCACGGTGTTTTACGCAAGTGATGCTGTAGGGCCGGATTATATGGGAACAAAGGAGATGAACGCCAGGTACAGCTACAAGCTGGAACTCGAAAACGGCGCCGTCGTCGGCGGGGAATGGACAGGGGAGAGCAAGGGCTTTCATCCGGAGTATATGCGGTACCCCGTGTCCGCCAGTGCAAGGTGCCCGTATATTGACTGCGGCCGGATCCGAAGCATCGCGCGTTCAAAGGATGATTTTCTGGAGGCGGGAGATGATGAACCCCGGCGCATTCAGCCCGGCACCTACAACCTGGTGCTGTTAAACGAGGATTCCTTTGTACTCGACGCTCAGCCCGGAGATGAGTTTTACGTGGAAGTAAAGAAACAGGAGGGCAGCGAAGAGGATATGGCGGTATCCGTGCGGGACGGCTCCCAAACGGCATTAGCGGATCAGGCAAACCTTGATTCGGAGAACAATACGTTCTCCGGTGGGTTTACCTGCAGCGAACCCCCTTGTACAATCAGCATATCCCAGGACAACTACGAGGGGGATCCCAATATCTACAGCCTCTCTTTTGACAGAAAAAACGCCTTTTGCCGGAGTGTTCCCTACAGGCCGACAAAAGGGGAGTGGTCGGGGTTTGCCCTGACCCATACCGGCGCCGAGCCTGCGGAGTTCAGCCTTGTGGCCCGCACAGAAGAAGGCATGCCTGTTCAGACGGTCTTTGGCCCGGAGACGATACAGCCGGGCGAAAAGCGGCTGCTTCTCTACGATGAGCTGAACTGGCGGGATCACGAGTATTCGGACGCAAGGGCTGTTTCGGTGCTTGCGGACAGGGATCTGGAGGTGGTAAACCTTTTTGCCAGGCCGAACGAGGCCATGGCGGGCTTTGGCGGAGAGCTTCCGGAATCGACGCACCTGGTCATCCCGGACACTTTATACACCTTCATGGGGCAGGGCCCGTACATGAAGGGGGGCATTATAAACAATTCCATGAGCAAGGAAGCACAGGTGCAGATGAGGTTGTTCTCAGGGCAGGGCGATCTTCTGGACACGGTGGAGGAAACAATCCGGCCGGGCCGGACGCTTGTAATAAATCCCGGCTCCGATCCCTTTTCCAAAACCGCCGACGGGGGCTGGATCGATGTCGTCTCCCGCTCGGGTGCCATGCTTTCGGGGTATCAGTATGTAAAGGATGTTTCCGCCGGCAGGGACATATTGCAAACCCTTCCCGCCCTGCCGGCCGCCTCGCAGGTGCTTTATCTGCCCCATATCCCGCCGCCTGAGCCCATGAAGAAGTGGGTTACGGAACTTACCCTTATCAATCCTGCCGGCCGGCAGAACCGCGTGATCTTTCACTACGGAAAAGCCGGCGGCGATGAGGCGGCTGACCGGGCGGTAAGCCTCGGCCCCTACGAGAAGCGCGTGATTGATGTAACGGCCATGTTCGGCAAGCTCCCCGGGCATAAGCTGTATCGCTCCATCCTGCGCATAAGCGCGGAAAGACCCCTGGCCGGATATTACAGCTACGGCCCGGCAGGCGGGAAAAAGGGCGATAAGGCCTGCTATCCCCTCCTCCGGGAATCTTCCCTGGCAGGGGAGCTTGTGCTTTCCCACGTGCCGGATAACCCCGGCGCATGGTGGATCGGCGCATGCGTCTGCAACCCCGGCGCCTCCGAGCTTGAGATCGAGGCGCTGCCGTACGACTATGAAGGCTTGCTGATGGAGGGGTATGAGCAGAGCTTTACACTCGGGGCAGGTGCATATAAGGTCTCTACCCTGGGGGATCTGTTTTCATTGGATATAATCCCTGAGATCTCCTATGTCAAATTCCGGCCGAAAGGCGGATCCGGACGAAAAATCGGCGGGTTTTATTTGTACGGAAATAAGGAAAACGGCAGGGGGCGCGTGGATTCTTTGAGCGGGACTAACATGAGCAGATAAGGGCGTATTTTGGAATAGAGTTGACTTGGCTGTTTTAAGAATTTAAAACGCATGTGAAACGCTCAGTTCAGGTAAAAAAGGTGGTCGGCAACCGCATAAATGAAGAAAGGGTATTTTCATGAGTATACGCCGGACGGGGAAATGGGTTTCCGCGTGCATTGTTCTGGTTTTTGTTCTCTGCATGGCTGCCTGCAGCATGATGCAGCAGAACGGGCCTTCCGGGGAAAAAGCCCTGCAAAAGAGGGTTGAGGCCATGATGGAGGCGAAGGTAAAAGATGACTGGGGAAGGGTTTATGAGTACCTGGAGCCGGACTACAAAAAAAAGGTTTCAAAGGAGGAGTTTCTCGGCATAAGACGAAAGATGACCGTTCTGCGGTACAATATCAAGTCGATCGAGATGGAGCCTTCCGGCAGAAAGGCCACGGTTACGGTAAAGTTTGCGGCAGAGGCGAGAGGGTTCGAGTTTGATAACCTCCGGGATATCCAGACGTGGCTGAAAAAAGGCGGCGTCTGGTATGAACAGGTGAAAGCAAAGAAGCAGAAACCGTTTTAGCCTTTTGGAGGCCTGGGTTGCATCAGAGTTCATATGAGAAAATGAAAGGATTCAGGGACCGTTACCTGGGCTCAGTCCGGGAGGAGCCCTTAACAATTATGGATCTTGGCAGCCTGGATGTTAACGGTTCCTACAGGCCCCTTTTTGCAGTCCCTCCATGGCAGTATAAAGGTCTTGATATCAGTGCCGGCGAAAACGTCGATATTGTATTGAAAAACTCCTATCACTGGCCGGAGATCCGCTCCGGCTCGGTGGATGTGCTAATTTCCGGCCAGGCGTTTGAGCACATTGCGTTTTTCTGGATCACCATGCTTGAGGTTGCCCGCGTGTTAAAACCCGGCGGCTTGTGCTGCATCATCGCCCCCTCTGCAGGCCCGGAACACAGGTATCCGGTGGACTGCTGGCGTTTCTATCCGGACGGCTTCTCCGCCCTTGCCCGCTTTGCCAGGCTAAAGCGTATTGAAGTTTCAACCCAGTGGGAGCCGGATGAGCGCTACGATAAAAAAAGCAATACCTGGCGGGATACCAGGCTGGTTTGCCAGAAATACAGGCTTTCCGGTTTTTATGCCCTGCGGCAGCATATCTGGCGCAGCATACTGCACCGCTTTTTGTTATACCGGCTTCCCTCTTTTTAACAGATTCCCCTGGTTTGCTTAAAGTCCTATATGAGAGAGTATATCCATGAACTGTTGAGGCGCAAAGACCTGGTGCTTTATCTTGTCTTCTCCGGCCTCAAGGCGCAGCATAAAAACAGCTTTCTCGGCTACTTCTGGTGGCTGCTGGACCCGATGCTCAACGTCCTGATCTATTATTTCGTTGTGGTTATTGTCTTTCAGCGGGCCAAAGGCCAGGAGTACGGGGTTTACCTGGTAATCGGGATGATGGTGTGGAGATGGCTGGCATCGACCGTGAACACAGCCTCCAAGTCCATCGTGCAGCAGGCCGGCATCATCAGCCAGGTAAACCTGCCGAAAGCCCAGTTCCCCATTGGCTCGGTTATAACCCAGTTTATCAACTTTGGTTTCGGCCTGATCATTATCGCCATGTTTCTCCTGTTTTTCCGAATAGTGCCGGGCCCCGAGCTCTGCTGGCTTCCCTTTATTGTATGCGTACAGCTCCTTTTCATGTTTGCCCTTGCCCTGCCTACCGCCTTTATAAGCGTCTTTATCAGGGACGTGGAGACAATTATCAGCCACCTGACGCGGCTGTGGTTTTTCGGTTCTCCCGTCATCTGGTACGCGGATATGATTCCGGAGCGGGGGAGATGGATGCTTGCCGCAAACCCAATGGCGCATCTTCTGGATGCATACAGAAACATCCTGCTCTACCACAGCGCCCCTGATATAAGCGCTCTTTTTATACTGGCCGCAGGCTCCTTTCTTGTTATTGTGACGGCTGTCTTTTTGTACTACCGGTTTGAGCATAAAATCATCAAGGTTTTGTGATGATGTTTTGCGCAAAGAGTGAACCCTGTCCGGCCCGGGCAAGAGAGAATAAAGAGGAGTTTGCCCCGGCCGTTGAAGCAGGCGGCCTGGGCGTCAGGTATATGGTGGGGAGCCGGCGGGAGGATGTGCAGTCCAGAATCCTCAACAGGGTGCTGAGGCGCCGCTGCCGCGAGTATATCTGGGCATTGAGAAGTGTTGATCTAAGCTTTTACCAGGGTGAAATTATAGGTGTGATAGGAAGCAACGGAGCTGGCAAAACAACGCTTTGCAGTGTTATAGCCGGCCAGCTCCGTCCCGATGAGGGGTGGATAAGGGCGAACGGGCGTGTGACAGCGCTGTTGTCCATCGGAGCGGGTTTTAGTAAAGAGCTCTCCGGCTTTGAAAATATTTTTCTGAACGCCATGATACTGGGGTTTTCCAAAAAGGAGGTAAGGGATCGTCTGGACGAGATAATCTCTTTTTCCGGCCTGGGCTCCTTTATTGACGAGCCGCTGAAATACTATTCAAACGGCATGCGATCGCGCCTGGCATTCAGCATTGCCGCTACCGTGAGCCCCGAAATCCTTGTTATGGATGAAGCCTTAAGCGCCGGGGATGCCGAGTTTTCAGAAAAGGCAGGCGAAAAACTGCAAAGCCTTATGTCCTCTTCCACCTTATCTGTTATGGTATCCCATAACCTGCATTTTGTGAAAAATTACTGCAGGCGGGCAATATGGATGGACAAGGGGCAGATCAGGGAGATGGGGGACCCGGAGGATGTTGTTGCAAGCTACCGGGAGGCCTACGGCTCTTTATCCGGCGGGAAAAAACGGCCGCCGCGCCTTAAAAAAACCAAGGCTCTCATAAAAGAGAATGCGGTAATAACCGCTAAAAAACTGGGCATCCGGTATACCCTTTCCTCCAGGGCAAAGAGCAGCAGGATGCTTTGGGCGCTTAAAGACGTTGATCTCGATGTCAGAGAAGGTGAGATACTTGGCATTATAGGCGCGAACGGGGCCGGCAAAACCACCCTGTGCCGAGCTCTTTCCGGTATATTGAAGCCTGATGCCGGCAGTGTGCGGGTGTATGGAAGGACTTCCGCCCTGATGGGTTTTGGTACTGGTTTCAATATCCAGCTCAGCGGAAGGGACAATGTGTATCTAAACGGCCTGCTCCTTGGAATGAAGGAAAAAGCCATAGATCGTGTTTACGGGGAAATAGTTGATTTTTCAGGCCTTCATGGGTTTATGGAGCAGCCCGTAAAAAATTATTCCGGCGGTATGCGCGCAAGGCTAGGCTTCAGTATCGTATCCCAGCTCCGGCCGGATATTTTTGTTGTTGATGAAGCCCTGAATGCAGGCGATATTGAGTTCTATGAAAAGGCCAGTGAGAAAATCCAGGAGCTGATGGCAGAAGCCAAGGCCACCATTGTGGTTACCCATAACCTGCAGTTTATCGAGAAAATCTGTAACAGGGCGATCTGGCTGGACGGCGGGAGTATTGTTTTTGACGGCGACACCGCTGAGGCATTAAGCAGGTACCGTCAATCCATCCAAGCAAAAAGGGAAGCAATAAAGAGCGAGAGGAAGTAGTTTCATGCATCGATTCTGGGAGCCTGTTATAGAACCGCTTATTGAACGGATGCGGCCAGCCCGCATTGTGGAGATAGGGGCGGATGCCGGAGGTAATACCTTGAATTTGCTTGCCTGGTGCGAAAACAGTGGTGCGGTGCTCCATTCCATAGACCCTGCGCCAAAGTTCGACGCCACGGAGCTGGCTGAAAGGTATGAAAGCAATTTTGTTTTTTACCGGGAACTCAGCCTGAATGTGATTCCACGTTTAAGCGGATGCGATCTCGTTTTAATCGATGGGGACCATAACTGGTATACGGTCTTCAATGAGCTGAAGCTGCTGGAGAAACGGTGTAAAAAAACGGGGGAGGCCTATCCGCTTGTCATTTTGCACGATATCGGCTGGCCCTACGGAAGGCGGGATCTGTACTACAACCCGGAGAACATCCCCGCAGAGTTTTTGAAGCCGTACAAAAAGGAGGGCATCCTGCCGGGCAGAGCCGCTCTGGCGGGCGAGGAAGGCCTGAATCCGCATTTATGCAACGCCATATACGAAAACGACTATCAAAACGGGGTCCTTACAGCCGTTGAAGATTTTCTGGAGGAAACGGGGTTTCGGCTTGAATTGTTTTCCATCCAGGGATTAAATGGCCTGGGCCTTATTGTGCCTGCTGAACTGCTTCAGAAGAACACAGAGCTTGCAGAGTTTTTAAAGAACTGGAAGACAGGCTCCGAGTTCGAGTTTTATCTGCAGACCATCGAGGCTCAAAGGGTGGGAAAAGAGCTTGAAATAAACACTCTCAGAAAAAAGTACCAGGGCAGGATCGACGAATTGCAGGCTGCCCGGCAGGCGGATGCGGAAAAACTGGAAAACCTGCGCGAAGAAAAAAGAAATCTGGAAAACAGGCTCGGCGAGCAAAAGGAGGAGATCAGGCGCTTAAAGGAGGTGGAAAAAGAGATGCTCGCCTTAAACAACCGGATGGAAAAGCTTGCCCGGGAGGTTCAGGGCCTTTTGCGGTCCAACCGCTGGAAGGTGGGGAACTTCATCGGAGCAGTGGTGCAGAAGCTGTTATTGAAAAAAAGCGGGCCCACGGCAGTCGAGCACATCCATGAGCTGATCCGGGAGTTTGCAAGCCGGCAGAAGGGCCCGGCAAAAACGGAGGAACCCCCTTGCGGGAAAACAGGTTCGGGAGCGGAGAACTTCAAGACGGGAGCCACTGAGGTTCCGGCGAAAAAAAAAATCACCGTCATCATAACCGTGTATAACGCCTTTGATGAGGCTTCAGCCTGTATTGAATCCGTTCTGCAGAAAACAAGCCCCCGGTTCCGGGTTCTTCTGCTTGATGACTGCAGTCCGGATGAGCGAATCTGGCCGATGCTGCAATCTTTTGCAGAGGCGCATCCGCATGTGACAGCCCGCAGAAATGAAGAAAACCTGGGCTATACCGCCACCATCAACAAGGGGTGCAGGATGGCGGGCGAGGACGACGTGGTGCTGCTGAACAGCGACACAATCGTTACCGCCCGCTGGCTGGAAAAGCTTGCCGCCTGCGCCGCTTCAGCGGAGAACGTGGCAACGGTCACCCCTTTGTCCAATGCAGCCGGAGCCTATTCCATTCCAAAGAATCAGACCGTAAATGCGATCCCCGGGTCCATGTCCATCGAGAATATGGCGGCCCTGGTGGAAAAGCTCTCCCCCCGTCTGCGGCCGCAGGTGCCGACCGGGAACGGGTTTTGCATGTATATCACCCGCTGGGCTCTGAATGCAGCCGGGCTTTTTGACGAAGAGAGTTTTCCCAGAGGCTACGGAGAAGAAAACGATTTCTGCATGCGGGCCATGCAGAAGGGTTTTGTACACCTGATAGATGATGCCACTTTTATTTATCACAAGCGTTCCGCCTCTTTTCAGGAAACAAAAAAGGATATTATCAGGACCAGCACAAAACGCCTGCAGCAGATGCACCCGGAATACAAGGGACTTGTTTCCGAATGGCTGAAAAACGATCCCCTGGATGATTTCCGGCGGCATATTCAGAATGTGCTGAAGGAGGAGGGCCCGGCCGTGTTTGGCATTGCGGCGCAAAACGATAAGCCGGCGGTTCTGTATGTATTACACACAGGCGGCGGAGGCGTGCGCCATACCAGTTTTGATCTGATCCGCGAGATTGCAAAAAGCTGCCGGTGCTATCTTCTTCAGACCGGTTTGAACCGCTGGTATCTCTATAAGGCGGACGGCGACGGGGAGAGCCTTGTAAAAGAGTACAGCTTTAGAGATAACTGGAAGATTCATGAGCCCTTGACCGGAGAGCGGTTTAAGACGATAAGGGAGATTGCCGCCACCTGCAGTCCGGACATTGTGCATATCCGCCATTTTTTGGGCAATCATCCAGACATTGTGCATTATTTTAAAACGGCTGGCAGCAGGGTAGTGCTCTCGCTGCATGATTTTTATACAGTATGCCCGACAATCCAGCTCGTGGATGATACAGGCAATTACTGCGGAGGATTCTGCGGCAGCGAAGGCGGGGAATGCAAGTGCTCCCGGAAATGGTTCGTTTCCATGCCTCCGCTGAAAAACGGCTTTGTCTACAAGTGGCGCGCCGTTGTGGCAGATGCGCTGGAGCGCTGTGACGCCCTGGTGGTTACTTCGGCCACCACACAGGAAGTCATCGCAAAGCACTATCCGTTTCTACAGGAAGATAAGTTTTTTGTTATCGAGCACGGAAGGGATCTTCCGGGCTACCGGCCATGTGCAAGTTTTCCCGGCACGGACCAGCCTGTTAAGGCGGTTTATTTCGGGGCGCTGGGGATGAATAAAGGCGGTCAACTGGTAAAAGGCATGCTGGAATACAACAGGCGCATCAGATCAGGGATTGAACTGCATATACTGGGAAATTCCAATCTGCCTTTCAAGCCGGGAAGAATGGGAAGCGTTAACCACGGGCAGTACCGGCGGGAGGATCTTCCGCAGAAACTCTCGGAAATAGCGCCGGCAGTGGCGATTATCCCCTCCGAGTGGCCGGAGACTTATTGTCATACCCTTACCGAGGCCTGGGCTGCAGGCATTCCGGTGCTCGGCTCCGATTTGGGAGCGGTTGGCGAAAGAATACGGCGGACCGGGGCGGGGTGGGTGCTGCCGCCCACTGATCCCAAAAGGTGGGTGGACACCCTTGTCGCTATCTCCGGGGATAAAGAGGGCTATGATGCAGTAGTGCAGAAGGTAAGGAATTTGCATTTTAAAAGTGTATCCGAAATGGGCGCGGAATATATGGACCTGTATGAGAATCTCGCGGCAGAAGCGGAATGCAGGCAGGCGCTTTGCGCAGGCTAACGGAGGCTTGTGCTCTCTTATGAGAGTTATATTGAATTCCTATAATACTACAGGGGCGGGGCCGGCAAATACTTCAAAATTTATATTGAGCTGCCTTGCCGGCTCCCGTTTTGCCGGGGAAAACGTCCGCTTTTTTTTTATGCTGCCGGATATGGCTTTTTTTCGGGATATAAAAAATACAAGGCAGGTAAGGGTCCTGCGGCTGCCCGTGTTTGGCGCAGTTCTTCAGTACGGGTTCCGGGCTTTCTACGATTTTTTCTTTCTTCCGTTTTTTTCCCTTATTGTTAACAGCTCCGCCGTTGTTGTGCTGGCAAACTACTCGCCCATGCCTGTGCGCGGGAAAAAGATTGTTTTCATGCGACATCCCCATCTGGTAGAGAAAAAGCAGGCAGAGCCTGCCCCCGGACGGGCGTTGCTGTTGGAGGCCCTGCGGCGCGCGGTTTTTCGGCTGACAATGTATACCTCAGATGTCATCGTGGTCCAGAGCGAGTATATGAGAAAGCGGCTTGCAGCGGAATTCGGTCCCTTTGAACAGGTCTTTGTGCTGCCGAATCCGGCAAGCAGTGTTTTGCAGCCGGCCGATGCCGGAGTGGCCCGGGCAGCAGGGGGAAAAAAGGCAAGAACCGTCCTCTATGTCAGCCGTTTTTATCCGCACAAGAGGCACCGCTTCCTGCTGCAGCTTGCCGAAGCCTATCAGGAAGAGTTCAGACGGGAGAATGTGCGGTTTGTTATCACCGTTTCCCCCGCAGAGAAGGGCGCGCGGCCTTTTTTACGGGAGCTGCAGGAAAAGGGGCTTTCCGGTATAGTTTGCAATATCGGCGAGGTTTCCCATGAGGCCCTGGCCAGGTACTATCAGAGTGCCAGGTGCCTTTTTTTCCCTTCCGCCATGGAAACCTTCGGCAATCCGCTGATCGAGGCAATGGCTTTCGGGCTGCCGCTCGTGGTTCCGGATGCGGGCTACGCCCGTGCTGTATGCGGGGATGCAGGCCTGTATTTCCGGGAAGATGATTTAAGCGATGCCCGGCGGAAGCTGCAATCCGTTCTGACGGATGATTTTACTTACGGGAAATTTTCTGCAAAAAGCGAAAATCGGTTTAAAAGTTTTCCGTCTGTTGATATGTGGCTGCGTGAGGTGTTGTCTTTGTGCGGCCTGGATGTGGACAAACAAACTTGCCGGGAGAGTTTATTTGCCGGATCTTGATATCATCATAACCAATTATAACAGCACGGATTATCTGCTGGGATGCCTCGAGTCCATATGCCGGGCAAGCGGGGATCTGGATGCAAATATTTTTGTAATTGATAATGCCTCGACTGATAATGTGGACCGGATTTCAGGTATTTATAAAGGCGTAACCCTTGTCAAGAGAGATAATAATGCGGGGTATGCTGGTGCCGTAAACGAGTGTCTGCCCAGATGCAGGGCGCCTTTCACAGTGGTTATGAATCCGGACGTTTCCGTGGGAAAGGGTTGTTTTCAGTGCATTCTGCGCTATATGAAGCACAACCCGGATGTCGCGGTGGTGGGCCCAAGGGTGATGGACTGCAACAATCAGGTCCAGGGCTCAGCGCGTTCTTTTCCAACCCCCATGACCGCACTTTTCGGGCGCAGCTCCTTTTTGACAAAAATATTGCCGGGAAACCGCATCTCCTGTAAAAATATTGTCACGGGACAGGCGGGGAACAATCATCCGGTGGACGTGGACTGGGTTTCCGGCGCCTGCATGGTGGTAAAAAAGGAGGCAATCCGTCAGGTGGGCCCCATGGACGGCCGTTATTTTTTATACTGGGAGGATGCGGACTGGTGCAAACGCATGAAGGACGCTGGATGGCGGATAGCCTACTCCCCGGAAGCCCATATTGTGCATTATTCTGGCTGCAGCAGCAGAAACAACATTTTGCGCTCTCTGCTGGAATTTCATAAAAGCGTCTACCGCTTCTATTGTAAATACAACAGATGCAGGGGCACCCGGGCGCAAAAATTTCTGGATCCGGCGGTATTTCTGGGTTTGAGTATGCGTTTTTATATGGTTCTTTTACTGGAAGGCTGCAATCGGTTGTATAAGAAGGCAAAATAGGCGGGGCAGCGGCAGGTTATTATGAAGATTTTGGTTACTGGCGGCGCTGGGTTTATCGGCTCCCACATAGTTGACCGCCTGATCGGGGAGGGTCATAAGGTCTTTGTGGTGGATGATCTGAGCACCGGGAACATGGAAAACATCCGGCAGCACCAGAATAATGAGAACTTCAGGCTGACAGTGGATACGATTTTAAACGAGGCGCTGATAGATGAACTGGCGGCGGAATGCGACCAGATTTATCACATGGCGGCGGCGGTGGGTGTAAAGCTGATCATGAACCGGCCCGTGGAAACCCTGGAAACCAACGTCAAGGGCACGGAGATGATCCTTTCCAAGGCCAAGAAGTTCAAAAAAAAAGTGCTTATAGCCTCCACCAGCGAAGTCTATGGAAAGATCATGAACGGCGACAACGCAAAGCCTCTGTTTGAAGATGCCGACCGTTTGATGGGTGCCACTACAAAAAGGCGATGGGCCTATGCCTGCTCCAAGGCCTTTGACGAGTTCCTCGCTCTTGCCTATTACGAGGAGAAAAGACTGCCGGTAATTATCGCCCGTTTGTTTAATACGGTGGGCCCCAGGCAAACCGGACAGTACGGGATGGTGCTGCCGAATTTTGTGCAAAAGGCGCTTATCGGAAAGCCCATTATCGTCTACGGCGATGGCACGCAGTCCAGGAGTTTTACCCATATATCAGACGCCGTGGAGGCC
>JAWOFF010000011.1:0-13288 GCA_046482325.1 Desulfosalsimonadaceae bacterium
GAATGATATCGGGTGAAGCCGGTTGCCGCGCTCCCCCCGATACCATCAGCATAAAAGTTACTTAGAGAAAGCGTGGCAAAAGGAGGTGTCATGACCCAGAAAGTAAAAACAGATAACTTTTCCATCGGCGGTGGGGGGCCCTTTGCATTGATCTGCGGCCCCTGTGTCATAGAAGATGCAGCCAGCGCCTACCAGATTGCCGGGGATATCAAACAGATATGTGAAAAGCTCGCCATCCCCTTTATCTTTAAAGCCTCCTACGACAAGGCCAACAGAAGCTCAATCAGTTCCTTCAGGGGCCCGGGAATTGAGCAGGGTCTGCCGATCCTTGCGCGCATCCGGCGTGAACTTGGAGTGCCGGTGCTCTCCGATGTACACAGGATAAGCGAAGTCGCGGCTGCCGCCAGGGTTCTGGACATCCTGCAGATTCCCGCCTTTCTCTGCCGGCAGACAGACCTGCTCGTTGAGGCCGCCAAAACCGGAAAGCCGGTAAATGTCAAAAAGGGGCAGTTCCTTGCTCCCTGGGATATCAACAATGTGGTGGAAAAGCTCCGCTTTGCCGGCAGCAACCAAATCCTGCTCACAGAGCGGGGCTCCATGCTCGGCTACAATAACCTGGTTGCGGATATGCGCAGCATCAGGATTATGCAGGATACCGGCTGTCCGGTGGTTTTTGACGCAACGCACAGCGTGCAGCTCCCCGGAGGGGCGGGCACGGCCTCTTCCGGCCAGCGGGAATTTGCCCCCATCCTGGCCAAAGCCGCCATCGCGGCAGGGGCTGACGCCGTTTTTCTGGAGGTCCACCCGGAGCCGGACAAGGCGCTCTGCGACGGACCCAACGCTCTGCACCTGAACAGCCTGGAATCACTGCTGAGGCAGCTAAAAAACATACAAAACGCAATTTTGCAGGAAGAGCGCAATGGATGAGAGAACACAAAGCCCGCTCAGACATCTGGCTCTTCTGCTCCTCGATGTCGACGGGGTGCTTACCGAAGGTGCACTCATCTATACAGGGGAACAGACGGAGAGCAAGGTGTTTAATGTTAAAGACGGCCTTGGCATTAAAATGCTGCAGGACTGCGGCGTGCGCATTGGAATCGTCACAGGACGGGCTTCTGCCGCGCTTCTGCGCAGGTGCAGAGAGCTGGGCGTTGACCTTGTTTTTGACGGCATAAGCGACAAAGGAGCCGTGCTTGAAGAGATCCTGGAAAAAGCAGGCTGCACGGCGGAGGAAACCGGCTTTATGGGAGATGACCTGCCGGACCTGGCGCTTTTTGGAAAAGTGGGGGTGGCCGTGGCCGTGGCCGACGCTCATGAAAACGTGCACAACCGGGCGGATATCATTACAGCCCATGCCGGAGGCCGCGGGGCAGTGCGCGAGATCTGCGAAATGATAATAAAATCCAAGGGCCTGTGGCAGGATCAATTGCGCAGGTGGGAGAGCCCTTGAGAAGAAAGGTGTTTATCACATACGTCCTTTTCACGGCTGTTATCCTGCTGCTCGCAGCCGCCTTGTTTTTTGCCCTCGGCGGCGATCCCCAGGAGCCGGACTCCCAGGACCCGGAGCCGCCCGACCGGACAAAAGCCGAGCTCTCCATCAACAACTTCCGCCATACCGCCACCCGTGACGGCAAAACAGAATGGGAACTGCAAGCCGGTTCAGCCGGATTTTTCTCGAACAGAAACCAGGTGCGCCTCAAAGATGTATCCCTAACCTTTGCCCCGCGGCAGGGGCGGCCGGAGACACACCTGACAGCGGAAAAGGGGCGGCTGAATCTGCAGAGCAATAACATGACAGCCTCCGGCCGCGTTGTTGTGGAAAACCCCGATTACCGCCTGGAAACCGAAACCTTGCATTATGCAAGCGAGCAGAATATAATATTCACCAAAATGCCCGTCAATATCGTAGGCGCGTCGATTCAGCTTCGGGCGGACTGGATGAAACTGCACCTTAAAAACGGCAAACTGCAATGCCGTGGCAATGTGGAGGGAACCCTAATTGGCGCAGAATTTTCGGAACAACATGATTAAAGCCCTTTTCGCAGGCCTTCTGATCCTTTGGCCATGCATTTTCTATCTGCAGCCCGCAGCCTGCGCAGAGCCTGCCGCCGGGCAAAACAGTGCTTCACAGGCGGACAAAGTTCATGTTCGCGCGGATAAGCTTGTATCCCTGCGGGAATCGAATTATATTCATTTTATAGGCAATGTTGATCTTGAAATTGAAAATACCCGAATTCAGTCAGACGATTTAAAGGCCTATTACAAGCAGATGCCCAAAGAGGGCCGGGATATGGGCGGAAAAAACATTGAAAAAATCGTGGCAACGGGCAATGTACGCATTGACATGGAAAAACGGCGTGCAACATGCGAAAAGGCGGTATATCGAACAAAAACACAAAGATTGGTATTGACCGGCGAATCCGTGAAGATTAAAAGTGAGGGCAACCTGATTAGCGGCGGGAAAGTGACCTTCAACCGGAAAACCGGAGAAATAACGGTTGACGGCGATACAGAACAGCGGGTAAATGCGGTTATCGATCAGGGAGGAAATGATCTCATGAGCCCGCAGCCCCAAGACGAGGCGCAGTAGCTGAAAATGGCGGTTCTTGCCTTAAGGAATCTGAAAAAAATCTACAACGGCACGCGGGTGGTGGACTGCCTTGATCTTGAAATCAGCAGCGGCTGCGTGGAAGGGCTGCTGGGGCCTAACGGGGCGGGAAAAACCACAACCTTTTATATGACTGTGGGCGTCATTCAGCCAAACGGCGGCGATGTCTTCCTGGACGAAGAAAACATAACCCGCTGCCCTATGCATATGCGGGCCAGAAAAGGCATTGGCTATCTTCCCCAGGAGCCGTCGGTCTTTGCCAAGTTAACGGTGTATAAAAACATAATGGCGATTCTTGAGACACTGCAGCTAAACCGCGCGGAGCAGAAAGAAAAGGCGGAGATGCTGCTGGGGGAACTGGGAATTCTGCGCCTGAAGGATCAAAAGGCAGGGAGGCTGTCCGGCGGTGAGCGCAGACGGCTGGAAATAGCCCGGGCCCTTGCCACAGAACCCGGTTTCATGCTTCTTGACGAACCGTTTGCCGGCATTGACCCGCTGGCGGTAGCCGATATTCAAAACATCATCCGCCATCTTTCCCGACGCGGCATAGGCGTGCTGATATCGGATCACAACGTACGGGAGACACTGGGCGTATGTGATCATGCCTACATATTAAACAACGGGCAGATCATCGAATCCGGTGCTCCGGAAACAATTGCCCAAAGCCCGACGGCAAGACAAATTTACCTTGGAGACGAATTCAGGCTCTAATATGGCGCTGGAACTGCAACAAAATCTCAAACTGCAGCAGCAGCTGGTTATGACCCCCCAGCTGCAGATGGCGATTAAACTGCTCCAGCTTTCCCGCATGGAGCTGGTGGAGACTGTACAGCAGGAGCTTGAAACCAATCCTACGCTCGAGGAGGTCCAGGAGACAGAAGCGGAGCAGAGCGATCAGGAGGAGAACTCTGAAGAGCAGAGCACCGAGGAGCAAGCCCCGCAGGAAGTCTCCATGGAAGAAAAATTCGATGAATTTGTGGACTGGCAGAACTATCTTGATGAATTCAACTCCACCGGCAAGCTTCACCTGGAAACCGAAAAAAAAGAGGCCCCGGATTACGAAGCATTTACCGCGAGCAAAACATCTCTTGCCGACCACCTGCGCTGGCAGCTCCTGATGACCAGGCCCGGCGAAGAGGAGGAGTTTATCGGAAGCTGCATCATCGGCTGTATTGACGAGGCTGGATACCTGGATACCAGCCTGGAGGAAATCGCCGGGATGACCGGCGCCACAACGGAGAAGGCCGCCAGCGTGCTCTCGGTCATGCAGAGCTTTGATCCGCCAGGCATCTGCTCCAGGGACCTCAGGGAATGTCTTTTGATCCAGGCGGCTTACCTGGGCATTGATGATCCACTGGTCATTGAAATCATCTCCAATCATTTGAAAGATCTGGAAAACAAACGCTACAAAGCCATTGCCAGAGCCCTTCATGCCGACATTGACGATATAGTCGCGGCAGTCGAGCTGATTAAACAGCTCGATCCCAAACCTGGCGACCGTTTTGCGGAAAACGACCAGATATATATCGTTCCGGATGTATACGTCTACAGGTATGAGGACGACTTTGTCATTCTTTTAGACGAGGATGACATGCCGCGTGTGCAGATAAACTCCTATTACAGAAAGGCCGTAAAAAAAGGCGAGCCCATTTCGCGGGAAGCAAAGAACTATCTCAAGGACAGGCTGCGTTCGGCGGAATGGCTGATCAAAAGCATCCAGCACCGCCGCAAGACCATCTACAACGTCATGGCAAGCATCGTAAAATTCCAGCGTGATTTTTTCGAATACGGCGTATCCCATTTAAAACCACTGGTGCTGCGGGACGTAGCAGAAGACATCGAAATGCACGAATCCACCATCAGCCGGGTGACCAACAACAAATACGCTTACACTCCACAGGGAATCTTTGAGCTCAAATTTTTCTTCAACAGCTCCATCAACCGCTCTCATGGCGACAACATCGCCTCAGCCAGCGTACAGGAAAAAATCCGGAAAATCGTGGAACAGGAAAACCCAAAAAAACCCTATAGCGACAAAAAAATCGCAGAGATGCTCAAGGAAGGAGATATCGACATTGCCCGCCGAACTGTTGCCAAGTACAGGGAAAATTTAGGGATTCTGCCATCCAGCAAACGCAAACAATACTAGGGAGGAAAAACCCATATGCAGACCTCGGTGACCTTTAAAAACATTGAGCCTTCCGAGAACCTCAAATCCTACGTAAGCAACAAGATTGAAAAGCTAGACAAGCTGCTTGACAACCCGGGAGAGGCCAACGTTGTTTTGTCTGTGGAAAAAATCCGCCACATCACTGAAATCAAGCTGCTCGGAGACCGCCTGACCCTTAACTGCCGGGAAGAATCCAACGATATGTACTCCTCCATTGATCTGGCTCTGGACAAGCTGGAAAAACAGCTCAAAAAAAATAAACAGAAAGTCCGCCAGCACCGGCAGGGCCCCCGCGGAGAACTAAAGGAAAAAAGTCTGCAGGAGACGGCGGGCGCCGATGTTGCCGAAGAATACACCAATCCGCGCATCCGCGTACAGAATATAGAATACAAGCCCATGGACATAGAAGAAGCCGGCATGCAGCTGGAGCTCACCCCGGACAATTTTCTTGTCTTCACCAACGCCCGGACAAACCGAATAAATGTGATATACCGCCGAAACGACGGCGATCTCGGCCTTATCCAGCCCATAGCCTGAAACATCCCATGGGCAGGGCCTTTTTTTAAAGCCTGTATCAACACACCTGAGCTATATGAAAATTCTCGATTTTTTATACAAAGAAACCATTCTTACCGACCTCCAGGCCACGGATAAAAAAGGGGTTCTGGAAGAGTTGACCTTGCCGGTAGCCCGCGTTACCAAAGCTGATCACAAAGAGCTGGTTCGGGTTTTGATCGAGCGGGAACACCTGGGCAGCACCGGCATCGGCGACGGGGTCGGCATTCCGCACGGGAAGCTTAAATCGCTGCATGAACTGATTCTGGGCTTTGGCTTAAGCCTAAAGGGGGTCAATTTCGAGGCTCTTGACAAACGGCCGACCCACATCTTTTTTCTGCTGCTTACCCCTGACGATTCAGCCGGCATGCACCTGCAGCTCCTGGCCCGGATATCCAAGCTGCTAAAGGACGAGGGGTTTAAAAAGCGCCTGATGCAAGCCTCCGAAAGCCAGGAAGTAATACGGACCATAGAGGAGGTAGACGAGGAGTTCTAAGACGTGGCCCCGGAGGCCGGCGGCCCGGGCATACGGGCTGCCCCGGCTTTTCCCGGGCACAGGGCTTTATCCCATCATGAATAGTCTCAAACTCATCATCATCACAGGGCTTTCCGGCTCCGGCAAGAGCGTGGCCGTGGCAGCGCTGGAGGATGCGGGCTTCTACTGCGTAGACAATCTGCCCGCACAGCTGCTGCCCAAATTTTTAGAGCTGCCGCTGCAGCAGGACGCAGACATCTGCGGTCTGGGCTTTGTCATGGACCTGCGCGAAAAACGCTTTTTAACCGCCTATCCCCAGGTTCTAGAGGAGCTGCGCCGCAAAAACTACAGCTTTGAGGTGTTGTTCCTGGAATCTGAGGAAACGATCCTGCTAAACCGTTACAGCGAGACGCGGCGTCACCATCCGCTGGCCCTGGACAAGCCCCTGCTGGAGGGAATCCGCGAAGAAAAGCAGCTCATGGAACCGCTGAAGTCGTCCGCCACCCGGGTGATTGACACCTCGGGCTACAGCAATCACGATCTGAAATCCATCATATTTGATATTGCCCGCAGCAGCTTGGACGCTGTGCCGATGAAGATTCACGTCACTTCTTTCGGCTTTAAGAACGGCATTCCCCCGGACACAGATCTGATTATGGATGTGCGGTTTTTGACCAACCCCTATTTTGTGCCGGACCTTAAGGCAAAAAGCGGAAAAGACAAGGCTGTGCAGGAATTCGTTTTAAACAACCCGGTGACGAGCCAGTTCCTTTCCAAATTTCACAGCCTGATGGACTACCTCCTACCGCTCTACGAAAAGGAGGGCAGGGCCTATTTAACCATCGCTATTGGCTGCACGGGCGGCCGGCATCGCTCTGTTGTGATTGCCGAAACCCTGTACGAACATATCAGGAGGCCCGGCAGGCCGATTACTGTCACTCACCGGGACATAGACATTCAAAGTTAGCTCGAGGAGATGTATGATCGGTATTGTTATAGTTACTCATGGTCTTTTCGGAAACGTTCTGATCGATACGGCTGAAACCATAATCGACAATCGGCTCGAATCCGTTGCGGCTGTCTCCATTGATCTGAAAGAACACGTTGAAATTCTGAGAAAAAAAATTAATAATGGTATTAAGGAGGTCAGTCACAACGAGGGCGTGCTGATCTTAACCGACATGTTTGGAGGAACCCCCTCAAATCTCAGCTACTCCTTTCTGGAGGAAGGAAAGATTGAAGTTATCTCAGGCGTGAATCTGCCTATGCTGATTAAGGCCGTAAACCTCCGGCAAAAAAAAACGGATCTGCATACAACGGCAAAAACCACTGAAGCCTATGGCAAAAAAAGCATTTCTTTGGCCAGCGAGCTGGTCAAGGGAAATAAGCGGGAATAAGGGACAAATGGAGATTGCAGCCATGGCCGGCAAAGATGTGCCCGGTGTGGCTGCACTGGAAAAACGATGTTTTAAAAACCCCTGGGGATTTGCAGCCTTTGCAGGCGAACTGGCCTGTGAACAAAGCTATAGCTTTGTATTGAAAAACAGTGCGGGGGAGATTGTTGCCTACAGCTGTTTTCGCCTGATATTCAGCGATCTGCATGTACTGAAAGTAGCGGTAAACGAAAACTGGCGTCGCAGAGGCATTGCACTGGATTTTGTCAGCCAGTGCGTAAAGCGGCTGCCGGAGGCTATTGATTATGCCTTTCTCGAGGTCAGGCCATCCAATGCCGCGGCCATAGGCTTGTATAAAAAACTCGGCTTCCATGTATGGGGGAGGCGGCCTGAATATTACACAGACACAGGAGAAGATGCGCTAATTATGGGAAAAATATTCAAAGGAGGTTCCTATGAGTACGAAAATAGCCATTAATGGAATGGGAAGAATCGGCCGGACGATTTTCCGGGCCGCATTAAACCGACAGGGTATCGAAATCGCCGCTGTCAATGACTTGATGGATCCGGCCACACTGGCCCATCTGCTCAACCATGATTCTGTTCATCCGGCTCCCGGATTCAAAGCCGTGCCCAAAGAAAATGCCATAGAGGTTGACGGCAAAACCGTTTCCATCCTGTCGGAAAAGGATCCGGCCGCGCTGCCCTGGAAGCAGTACGGCGTGGAAATTGTGGCGGAGTGCACAGGTCTCTTCCGCGATCGCCAGAGCGCTGCCGGCCACATTGATGCCGGGGCAAAAAAAGTTATTATTTCCGCCCCCGCCAAGGGACCGGATGCCACCCTGGTGATAGGCGTCAATGAAAACAGCTATGATCCCCGGAACCATCATGTTGTCTCCAATGCATCCTGCACCACCAACTGCCTTGCGCCGGTAGTCAAGGTGCTGCATGACGAATTCGGCATTACCTCAGGACTTATGACAACCACTCATTCCTATACCAGCGATCAGCAGCTCCTGGATGGCCCGCACAAGGATCTGCGGCGGGCGCGCGCTGCCGCGCTTTCGATGATCCCGACAACTACCGGGGCGGCAAAAGCCGTTGGCCTGGTGATACCTGAGCTGGAGGGAAAGCTAAACGGAATGGCCATCCGCGTGCCGACTCCCAACGTATCCGTGGTAGACTTCGTGGCCAGCCTGAAGACTCCCGGCGTAACCGCAGAGGACGTAAAGAAGGCCCTGAAGGCCGCATCAGAGGGTTCGCTTTTCGGCATTCTGGGCTACAGCGAAGAGCCGCTTGTATCCTGCGACTTCAACGGAAACACCCTCTCCTCCATTGTGGATGCGCCGGTCACATATGCTTGCGGGGATCTGGTCAAGGTCCTTTCCTGGTATGACAATGAAGCCGGCTATTCCGAACGTATGGTCGACCTTGCGGAAATGATCGCAGGCAGCCTGTAACCCGTGGCGGCCCTGCCGCGAACGCCGGGGCCAATAATGGAGGCAAAGTGCTATGGAATCGCGAAGACCGTTGATTGCCGGAAACTGGAAAATGCATAAAACCTGCCCGGAAGCTGTGAACACGGCCCGGGCACTTGCGGGGATAACGACGGATGTAGAGGGCGCGGACATTATGATTGCCCCGCCCTTCCCCGCCTTAGCCCCTGTTGCCGAAGCCCTTGCCGGCTCGCAGATAGGCCTGGGGGCACAGAATCTGTACTGGGAACAGCAGGGGGCGTATACAGGCGAGGTTTCAGCGGATATGATCGTCTCTGCGGGATGCAGCTACGTGATTATCGGCCATTCCGAGCGCAGGCATATTTTCGGGGAAACCGATGAAGCCGTAAACAAAAAGACCAGGGCTGCCCTCGGGGCAAAGCTGACCCCTGTGCTGTGCGTTGGGGAAACGGAATCCGAGCGCGACGAAGGAAAAACATTTTCCACACTTGACAAGCAGATAGAAAAAGGGTTAGAAGGTTTAAATTTGGATATCGCAAGTCCGCCGATTATTGCATATGAACCGGTATGGGCCATTGGAACAGGCAGAACCGCAACAGCAGACCAGGCGGAAGAAGCCCATGCCCATATCCGGCAGCTTCTCGCACAACAATGCGGCCGTGAAATGGCCGAGGCGGTGCGGATTCTCTACGGCGGCAGCGTAAAACCGAAAAATATCGCCGAACTTATGGCGCGGGAAGACATCGACGGAGCCCTTGCAGGCGGCGCGAGCCTGGATGCGGATACGTTCAGCCGCCTGATTCATTATTAATCGTAAAAAGATATCGTACATACACATGCCTATACTGATAATTATTATCCACCTGATCGTTTGCTTCGCCCTGATCGGCATTGTTTTGCTGCAGACCGGCAAAGGAGCTGATATGGGCGCCGTTTTCGGCGGCGCCGGCAACCAGACCCTTTTCGGCAACACAGGGGGCGGCTCTTTTTTAGGCAAGGCGACAACGGCTGCGGCCATTATTTTTATGCTCACCTCCCTCAGCCTTGCCTATATTTCCAAAAGCGGCAACGAATCGGTGGTAACAAACGTAAAGCCGGCGGCCGAACAGACACTGCCCGAAGAAGGCGCAAATACAGAAGAAAAGGCCCCGCCGGCAGCATCCGGGGCCGGGGAAAAGAGCAGCCGGCAGTCAAAAAAGACGCCGGAACAGCCAGCAAACAATTGATGTCTTAGGATTTCCGGGCCATCAAGCCAGCAAGTGCCGAAGTGGTGGAATTGGTAGACACGCTATCTTGAGGGGGTAGTGGGCGACGCCCGTGCCGGTTCAAATCCGGCCTTCGGCACCATAAACAGAGAATAATTCCCGGGGCTATCAAAAGCAGCATGACCCGGCCCCAATCAAAAATGAGCACCAGTTAAACGGACACCAGTTCAAAAGAGCGCCTCCCGGCTGCTATATGGCGTCTGCCGCCCCTGGCAGAGCCGGCATTTGCTGCCGTGTTTTAACGGGTATACGGCACCGCAGACAGGACATGCGCCCACATTTCCCTTGCTTCTTTTCTGCAGAAACGCTTCCTGAATACAGACGCTTTCAAAAGAGCAGATTGAAGGGCCGGCCTCCCGGATCTGCCCGGCAAGTAGCTCGGAGTCCTGATCCTTCTTCTCTCTGAGCTTTAAAAACCAGGCGGCGATTTCGCTGTAGCCGGAGATTTTTTCTGCATCCAGAGACACCCGAACGCCCCTGCCGTTGCTTTTGTCGTAAAGGCTCACCGCGAATATTCCCAGATCCAGGATTTTTAACCAGCCGTTGCCTGCGGTGCAGGGTGTAAGGATCTGTACGGCATCCGGGAGACACCAGGAGGTCTCAGAGATGGCATCAAAAAGAATGTCCGGGGGCAGGCGGTCTTTGGCTGCCGCCACCATGAATCCCCCCACGATGATTCCCGGCGCCGGATACCCGTGAAACCGGTTCGCCAGTTCAACATATTCCCTGTACGTGTAGGAGCCTATTGCAGGCGGGCTGCAGTGATCTCCCTCTGTATCACCGGCATCTGTATCTCTGTAATGCACGCGTCCTCCTTTTCAAGCAATTCGTATCTTCCGGGACGTATCACCAACCATTCCGTTTGTCCATGATACCCGACCCCTGGCCGGGGAACAAGCCCCATTGGGAAAAGCTAAGTCCCCTTCGCTCTGTGAATGACCATTTTTTCCGTCCTCGTGCCCTCCGGTTATGCCCTTTAGAAGCCATCGTGAGCCGCGGAAGGCGAAACCGGATCAGCCTGGAAGAACCATGGAAGACAGGACATGCAGCCAAAAATTCCGGGCAAAAATTCCGGCAATCGGGATTTTTCATATTGACAACATCTCCTGCAAAATATAGAAAATAAGTGCTTAAAAGGTGCAAATTCTTGCAATCTATACCGCATCCGCACCCTGCCCTTTCAGCTTTTCGCTTCAGACCGCTGCCGTCTGACGTGTTTGATCCGCAGCTGAAAAAAACCGCAAAAGCAGGAGTTATGCCATATGGTTCGCAAACTCGGAGTATTTTTTTTATTGCTATGCCTGGGCCTGGCGGCTCCGGCCTTGGCAGCCGCAGCAAACACGATGGTTGCCGCCGGCCGCTATCATACCGTCGGGCTTCAGTCAGACGGATCGGTTATCGCAGCCGGCAGCAACAACTTCAATCAGTGCGATGTATCCTTTTGGAGTGATATCCGCCAGATCACCGCCGGGGACCATCATACCGTGGGGCTCCAGTCCGACGGCACCCTGATCGCCACGGGCGATAAAAGCCAAGACCAATGCGACGTGAACTGTTGAGGCTGGGGGGATATCCAGCAGGCTTCGGCTGGATGGGCTTTTACAATTGCACTGAAATATGATGGAACCGTCCTCGCCACGGGCGATAACACGTTCGGCCAATGCGACGTCTCCGGCTGGAGCGACATCCAGCATGTTGCTGCCGGAAATCACCATACTGTCGGGGTCCGATCAGACGGCTCCGTAGTGGCTGCAGGCGACAACAGCTTCGGCCAGTGCGAGGTATCCGCCTGGACCGGCATCCGGCAGGTTGCCGCCGGAGGGGGACATACAGTGGGCCTCAAATCCGACGGCTCCGTAGTGGCTGCAGGTAATAACGAGTTCGGCCAATGCAATGTGTCGGACTGGAGGGGTATCGAGGAGATCGCCGCCGGAACGGATCATACAGTGGGGCGCAAATCAGACGGCTCCGTGGTTGCCATCGGCCGCAACGGCCACTGCCAATGCAGCAAATTCTCTGACACCGATTTCCGGCGGATTGCAGCGGGCGATCGCCATACGGTGGGGCTCAAATCCAACGGCTTCGTTGTCGCTGCCGGCGACAACAACTTCGGCAGATGCGAAACCGGCGCCTGGGCCTTGAAAGAATCCATATCCGCACCGGCGAACCGGAACAATGCCTCGGACAGATACTATTTTCCCCACATCGCCAGCAACAGCCGGTGGGAGACGGAAATTTCACTTATCAACCCCAGCGGCGAAAACATTAAGGGAAATCTTGCCGCCTACAGCGATCAGGGCGAACTCCTGGCGGTAAAAAAGTATCAGCTCTCCGCCGCCGATTCGCCGGACGGTCATTATCGCTTGAGCCTGCGGGTCGGCGAGGCATTTGCCGAGGCGGAAGAGATCAGCTATCTCCTGTGGACCAGCAAGTCGCCTGCAATATGGGGATGCCTGCGGGGCTACACACGGTTTTATCAGCAGGGCCGCTACAGTGCGGCTGTTCCGGCAGTTCAGGCGGTCAACACGGGCGATATTGCCATCCCCCATATCGCATCAGACGAGAACTGGTGGACAGGGCTGGCGCTTGTAAACACCACCGATTCTACGAAAACGCTAAAAATCCGCTTTAACACTGGGGACTACAAAAATATCGAAATTGATGCCGGCGAACACAGGAGTTTTCGGATAAAAGATCTCTTGGGCGGAGCAGCCCGGCCGGACATCAAATCCGCCTTTATAAACGGCACCTCAGGCGTGATAGGCCTGGAGCTTTTTGGCGGAGAAACTTCATTGAGCGGGGTTTTATTGACGGATAACGCGGTCGATACGCTTTATTTTCCGCACGTGGCCAGCAATCAGACATGGTGGACCGGCATCGCCGCCTATAACCCGAACCCACGCGAAGCCGAACTCACGATCACCCCTTACACGGAAAAAGGCAAGCCGCTGGATACCCACGTTACTGCCGTATCCGCCAAGGAAAATTATCTCGGGAATCCCGAAGATCTTGAACTCCCGGCAGGCACGGCATGGTTTAAGATAGAGTCCAGCCGGCCGTTGAATGGCTTCGAGCTTTTCGGTACAATAAACGGCAGAGAGCTGGCCGGTTATTCCACGGTCAACATCAGCCGCGCTCAAGGGATTTTCCCCAAACTGGACAACCAGGGATGGACCGGCATCGCCTTTGTCAATACGGCCGATGTCCAGGCGGAAATTGACCTGGAGTTCTTTTCGGATGAGGGAGTCAGCGTCGGGGGGGAAACCATTTCACTTGAAGGATATGAAAAGCTTGTGGGCCAGCCGGAAGCTCTCTTCGGCAGTTACACCTTTGATGCGAGCTATTTGCAGTTCAGCGCAGACAG
>JAWOFF010000037.1:0-4559 GCA_046482325.1 Desulfosalsimonadaceae bacterium
CCGCTTCCTTGTGCGCGCCTTTAATGGCTTCGGTTGCAATATCCACCGCCGTGTCAAAGCCAAAGGACTTGGAAACCATGTGAATGTCGTTGTCAATGGTTTTGGGGATGCCGATTACGCTGATTTTAAGGCCGCGCCGCTCGATTTCCTCAACGATCCGGCTGGCCGCCATCAGCGTGCCGTCGCCGCCGATCAGGAACAGGATGCCGATATTTAACCGCTCCAGGCAGTCCACCACGGCTTCTATGTCCTGCGGCCCCCGGGATGATCCCAGCATGGAGCCTCCCATTTCGTGGATGTTGACAACCTCTCTGGGGGAGAGCTCAAAGATTTCATGCGCGTATTCCGGGATAAACCCCTGCAGCCCGTAGCGGATGCCGTAGATATGGCGCACCTGGTAGCGGTAGTAGAGCTCCAGGACAACAGCGCGTATCACGTTGTTAAGACCCGGGCAAAGCCCCCCGCAGGTCACCAGGGCGCATTTGAGCTTGCTGGGATCGAAGTAGATTTTTTCCCTGGGTCCTGCGAGCTCGAATGACGGCGGCACCTTGCCCGCCTGGATCATATTGTTAATGTCCGCGGGGTTTACGTCGACCAGGATCTGGTTCTCCTTCGAGCGGAAAATCCGTTTGCTGGTACCGTCTGTTTCGCTGCAGATCGGCGAGGTGACCTTGGCGGCGCCAAGGGTTTCAATTTCTGTGTTTACATCGCTGAATTTTGACATACCAATTTTCCCCCTGAATAGCGAAGACTCCTTTTTGGGCCACAGATGCCGGCTGTGCCGGCGGTTTTTCAGGCCCCGTTGAATTTGACAGCGCCTTTTCCGAGGATGTCATGCAGATGCAGGATTCCGGCCACGCGCCCGTCTTTTTCCAGCACGGGCAGAACGGTTATCTGATTGACTTCCATTACGTTCAGGGCGTCATAGAGCTGGGTGCTCTCCAGTGCGGCTTTTGGCTCGCGCACCATCAGCTCCTCCGCGTTGCAGCCTGCGATGGCAGCGCCCCTGACAACCATCCGCCGCACATCGCCGTCTGTTATGATCCCGGTGAGTCGGAAGGACTCGTCAGTAACGAGAACAACGCCAAGGCGCTTTTCGTCCAGCACTGAGAGCGCTGTGCGGAGATCTGTTCCTTCCGGTACCCGGGGAATCGAATCGCCCGTCAGCATGATATCAGCGGCCCGAAGGGTCAGGCGTTTTCCCAGGGTGCCGCCGGGATGGAACTTCTGAAAATCGTTGGCCGTGAATTTTCGCCTGTTGATAAGCACCACGGCAAGAGCATCTCCCATGGCAAGCTGCGCCGTTGTACTGGCGGTCGGAGCCATATTGAGCGGGCAGGCTTCTGCTTCAACGCCCACATCGATTACCAAATCGCTCTGCCGGGCCAGGGTGGAATGCAGATGGCCGGTCATCGCCACCACCGGGCAGCCCGCACTGCGGATGCTTGGCAGCAGGATGTTTAATTCATCGGTTTCTCCGCTGTTGGAGAGGGCAATAAAGACGTCGCCGCCTGAGACCATGCCGAGGTCTCCGTGCATGGCCTCCACCGGATGAAGAAAAATGGCGCGTGTGCCGGTGCTGTTTAAGGTGGCCACGATTTTTCTGGCGATAATGCCGGATTTTCCGATGCCCGCTATAAGGACCCGGCCCCGGCAGTGATAGATCATGTCCACAAGGCGCGTGAAGTTGTCGTCTATCCGGCCGGCAAGGTTTAAGATGCCGTCCGCCTCTATTTTAAGGACCTCTTTGGCCTGCTCAAGTGTCATATATGTTTTCCCGGAATGGTAAAAATTTGTACCTAAACTGAGCGTTTCAAATTTTTAAATCTATTTATTTCTGAATTATTTTAAGGTGTTTAAGCCATTTTTAGTTTTAAAAATTTCAAACCCTCCGGGATTTTCAATTTTACCGCATCTACCGCGTCAGATGATGTCTCGCATAGCTGCCTATAGCTCGACAGTCATCTTCCTTGTATCTGCGGCAAACTTGAAAATCGCTCAATTTAGGTTGTAGAATATCCTTTTTACACGCCTTTGGCTTTTGTTACAAGTCCTGATTTGTTTCTGCACGCAGTGTCCCCGGGAGAAAAAATTTTGCGGGCGAGTGCAAAAAATGATTGACAGGCTTTTGTCTTTTGATTAAAAATGCTTTTTTATTTTTATAGCAGACGGAGGTACTTGTCTGTAGATCGATTTCCGACGGCGTCGGAGAGATTCTTCTTTCCGGCGCCGTCGTTTATTATTAGCTCTGGAAGGGGGATAGCAACAATGAAGTGCACAACAGTTCGAAAAGGTGAGGAATGTCCGTTTATGACAGCCAACGGATGCGTTTTTAACGGCGGCTCCTGCCGCGAAATCGTGGAGGCCTGCAGCGGCTGCAACAGAGTTGTGGACTACGAGGGCGGCTGGTTCTGTTCGGTAGCGCCGGATCCTGCCGTAAAATGGAAAAACGGCAACTGCAATCTGGCAACGCATGTTTCTACGGAAACGGTGGAAAAAAAGCAGAAGATCAATCCGATCAAGGCTTCCAAACGGAGGTAATAAGCCTCATTCCCGCCAATTCCTTCTGCAGGCAGGTGTCCAGCTCCCGCGGCAGGCCGTGCTTTGCAACGGCGCGGCCCCATCTGCGGCAGTAGCGCCGGCAAAGGCGGGCTTGCGGCTCCCTTCTTGTTTTCGCCTTGTCAAAGTCAATTATATAAACCCGGTTTTCGGCATCTATCAGCACATTGCCGGGATGCAGGTCTACGTGATGGATGCCGTTTCGGATAAGACAGCTTATCTGCTCTGCCAGCCGGGGAATAAGTGCGGCTGCCTCGCGGGGTGCTGCAAGGCTTTTTGAGGAAAGGCTGCAGACATCCGGCAGCTCCCTTGTGACAAGCCATGCTTGGTACAGGAGCTGTCCCCTGGATGCGAAAGCGACGGTCTCCGGGGCGTTCACCCCCAGGCGGCGCACAAACTCCAGGCGGAAAAACTCCGCTTCCCCCCGCGGACTGCCGAAGCCGAAATAGGTGCGCCGGTTGATGCGGCGCAGAAGTCCCCCCCGGTAATAAGGCTTTATCACCACCCGGCCGATGCCGGGCAGTTCTTTTGTTTGCATCTGCGCGCGGCCGTCAAGCCCTTCTGTATTTTTTCCGGCCTCTGACCGGAAATGGCTGACCAGCGCCTCCATCTGGGCCAGGGTAAGCCCCCCGGCCGAGCCAAACTGATATCCTTTAAGGCTCTGGCGGATTGTCATGGGAAGTTCCCGTCGGTGCCGCTTTTTTGTGGATAGGCGGACAGGGCGGCGGCCATCTTTTCCACGACTTCTTCCGGTGGAATCCGCTTCATGCGGCCGGGCTTTGTCCTGCGCGTGATGGGGGCATGCGGTAGCTCATCCTCATTGTAGCGGTCGATCAACAGATCGCGGAATCTGTATGGGCCGCAGCGTCTGGGGTTGGAGTGTCCGTACAGGCCGATGGTGGGAACGCCCAGGGCGACAGCAATGTGCAGGGGCCCTGTGTCGGGAGCGACAACGAGGCGGCATCCGTCAAGCTGGAGCATGGTGTTCCGGATGGGTTTTTCCAGTGCCGTTATAGGCCGGCAGCGGCACATGGAGAGGATCTGATCTGCAATCCGCCGCTCCTTCAGGCTTGGGCCGCCTATTATCACGGGCTGCAGTGCAAGATCTTTGTCCGCGGCATCCATGGCCCTGGCGTAAAAAGCCGGCGGCCAGTCCTTTTCAGGATGGGCCGATGCGATGACAAAGCCGGCGGCCGGCCGGCCGGCGGCCGCAAAAAAGGAGCGCTGCCAGCATCTTTCTGCCTCCGTGAAGCGAAAGCCCCAGAAAGCGGAGTAGTCTTTGATTCCCAGGTAATCCGCGAATTCGAAAAACTGGTCCTGAACGTGCCGCATGGGGCTTGCCGGGATATGCCTGTTGCATGCAAGCCACAAAAGCTCGCGGGAGCGCTGCCAGTCAAAGCCCACCTTGACTTTTGCCCGGGCAAGAAAGGTGATAAGGCTTACCTTGGCGCTTGCCTGGGGGGCCAGGAGAAGGTCAAAATTTTTTTTTCTGAGGCGGCCGGCAAGTGAGCGCCAGTTTTTGAGCCCGCCTTTTCTGTCGAATGTGATGAACTGGTCGATACCGGGCTGATGTTTTACCATTTCGTAGGGCAGGTGCTGCAGCACCCATGTCAGGTGAGCGTCCGGGTAGCCCTGGCGCAGTGCGTTTACAAGCGCAAGGGCGTGCACGGTGTCTCCTATTGCCGAAGTCCTGATCAGACATATTTTTTCAGCAGCAATGCGCGGCATCGGCATTTGTTCCTTTCAGGAGCATTGTCTTCCCCCGATATCAATAACTTAGTCCCTCAGCCCCTCAGCCCCTCAGTGCCTAAGTCCCTAAGTCCCTAAGTCCCTAAGTCCCTAAGTCCCTATGTCGAGGTCGCCGACAACGGCCCTGGCGTGCCCGACCAGCAGAAGGACGAAATCTTCGGCAAAGGCGAAAAGGGCCTCGAAAGCGCCGGCACCGGCATCGGGCTCTATCTCGTCCAGACGCTCGTCAGCAGTTACGACGGCGAGATCGC
>JAWOFF010000067.1:0-45897 GCA_046482325.1 Desulfosalsimonadaceae bacterium
CAACCTGGTCAAAGGACAGTGTTTACCAGCTTGGAGGAAGAATTGCTGTTGAAAACGGCGGTGATTTTTAGAGTGCCGTGGGTGGATGATAAGGGACAAGTGCAGGTCAACCGGGGATTCAGAGTGCAGTTCAACAACGCAATCGGGCCTTTTAAAGGCGGCATCCGGTTCCACCCTTCTGTTAATTTAAGCATAATTAAATTCTTAGGATTTGAGCAGGTTTTTAAGAACTCCCTGACAACCCTGCCCATGGGCGGGGGAAAAGGAGGATCGGATTTTGATCCCAAAGGCAAGTCCGATGGTGAAGTGATGCGCTTCTGTCAGGCCTTCATGCGGGAACTGTATCGCCATATAGGGCCGGAAACCGATGTGCCGGCAGGCGATATCGGGGTTGGGGCACGCGAGGTCGGCTACCTGTTCGGCTATTACAAAAAAATCAAAAATGAACACACGGGCGTTTTAACCGGAAAGGGCCTGGACTATGGAGGAAGCCTTGTCCGGCCCGAGGCTACCGGATACGGCACCGTCTATTTTGCGGGCGAGATGCTGGCAACGCGGGGACTGGATTTTAAGGATAAAACCGTGGCTGTCAGCGGCGCCGGCAATGTGGCGCAGTTTGCCATTGAAAAAGTTATCCAGATGGGCGGCCGCCCAATTTCCGTTTGCGACTCCTGCGCAACGGTTATCGATGAGAAGGGAATTGACAACGACAAGTGCTGCTACCTCATGGAACTCAAAAACATCCATCGCGGAAGAGTCAATTCATATGCCGATAAATACAAGGCAGGCTGTTTTGAGGGGAAAAACGTTTGGGACGTAATCCGGGAGCAAGGGATAAAAGTGGATATCGCGCTGCCCTGCGCCACTCAGAATGAGATCAATGCTGAAAATGCCGAAGCGCTTGTAAAAAACGGATGCTTCTGCCTTGCCGAAGGGGCCAACATGCCCACTTCACCGGAAGCTGTGAAAATTTTCCAGGACAACAACCTGCTGTATGGACCCGGCAAAGCAGCCAATGCCGGGGGGGTGGCCACCTCCGGCCTGGAAATGAGCCAGAACAGCCAGAAATTATCCTGGACCCGTGAAGAGGTTGACAGCCGGCTGCTGCTGATCATGAAAAACATTCACCAGTCCTGCCTGGATGCGGCCGAGGCTTACGGCAGAAAAGGCGATTATGTCATGGGCGCCAATATCGCCGGTTTCACCAAGGTGGCCAATGCCATGCTGGCCTACGGCGTTGTCTAAAGCACTTCAAAAATTCATGGTTCATGGTTAAAGCATTAAACTCAGTGGCCTTATATCGCAGCCCTGTAGCAGACCACATGCCGGGCTGCGATATCCGAGGCAAGCATGAGTCCGTATCCGCCCGTATCCGCAATTTTAACAACATGGCTCAGGTGAGCGGCGGCAGGAAGAATGTTTTCGAGCTGATTTGGAAGCGATTGAAACCAGTCCGTTTTAAACACCACACCGGGACTTTCCGGATAAACCGCCATATAAAAAATGCCGGTTTCGATAAGGTCGTGGAAGAAATGGGTGCCAAAAGATAAATCCGGTATCATATTGCCCATCTGGTGGCTGATTTCTGCTATCACGGCAATATTGTTGATTTCCGCGAATTTAACGGGAACCCCCATCTCCGGGCTTTGGGTTCCCCACCTGCCGGGACCCGTCAGCAGGGTGGGACTCTGGTTTCTTTTTTCCAAAGTCTTGTTCAACTTTCCGACCAATCTGGCCACGGTGAACTTCTCCGGGGGGGAGAGCGCAGCGTAAGCCTCCGGATCAACCCATATAATCTTTGCAATCGGCTGCTCGATGTTGCCCCCCATAAAGTTGCCTTCTATCCGGATAATCGTCTGCTCCTCCGAGACGCTGGCGGGCATCACGTTTTGCCCGGAATCCCGGATGGCTTGAAACGGCCGGCACTGCAGAACATTGATGCGAAGCTCCCCGGCTTTGTTAAAGTTTGCAGTGAATTCAATATCCACAGGATTGTGATATGCCGCTTCAAGCCTTTTAAGCATATTCCTCATTAAACTGCTAAAGGGCATCGTCTTAAGAAAGGGGTCAAATGTTAATATCCGGTAATCCCGCCCCGGGCGTCCCATCTGCCGCATCTGTTCAGCTGCATCGGTATCACGAACGCTCAGCAGATCGATATGATCAATTAATTCGTTTTCGACCAGATCTCTGAGAGGCAGGGTCTCCGTCCGGTTCTTCTCCAGATTCAGCAGATCCACAAAGTGTTGTGAAAATTTCCGGATATCCATGATGCCTGCCAGGGGCTTTACCAGCGGGTTGTCCATGGCAACGATGCGCGGATAATCGTCTTCCACCCGGTTGACCGCCCGGGTGCCCAGGCCCAGCACGAGACGTACCATCCCCGCCTTCGGGTCCATCCCCTTCTGCCAGGTAAAAGGATTATGGGAGAGGCCGACACCGGCGAGCTCGGGGAAAAAGCAGTGTTTGTGATAAGCTCCGGAGACCCGCTGCACCAGGAGCGCCATTTGTTCATCGTTTTTTTCAAGGCCCCGCTGGAGCCTGTAAGCCAGGGCGTCACGGCTCATGGTGCTGGCGTAAATCCGGCGCACCGCATCTATAAAATCCTCGTATCGCCTCTCCGGGGAACCCTGGTTTACGCAGAAATAACTTTCATACTTGCCGGCAAATGCACTGCCGTAGTCGTCTTCCAGCAGACTGCTGGAGCGCACGATAATCGGCGACTGCCCGAAATATTCCAGCATAAGCTGAAATTTTTCCCTTATTTCCTCCGCAAAAATACCGCCAAGCATCTTGTTTTTGAGTTCCGCGGCTTTTGCGAAATAGCCACCGCCGGTTTTGTGCGCCATAAATAACTTCCACCAGCCGTTTTGCACAATATAGGAATAAAAAACATCGGAGCCGATATAAAAAGAATCATGGGGCTCAAGCACTTCCTGCCAGTTAAAGGACTTATCCCGCATCAAAATTTTCCGGGAAAGCAGCATCCCCATCGATTTGCCGCCTATAAAGCCCGTGCCGATCAGACGCTCCTTGATCCTGAGAAGATCTTCAAGCGAAAAAAAACGCTTGATCAGTGAAAGCATCCGTTTGTTGCGGGAGAGCATCAGACGGCTTAACTGCTCTACCATGTTCTCTTCATCCTCCGACCGCCCGCCGGACTCCAGCAGTTCCTTGGCCTCGATGAAAAGGCGGTCCCAGTAATCCAGATGCCGCCGGGAGGAGTCCGCATCATTGCGGGAAAGATCTGAAAACATCCGCGTTGCATCCACGCTGTCGATGACCGGCACCAGGTTTTTCTCTTCCATGATATGGGGAAAGAACATAGTGGGGGAATACCGGTGTTTGACCTTGATGGGATGGATGCACATCCGCCCCTGATACTTATAGACGTCGATGAGCACCTGGGTGATTTCCCTGATGCGGGCAATCGCCTTAAAGCAATGCCGGTGGCGGCGGATGGCGAAATAGGCGATTGTATTTAATTCAAAAAGATAGGGGCAGGTAATGAAAAAGAAATCGCCGATCATCAAATCGGTGGCCCAGACATGGAGCAGCTCGGACAATGAATCGAAAACATAACAGACATCAGGCCCCTCGCCTGTGATGATGCTGTGGACTTCCGCGGAAAATGATTCAAATCCGCTCTCAAGAGGCAAATGGTATATCGAGACGTTTTCTTGCTTTTCAACAAGGGGGGCATGGCGCGCAAACCGCACATAAACCAGGCGTTCGCCTCTGGCCAGGGCGCTGTTTACAAAGGGGGTGACCAAACGTTGATAGTCATCTATTGCATCTACCTGCCAGACAACGTTATCGCCTCTTCGCAGGTAATCAATAATCGTGTCCAGGCTGTCCCAACCGGTGCTGACAGGGGAATAGGAAACCATTTACTCTGTTCTCAGATTGTTAAATATTATTCTCAAATTACGAGAGCATCAGGATTGGCTTACAATAAATTTCAGCAATAATCCTGTAAATTGAAAATCCCGGAGGGCCTGAACTTTTTAAAAAGTTAAAAATACCTTAAAATGATTCAGAAATAAATAGGTTTAAAAATTTAAAACGCTCAGTTCAGGTATAAAAAAGATTAAAAAAGGAGTCCCGGATTATACCCGGCCGGGCTATATCGGATCAGACAGATCCCAGCCTTCAGCCGTTGCTGGCGCACAAAAAAAGCCCCGGAAACGCTTTGTTCCCGGGGCTTTTCGTATCGTACCGGACTGTGCCGCATTGTATTTTGGCTCCCCAGCGCGGATTCGAACCACGGACGCAGTGGTTAACAGCCACTTGCTCTGCCTGCTGAGCTACTGGGGAATAACCTGAGGTTCAAAAATAATTTCTAACGGCTTTAACGCCTTTTTGTCAAGAAAAATTTGGGCTTCTACTCAAGACTGATTTTCAGCCCAAGCTCTTCAAGCTGCTCCCTGCTGGCATCAGACGGAGCACTGGTTAATAAGCAAGAGCCTTTCTGCGTTTTGGGAAACGCGATTACCTCGCGGATGGAACTCCCCCCGCACAGAAGGGTCACCAGCCGGTCAAAACCAAAGGCAATGCCGCCATGCGGCGGCGCGCCGGAGTCCAGCGCGGATAGCAAAAAGCCGAACTTCTCCCTGTATTCGGCCCCGTCCATGCCCAGAGCCTCCAGAACCCGGATCTGCAGATCCTTCTGATGAATACGGATACTGCCGCCCCCGATTTCCGTTCCGTTTAAAACCAGGTCATACGCCCGGGAACGAACCGCAGCAGGTTCCGTCTCCAGTTTTTCGTAGTCCTCTTCAACCGGAGCGGTAAAGGGGTGGTGCATGGCCTGGTAGCGTTTCTCGGTTTCATCGTATTCTAGCATGGGGAAATGGGTAATCCAGACAAACTCCCAGGACTGCTCGTCAATAAGGCCCAGTTTTTCCGCAAGATGGTTGCGCAGGTGGCCAAGGGATTCATTGACAACCCTGGCGGTATCAGCAACGAAAAAAACCAGGTCTCCGGGCTCCATCTCCAGGCGCTCAGCCATCCGCCGCCGCTCTTCATCTGTAAAGAACTTGGTAATGGGCGACTGCCACTCGTCCTGTTTTACCTTAATATAGGCCAGGCCCTTAGCGCGATAGACTGCCACAAAATTTGTGAAATCATCAATTACCTTGCGGGTAAAGCCCCCACAGCCCTTGGCGTTTAACGCCTTGACCATGCCGCCTTTGCTTACCGCATCAGCAAACAATTTAAACCCCGAAGCCTCAGCAATATCCGAGATATCCTTAAGCTCCAGTCCGAATCGCAGGTCAGGCTTATCCAGACCGTAGCGGTCCAGCGCTTCATGATAGGTCATACGGCGGAAGGGAAGCTCCGGTCGATCTCCGACAACCGCCTCCAGAACAGCGGCCACCATATTTTCGGAAACTTCCATAACATCGTCTTCCCCCACAAAGGACATCTCCATATCAATCTGGGTAAACTCCGGCTGCCGGTCAGCCCGCAGATCCTCATCGCGAAAACAGCGGACAATCTGATAGTAACGGTCAAAACCGGAAATCATCAGAAGCTGCTTAAACAGCTGCGGCGACTGAGGAAGGGCATAAAAGCTTCCCTGATGCAGCCGGCTGGGCACCAGAAAATCGCGGGCGCCCTCCGGGGTGCTCCGGGTAAGCACAGGCGTCTCGATATCCAGAAAGCCCTTTTCGTTTAAAAAATTCCTGGCTGATGCGGCTGCCTTGTGGCGGGCCATGATGTTTCGCTGCAGATTCGGCCTGCGCAGATCAATGTGCCGGCTCTGGAGGCGGACGCTTTCCGAGGCATCCACTTCGTTTTCAATCATAAAGGGCGGGGTTTTCGCCTTATTCAGGATTTTTAGTTCATGGACGATCACCTCAATCCGGCCGGTTGCCAAATCCGGATTGCTCATGCCTTCGGGTCTTGGCTCAACAGTTCCCCGAATCCCCAGCACATATTCATTGCGGATATCATGCCCCTTTGCATGAACCCCGGGCTCGCGCTCAGGGTTAAAGACCACCTGCGTAATGCCTTCCCTGTCACGCAGATCAATAAATATAACTCCGCCATGGTCCCTTCTCCGCTGGACCCAGCCCGCCAGAACGACTTCGCTTCCGATATATTCAAGGCCCAGTTCACTACAGGTATGGGTCCGCCGCAAATCGCCCAGTTTATCTGTCACGCGACTTCTCCTTTAATTTTAATTATTATCTCCTTCGGTTTTCCGCCTGAGCTGCGCCCTTACCCCTTCAACCAGGTTGTCGACCGCAATTTCCCTCTGCTTCCGGTCTTCCATGTTGCGCAGGAGCACAGCGCCCCGCTCCAATTCCTGATCCCCGGCAATCAGAACAAAATAGGCACTCAAACGATCAGCCCGCTTCATCAGGGCTTTAAGACTCCTGCCGGAGAAATCCGCCTCTGTTCGAATACCGGACCGGCTCAACTCGCAGGACCATTCAAAGGCCTTCTGCTGAACGTTTTCCCCGACTGCTGCTACAAAAACCTCCGGCGGCAGATGCCCCGTGCTGATTTTGCTCATCATCAGATCCACCAGCCGGTCCAGGCCTATAGCAAAACCTATGGCCGGCTGCTCCGGGCCGCCCAGGCCGCGCACCAGGTCGTCGTAGCGGCCGCCGCCGGCAACCGCATTTTGGGCCCCCAGTTCCGCCGTCCGTATTTCAAAGGCGGTCCGGCTGTAGTAGTCCAGGCCCCGCACCAGCCGGGGAGATATCACATAGGCAATGCCCATGGCTGCAAGAGATGCCTTTACCTTTTCAAAGTGCAGGGCGCAGTCGCCGCAGAGGTAGTCGGTCATGACCGGCGCGTCCGCCACTACCGCCTGGCATCCCGGCACCTTGCAATCCAGCACCCGCAAGGGATTGCTGCCGGCACGCCTGACGCAGTCGCTGCAGAGCTCCCCACTTCTTTTCTCCAGCATCTCTGCCAGTGCCCCCGTAAATGCCGGTCGGCACCGTGGACAGCCAAGAGAGTTCAAATGCACTTCGAGCCCGGAGATTTGGAGTCGCTCAAAAAAGACGCTCACCATATAAATCAACTGGGCATCTATATAAGGCGAGGCTATGCCGAAGGCCTCGGCATTAATCTGATAAAACTGCCGGTATCGCCCCTTTTGCGGACGCTCTTTGCGAAACATCGGCCCCAGGGTATAGAGCTTCTGCACCGGATCCTTTGCATAGAGCCGCTGCTGAATATAGGCGCGCACCACCGAGGCCGTAGCCTCGGGCCGGAGGGTCAGCATCTCCCCTTTGCCGGTGGAAAATGTATACATTTCCTTTTCCACGATATCGGTGTACTCGCCGATGCTCCGCTGGAAAAGCTCGGTCTTTTCCACAACCGGCACCCGGATCTGTCGAAAGCCGAAGGCTTCAAAAGTCTCGATGGCCGTCTGCTCAATATGCTTCCAAAGCTCGATTTCTTCCGGCAGAATATCTTTAAAGCCGCGAATCAGTTGAATCATAACTGCTTCAATTATCAGTATACGGTTTTTTCCAATTGAAAAGCAGGCTGCGATGGAGTAGCCTGCAAACAGATAAATATCTTGCAGGTCAACCCGGCAGCGGGCCTGCAGGCTGCACACGCTTTGCGAAAGGGCAATCCTGCATTTATATTTAAAGTTTCAATCCGAGTCAACATATATTCCCTGATACCGGACCGCCGAAGCCGGTTTGAGGCAGATGCGAGAAAAAAAGGAGGCACTATGGCTTCTGCAATTACCGTCACCACGATCTGCGAAATGAAACAGAAAAAGGAAAAAATCGCAGCACTTACCGCCTATGACCATCCATTTGCACAAATTGCAGACGAAGCGGGCATCCATTTGATCCTGGTAGGGGACTCACTCGGCATGGCGGTGCAGGGAGAGCCCAACACTCTTGCCGTTACCATGGATGAAATGCTCTACCATACCAGCCTCGTGGCAAAAGGCACGGAAAAGGCGCTAGTGGTGGGCGATATGCCCTTCATGTCCTACCAGACAACAACAGCGGAAGCCGTTGCCAATGCCGGCCGCTTTTTAAAGGAGAGCGGAGCTGGCGCCGTCAAGCTCGAAGGCGGCACCTCTATCAGCCATATTATCCGGGCCCTTACACAAGTAGGCATACCGGTGCTGGCGCATATCGGTCTGTTGCCCCAGTCTGTGCATCAAATGGGCGGCTACAGGGTACAGCGCGATGAAGAACGCCTGATCGCCGATGCCAAAGAAGTGGAGGCAGCCGGCGCCTTCTCTGTTGTTCTGGAAGGCATCCCGGCAGTCATCTCCGCAAAAATCACCCGGGCACTGAGAATTCCGACCATAGGCATCGGCGCGGGTCCGGACTGCGACGGTCAGGTTCTTGTGATGCACGACCTTCTGGGCCTTCGGGGCGGGCGCCTGCCCAAATTCGTCAAGCAGTACGCCAACCTGCGGGAATCCGCAATATCCGGGATAAGTACTTATGTTCAGGAGGTGCAGGACGGCGGTTTTCCTTCAGCGGACTACTCGTACAAGTAGTGACTTTCACCTAAACTGAGCGTTTCAAATTTTTAAAACTATTTATTTCTGCATTATTTTAAGGTAGTTAAGCCATTTTTAGTCTTAAAAATTTCAAACCCTTCGGGATTTTCAATTTAGGTCTCAGTCTGTAGAATTGACATCCTCTGCCGCGACGGGCTACACTTAGTTCCGCATTGTTCTTGAAAACAAGGCTGATTTTCCAGCAAACCCCCGGAAAAGGCGGAACTGCGATAATGGATCGGACTTCTAAGCCGGCAGCACCTATACAACATTTTCCTCTGCGGCATTATACATTTACTATCTCCCTGGACCGGCTCAAACGTGGAATTGACAACGTCCGCCATGATGTCTACATAAGCCCCGAGCTGCACCGAATAAGCAATCGTTTGATATTTCAGCTTATTCTTTATTACGCCGAGGTCTCCCCGCCCTTTCACACCGACCACCGGCTGCTCTGGCGCAATGAAATATCCGAATTTAAACGCCAGTGTCATGCTGTTTTGCTACATGGCATTAACAGCGCAAAATCCAGCCGGGAAACCCAGATTGACGTCCTGGCCCAGATCAGTCTTGCCAAGCTGCTCACCGCAGCAATCACCCGGCAGTTCGAGGAAGCCGTCCAGCATTTGAAAACCGTTATCCGCAGCAAAGAACTGGAGGATCCACGGGATCCCCCGCTTGCCCTTCGCGAAGAGGTTGCAACCGTCATCTACCGCAAAGACCGGATTATACAGAAAACAGGAGCGGATATATTCCAGCATCTCCGGGACGTGCAGCATGAACTGAACAAACTGCGGGCCTCCAACTTCGGCGAACAAAGCATCATCCCTGCCGAAATTTTCTCCAACCCGATCCTGCAGTCCACCGAACTTATAACGGGCTCTTTCATGATCGAAAATTACGTGCTGATCGGCCACCGCATTGAAGACCCGATAAACTATACAGCGCTGTTGAATCTGCTGACCAGTTTTCTAGCCGGGGGCCTGCCTGCGCAGGGCGAACGGGAGGCACAGAAAACCGGCGCCCCTAAGGCGCCCTTCCCCATTGCCCGCCTCAAGCCCGCAGCAATAGAGACGGAAGAGGCTCATCGGCCGGAACTAGACAGCATTATTCGGCATGTGTCAAACATGGAACTGCTTTTTGATTTTTACAAAACCCGGGCTGCCCGAAAAAAGTTAAAAGCAGGGCCCAAAAAAGACCCGGACAGGCTCCGCAAACTCAAAAACAGGGAAAAAGAACAGAAAAAACTGCTTAATCAGTTTTTCCGGCTCGTCTCCAAAGAACTCATCATAGACGGCATTGCCGCCCCGTACATGATGCAGTCCCTTTTTCAAAATTACTGCCCTCCGCTTATGCCTGAAGAGTGCCTGCAGTACCTTATCATTCCGAAGACACGCAAAACCATTATACGCAAACTCAACCGCTATAAGCGCTACTACTCGCGAAACATCTCCGTTAAGACTCTGGACAAAACCATCCGAGGTATCAAACGCATCCCCAAACGACGTCAGCGCAGGTATCTGGTCCGGTTTCTGCGGGATTTCGCCCGCTACCACCGGGATCTGGTTAACTATCAACTCATAAAAGAAGCTACAGATTCCATCAACATCCGGACGGACGCCAGCACTATCCGCCTTTGTCGAGAAAACCGCACCCTTTACGAATTCATGCTGTCCCATGAAGAAAGCGCGCAAACACGCTCCATCCGAAGTCATGCCGTGCTCAAAGCCGATATCCGGGGCTCTACCACAATCGTCAGGGAAATGAAGGAAAAACAGCAGAATCCTGCGACAAATTTCAGCCTGAACTTTTTTGATCCCATAAACAACATTCTGTCGCTATACGGCGCCAAGAAAACCTTTATCGAAGGCGACGCAATTATCCTCTCAATCTTTGAGCATGCTGACGCGCCGGGACAATGGTACTGCGTATCCCGGGCATGCGGGCTGGCGATAAACATGCTGCTCATTGTAAGCCGCTACAACCAGAGAAACCGGATGAACCGTCTGCCGATGCTCGATATCGGCATCGGTATCGGCTTCGCCGAAAAAGCGCCGACTTTCTTCTATGACAACGACGATCAGGTCATGATTTCTCCGGCTATTAACCAGGCAGACCGGCTTTCCGAATGCAGCAAAGCCATGCGTCGCAAACTTCGCAAGAAAAATCTTCCGTTTAAAGTATACCTCTATCAGCCTGCCGCCGGCAGCCCCCCAAAAACTGCAGCCAGGCCGGGCCTGCTCCGGTATAATGTAAAAGGCGTAGAGCTCTGTCCGGAGGGATTTGACAAGCTCTCTGATGAGATCCACCTCAAACGGGTAAACTGCCGCATCCCTGAAATTTCAGGGGAACCGTTGGTTTTTCATACCGGCAAATTCCCCACCACCGGCGGACGCTACCAGCGGCTGCTTATTCGCGAGGCCCGGATACCAGAGGTCTCTCTGGAGGATTTCCGGATTCTGCGCTATACGGAACGTAAATACTACGAGGTCTGTACCAGCCGCAGGGCCTACGCATATGTCAGAAAACACATCTGATCGGGAAAAATGCCGGGTTTTGCCTCTTTACCCGGGGGTCTGCTGAAATATCCGGCTTGAAATCTGCAGGGATCTGTCCTACAAACTTACCTGTAACGGCAAGCCTTTTACGGTGCCGCCGGAAAACAGCTTATAGTTCCGATACTGCAGCAGGTAATCACTATGGAGACAAAAGAGAGCCAAAATACCGACAAATACATCAAGGCCCTTACCGAAATCAGCCGGGCCATTAATTCGGACCTCTACCTGGAAGAGATCTTAAAGCTCATTGTCATGGTCACCGCTCAGGTAACAGGTGTGGACATCTGTTCCCTGTGGCTGATGGAAGAAGACAAGGAGCCAAGGAAATTGCGGCTGAAAGCCACGCAGACAATTGATCCGGAATATGTGAAGGACCGGGTTTTAACTGTAAACGAAGGGGTTGTGGGGCATGTAGCCGCCAGCGAGAGACCGCTCCTGGTAAAAGACGTATTGGAGGAGCCTCGCTTTAAGGAAAAGGAGATGGCCAGGAAAATGGGACTGAAATCACTTGTATCGGTTCCGCTCAAGGTCCGGGATGAGAAGGTAATCGGGGTGCTCAACTGTTTTACAATGGAATACCATGACTTTACGGAAACAGAAGTCAACCTGATCAAGGCGGTGGCCAACCAGGCGGCCGTGGCCATTTTCAACTCCGAGCTCATGGTCAAAACCAAAGTCATCCAGGAGGAACTTGAGACCAGAAAATTGGTGGAAAGGAGCAAGGAGGTGCTGATGCGGCGAATGCAGATCTCCGCTGAAGAGGCCTACCGCTGGATACAGAAAAAGAGCATGGATTCAAGAAAACCCATGCGGCAGGTGGCAGAAGCCGTCCTCCTGTCTGAGGACATGTATTGATAGGCAGGGAGAGCCTATCTGCAATTATTACTTAGGGTTAGCGTTTCAACAAAAAAGCTCTTGACATTAAGCTTTACTTTATAATAGATGTTTAGGTTATCGGTTGCTTTACAAAGATGTGAGGCAACCGTAGCACTGATGACGAAGACGTCTCTATCCGGACAGGATATGAGGCGTTTTTTTTTGCCTTGAGAAAAAAGCCTCTGCTGTCCTGGTATAAAAATTCGAAAATTAAACAAATATAAGGCAAAAAGAACAGACCGGAGGAAAAAATTATGCGATTTTCCAAAAACAATGACGTGCTCGGCACCACCAACCGGGGCAACCCTGCGGAATCGGGACTCTGCACCCTCTGCCGCGCGGACTGCCAGGGCAAATGCGAAACCTTCATGTCAAGCCTTGTGGGCCGCAAATTGCTGTACCCAAGAGGCTTCGGCATTGTCACGGCCGGGGCCAACAACACCACCCACGTAGGGGCTTCCTACAATTCACTGCGGATCCAGGGCTACGCCTATGGTTCTCATGGGTTGCCATCCGGGCTTTCCAGCGATCCGGATGACTGCCTGTTTACAAATGTCAGTTTAGAATCCGAATTTGGTAAAAAAATCAAGACCAAGGCGCGGATGCCCTTGATGACCGGGGCCCTGGGATCGACCTTTGTTGCAGCCAAGTACTGGGATTCTTTTGCCATCGGCGCCTCTCTGGTAGGTATTCCGGTTGTTATCGGAGAAAACGTGGTGGGCGTTGACCGCGAATCCGAGATGAAAAACGGCAGAATCACTAAAGCTCCGGAGCTTGATCGGCGGATCGCCTCCTACATGCGCTACAACGACGGATACGGCGCCATTATCATTCAAATGAACGTGGAAGACACCAGAAACGGGGTTGCCGAATACATTGCGGAGAAATACGGCAACAAGTGCATCCTGGAACTCAAATGGGGACAGGGCGCAAAGGATATAGGCGGGGAAATCCAGGTCACAAGCCTGGAGTATGCCAAGTTCCTAAAGGACAGGGGCTATCTTGTGGACCCGGACCCGGCCAAGCCTTCAGTTCAGGAAGCTTTCAAACGGGGCTCCATAAGCTCTTTTGCCCGCCACAGCCGCCTGGGAGCCACGGACATAGGCACTGTGGACGCCGTGCGCGAATCCTTTATGCAGAGTGTGGACTACCTGCGCAGCCTGGGATTCAAGCGCATTTCCCTCAAAACCGGCTCCTACGGCATGGAGGAGCTGGCCATGGCCATTAAATTTGCCTCAGACGCAGGCCTTGACCTGCTCACAATAGACGGTTCCGGCGGCGGCACGGGCATGAGTCCCTGGAATATGATGCAGAGCTGGGGAGTGCCCTCCCTGCACCTGCACGCCAAAGCCCGCGAATACTCGAGTATTCTGGCAGCCAGGGGAGAAGAGGTGGTGGATCTTTCCTTTGCCGGCGGTTTCGCCCTGGAGGACCATATTTTCAAGGCCATAGCCCTGGGAGCGCCCTATACCAAACTGGTGTGCATGGGCAGGGCCATCATGATTCCGGGCTTTGTCGGCTCAAACATTGAAGGGGCCATTCATCCGGACCGGAAAGAAAAAGTCTGCGGCCACTGGGACAGCCTGCCGAAAACTGTCAGCAGCCTTGGCAGCACGCCGGAAGAGATCTTTGCCTCATATTATGACGTAGAGGCCAAGGTGGGCAGGGATGAGATGCAAAACATCCCTTACGGCGCAATTGCTTTCTGGACCCTCTCAGACAAGCTCTCCTGCGGTATCCAGCAGCTCATGGCAGGTGCAAGAAAATTTTCCATAGATTCCATCGGGCGGAGTGACCTGTTCTCCGGAAACCGGGAAACCGCGGATATCACCGGCATTCCATTGGTAACAGAAGCAAACGACGCATCCGCAAAAAAAATTCTGAACAGCTAAGCCGTTTCGGGGCCTCTGCAACGGCAGAGGCCCAGGCTCTCCTTTGCGGCCATCCTTTCTTGACATGCCAAGGCTTTTCCGTTTACATGAGTGTAGCTCTCAATAGTTGATGCCCCCACCCGGGCAAAACGGAAAATTCCAATGAATGAAGCTGCTGCCATACCCGCAGTACTTACCATCGCGGGCTCTGATCCATCGGGCGGAGCAGGTATACAGGCTGACCTGAAAACATTTGTTACTACCGGCGCTTACGGCGCGGCGGTGATTACAGGTCTTACCGCCCAAAACACCTGCGAAGTCTCCGGCACCTTCCCCGTTTCCGCGCAGTTTGTGGACAAACAGATCCGCTCCGTCCTCTCTGACCTTGCCGTACCGGTAATCAAACTCGGCATGCTGACAAGCCGTGAAATCTGCGAAACGGTAGCGCCGCACCTGAAAGAACACACCGTTGTCTGCGACCCGGTCATGATATCCACGACCGGCTTCCAGTTAATTGACGAGGATACGGCGACGGCCCTCACAGAGATCATCCTGCCGATGGTTGACTACATCACGCCCAACCGGTTTGAGCTGGAAAAACTCTGCGGCAACGTTTCTGAGGAGACCTTGATTGCAGGAAGAGAATTGATGAGGCGCTTTGCCAGGCTGCGCGGCATCGTTCTAAAGGGCGGACATATCCATACAGAGCAACCAACTGTCACCGATATTCTGCTCTGCCGAAAGGGTGGAGAAATCAAGGAGATAGTGGAAAGCCGGCCGCGCTATAACACCCCAAACACCCACGGCACCGGCTGCACATTCGCCTCCGCATTCGCTTCATTTCTGGCCCAGGGCCATAAACCGCCTCACGCCTTTTCCAAAACGGTTGACTATATAAGCAGCCTGATTCAAATATCCTCGAAAACCCGTCTCGGCCAGGGCCGGGGACCTCTCATGCATCACCTGGCAGGATCCTAGGCTCGGCCCATGCCCGGCCAATCCGATACGGGATCCGTTGACCGGACCAGATGCATGCCCGCACCGGCAAAACGCCGAAAAATTTCATCGGACTGCTCTGTGTAGTCAACCACCTCGGGCACAACCACCGGCGAAGTGCAGTCCTCAAGAATATAGACCTTTTCCACCAGCCGCCTGTCAAAGGCCATGACATCATCCAAAAGATCCGAAATGGTCCATGCCACGCAATGGCTTTTTGCCTGGCCGGCAATGACAACCGCATCATTTTCGATGAGTTTGTTCAAGATCTTTTCATTTTTCTCTGCCAGGCGCCTGCCCTGCGGATCACGGGTCACTTCCGGTCCCAGCACGGAATAATGTTCGGTAAACGGATTTTCGCCTTTAATATGATAATCCGGCTGTGTGCAGCGTGCAACAGAATGAAAAAACAAGGCCTCTTCCACCGCAGATACGAGCGCATGGCCGATACCGCCGATCATGGCATGATACGGCCAGATAATATAATCGTATTTGCCGCTCTCCTTTAATTGCCGGGCATAATGGAGAAGATACTCCTGACCGTAGGCCGGTGTAATATTTAAAGCATCGGCCAGTTTCTCGTTAAAACGCCAGCGCCCCTGCAGTATATCCTCTTCTGTCACAATGGTCAGCGGAGCCGGGTGTTCGCCTTTTTCATTGACCAGAAAAATTCCGTGGAACACCTGAATGGGATAATGCGTATCCATTGTTGGAACTGTTTCTGTAATCGCATGCAGATAACGGTAAATAAACCGGCACAGGCGGACATTATCATCCACAGCCCCGCTCCCCGACCTGCCCGCTACATAAAGTTCATATCCGGGGATGCAAAAGGTGTTCTGGACATCCACCAGCAGCAGGCATATCCTGAAACGATCCCTGCCGGCTTTCGGGATCTGACGTTTTTTCGCCCATTTTTCAGCTTTTACCGCCTTGTCCGCATAATCCACCCGCCAGACCGCACTGACTTTATCAGGATCGAAATGATCGGGGACTGGCATTTGCTCAACTACCATGGCCGCATCTCCTTGTACTGGAATTATCGCATCAAACCTTGTATATCATAAAAAGAAATCCGCAGGATGTCAAAATCCCCGCCGCCCCGGACGGTGATCCCACGCTGCGATGCAGAGACTTGCCTTTTGGGCAAAGGGGTGATATCCATCACTTTTCCCGTTGTATAAACAACCGCTGCGCCTTGCGCTTGATTTTTCGGGGCCTTGACTTCAGAATGGACACCGTGCGGATGTGTTCTGCCCAAGCCCCGGAGGAAATGAGCCCATGAGAATATTTGACAGTCACTGCCACTTAAATCTCGACTCTTATGCGAAAGACCTCCCTGAAATAATCGAACGGGCAAGAGGGGCCGGCGTGGAAGCGATGATGATTGTCGGCATTACAGCGGATGAATCCCGCCGGGCGATTCAAATTGCAGAACAGTTTTCCGGCTGCTATGCTTCTGTAGGAATACATCCCCATGACGCCGATTCCTGCTCCAAAGAGCAGTTAAAAACCTTAAAGCAACTCACCAGATCCGGCGTGGTAAAGGCATGGGGGGAGACGGGCCTGGATTTTAACCGGATGCACTCTCCGCAAAAAACCCAGGAAAAATGGTTCGTCAGCCAACTTGAAGCTGCGGAGGAACTCGGGCTGCCGCTTATATTTCATGAGCGCGACTCCGGCGGACGCTTTCTGGAAATACTGACTGCCCATTACGGCGGCGGGCAGGGCAGAGGCGTGGTGCACTGCTTCAGCGGCACGAGCCAGGAACTTGCGGCTTACCTTGAGATGGGTTTTTTCATCGGCATCACCGGAATTCTGACCATGGAAAAGCGGGGGGGGGAACTGCGCTCCCAGGTCAAAGAAGTACCTGCTGGGCGCATGGTTATTGAAACCGACGCGCCTTTTTTAACGCCGGTGCCGCAGAAAAATCACAGCCGCAGAAACGAGCCGGCTTTTGTACGCAGCGTGCTGGAAAGACTTGCCGCCGAACTCGGCATGCCCCTGGAAAAGCTCGCGGACACCCTATGGCAAAACACCTGCCGGCTTTACAGGATTCGGCAATGAAAGAGTCCTAAAACCCCTTTTGCAAAAACATCAACACAGCAAACCGACAAAACGGAGCACGATTCCATGAAGCTTGGCATTATCGGCCTGCCGGTCAGCGGCAAAAGCACTGTTTTTGAAGCCCTCACCCGGGAATTTTCCCATTCCGAAGCCAAAAGCGAAGACCGGCTCGGCACCATTGATGTCCCGGACGGCCGCATTGACGAGCTGAGCCGGATGTATAACCCCAGAAAAACCATTTACGCCCAGGTTCAGTATTTTCTGCCGGGAAAAGGCGGCCGGAAAAAGGATGGGGAGAAGGTGGAAACCAGCTGGAATGCGGTGCGCGACATGGACGCTTTGATTCATGTGGTTCGCAACTTCCGGATGTTCGGCCTGCAGGCCCCGGGCCCGGAGGAGGATTTCGGCAAACTGGAGCAGGAGCTGATCCTGTCCGATCTTGCAGTTGTGGAAAAACGCCTTGATCGAATGGAGGCGGAAAGCAAAAAGGGAAAGCCACCGGATCCTGATGAGCGCGGTCTCCTGGAAAAAGCCCGCGGTCTTCTGGAAGCGGAAACGCCCCTGCGGCGGGACCGGGAGCTCGCGCTGGCCCCTCAGCTGCGGGGCTATGCCTTTCTTTCAGCCAAGCCTGTGCTGGTGCTTTTCAACAATGAAGACGAAGACACGGACCTGCCGCAGGCGGGTGCTCGCCTTGACAGGGAACAGCGCCTGGTAATCCGGGGCAAGATAGAACATGAACTGGCCCAGATGACAGAAGCGGAAGCGGCTGATCTTCTGACGGAATTTGACATCGCTGCTCCCGCAACAGACCGGGTTGTCCGCAAATCCTATGAGGTCCTGGGGCTCATCTCCTTCTTTACCGTGGGCGAAGACGAAGTCAGGGCCTGGACAATACCCGCAGGCACCACAGCGGTCGAGGCAGCGGGGGTTATACATACCGATATACAGAAAGGCTTTATCAGGGCCGAGACCATTTCCTACGAAGATTTGATGGCGGCGGGCTCCATGAATGCCGCGAAAAAAAATGCGACACTGCGTCTGGAGGGCAAGACCTACGAGGTAAAAGACGGCGATATCATTAACTTCCGCTTCAACATATAGCAAGACCCCATAGATTTTCTAGAGGGGATGCGCCTTAACAGCCATGCTTGGCAGCTTTTTCAAGAAAGCGGTATTTCTCAATGGCCTCCACGATCCCGCCTGCGCAGGGTTGTGTGGCAAAATAAATGTTTTTGGCATTCTTTAACGTATCCAGTTCCGGGCTGTAGTTGCCTACCACTACACCCCGGGGCTCGCCCCGCAGCATCTCCTCATCATTTCCGGAATCGCCGCATATCAGCAGATTGTTTAAAGGTATCTCCCATTTATAGCTGAGATAGCGGATGGCCTTGCCCTTGGAAGCCCGGTAGGGAATAATGTCCAGGTACTTTTCATGTGAATAAATCATCCTGTACCGGCAGCGATTTTTCAACAGAACATCATGAATTTTTGCCAGCCGGTCCTTTCCGGGGCGCATATTATAGCTTACCTTAAACCTGCGCTGACCCGACTCCTGCTGGTACTCCAGAAAATCAAAGCCTGACAGCAGCTTTACAATTTTCTCCCGATCCCACTGGCTGGCGATATGCGCCTCCCACCCACGGTCATAGTGCAGATCCGGGCCGTAATAAATTTCGGTTCCCACAGAGGCAATCACAATATCCGGCTGCGGCACGCTGTACTCAGCAAGTCTGGCAGTTGCGGAAGAAACGTCTCTGCCGGTGGCAACACCAAAGCCAATTTTTTTCCGATAGTCCCAAAGAATCCGGACCAGCTCGGGCAGGCGCTCGTTTACCTCCCCGATCAGGGTATTGTCGATATCTGTAATCAAAAACCTGTTCAGACAGGCAAGGCGCCTGCCGATGGGTGTTGTCTCCTGCTCCTTTTCCTCGACTGCATCCCTGTCTGTGGTAATTTCCGCCAACGCCTTTGTGTATGTGGCGGCATGGCTGTCCCAGGTATAATAGGTGCGGACATTCATGATACCGTTTTTGGAGTACTGGGCCCACAAATCCTCATCTGTAATAATGGTCTTGAGCGCATTCCGGATTTCGGCGGTATTGGTGGAATCCACCAGGATGCCGTTCTCACAGTTGCTGATAATATCGCGGGGGCCGCCGTCATTTGTAGCCACAATAGGCAGGCCCGTGGCCGATGCCTCCAGCAGGGTAAGGCCGAAAGGTTCGGTCAGGGCGGGATTGACGAAAACGCCGCTCTTTTCCGCAGCTGTCCTGTACAGCTCCGGAACCTCGTACTCGATGTCATGCTTTTTTGGTATCGCCATTCTGCCGTAGAGGTCATACTTGTCCATCAGCAGCAGCATCCGGGTCAGCACCTCCTGCTCATTTTCCTCCATCTTGTCTATATCTTTGCGGATGCCGGCAAATATGGCCAGGTTGGCCATGGTCTGCAGCTCCTGGTCTTCCCCGTAGGCCTGTACCAGCCCGGAAATATTTTTGCGCTTGTCCGGCCGGGAAAGCGCCAGGATCAGAGGCTTGTCCGGATACATCAAAAAACGCGAAAGCTCACGCAGCAGAGAGGCCTGGGAATACACCTCGATTTCGCTCTTGTCGTGCTCGGGCAGTCTGTCATGATAGTAGGGATAGAAACGGTTGATATCGATGCCGGGCGGAAGCACCCGGTATTCGGGAACTTCTGAATTCTCGTAGAGCTTGTACTGCTCGTTGATCTCCTGGTTTGTGCTGGTAACAATGATGTCGGCGCTCTTGATCACCTCTTCTTCCACCGCTATCCGGTGGTCTATTTTGTACTTCTTGATAATATCTTCTTCGCTCATGCCGTCATTTAAAAGTTTCTGACGTTTGGAGCGGCCCATTGAATGACCGGTAAACACCAGTGGCAGGGCAAAAATCTTGGACAGCTCCATGGCCACGTATCCCGCATCAGCATAATGGCCGTGGACAATATCAGGTACCTGTTTTTCCTTCTTGATAAACTTGACCGTTTTGTCCACATACTCATCCATATGCGGCCACAAAAGCTCCTTGCGAATGTATTTCAACCCTCCGCAGCGGATGCGGACAATCCGGAACTTGTCGTTGACACTCTCCACCTGCCGGCCATAGTCTTCCGAAACCTTTTTGTCCCGGATCTGACGGGTAAAAAGGTCCACCTGGCGCACCTCATCCCGGCGGCTCAAATGATTAGCCAGTTCGATAACATACTTGACCTGGCCGCCGGTGTCTGCATCCCGCCCCAGCTCCAGATTCTCGGCCCGCACCAGTCCGTGAATGCTGAACATCTGAATATAAAGGCCCTGTTCAGGCATCTGCTTCACCCTCAATCATATTTTTCATATGCTGATAAAAAGCCGCATCTTCCGGCACAGCTCCTTCAATACGGCAAACGCTGGCGGAAAAAAGCGTGGCAAGCGAGAGCATCCGCTGCGGATGCCAGTGTTTTAGCCAGCCCAGAGCAAGGACCGCTGCATAGGCATCCCCCGCGCCCACCGTATCCACAATCGGATCCACGTTCTGGGCGGAAACCGAGAAATGCTGCCAGTCATCGAGAAAGAGTTCACTGCCCTCGCTTCCGCGGGTAAGAGAAAGCGCCCGGATGCTGTATTGCTGCATCAGGGAAAATACCCGGGCCTCGCCTTTGTCTTTGCTATCGACCATCTCGCGGCTGATGTAGTCTAGTTCCTCTTCGTTTAACTTGACGATATCCGCTCTTTGCAGGCTGTGATGAATGACCTCGGGCTGCCGTGTTCCCTGCCGGAGGTTGACATCGTAAAAACAAGGTACCTCCGGGTCCATGCTGTCGAGAAAGGCCTGCAGACGGGAGAATCCATCCGGCGTGCGCTGAATCAGGGTGCCGAAATAAATCATCTCCAGCGGCTCCTTTAGGGGCGCACATGCTGAAAAATCAATGTGATCATAGGCGGCATCCTCCATGATGGCAAAATGCGGGCTCCCCTCCTTGTCAAAAGAAACCTGCACCTGTCCTGTTGCATGCTCCGGATCCACCTGTATGTCATCCGCGCGGAACTGGTTTTGCTTCAGCATGGAAAGGATTTCATCACCATAGTGGTCGCTGCCGATCCCGGACAAAAACCGCACCGGCACGCCCAGATTTTTCAAATGATAGGCAAAATTAAACGGAGCTCCCCCGATGCGCTTATAATCAGGAAAAATATCTACCAGCAGCTCACCGATAACAAAAACCACGGACACCTCCCCCTTTCGAAAAAACACATGGACTCTTTCTTCAAATTAAATCTCAATTTCCGGGATATCAAACCGAATGGGCAGACACTTCTTCTTTGAGCAGACAGCAGGCGATTTTGTATTCCGGACTTCCGTTTTTGCTGTAGCTCAGGTTGCCGGGCTGGACGAGCTTGTTCATTACGCAGCCTTCGGGAATATCCAGAGAAAACAAATCCTTTTCATTTACCGGAGGCGTCTGCTGCAGACGGTCCCCATCAATGACCAGGCTGTGCAGAGGATAGTCCTCGCACAAGGGGCAGCGGTAAACACGGCCGTTGGGGAAAACAAAGTAGTTTGACGCTACCCGGCCGGCGCATTCAAAAGCTTCCTCCAAATCCAGAAATACTTTGGGGTAGGTTACCACAATGCCGGAGGCGGCCACTTTTTCGGCAACAGGGGGAATCCGGGACAGCCAGGTATCGCGGTCAATCTGAAGATCCTCTCTTCCCTGCTCCGCAGATTTTCCCCGGATACCTATGACCTGAATAAAAAAGCGGTCCACGCCCAGCTCTTCCAGCAAGGACGGCATCATTTCAAGCTCTGCGATGTTTTCACTGCTTACCGTATAAATGAGGCTGGTCTTAAAGCCGCGCTTCACCGCCGAACGGATCCCGGCTATGCAGGTTTCGTAGCAGCCAGTGCCGCGAATCCGGTCATTAGTTTCTTCTGTGGCCCCATCAAGACTGAAGCTTATGAAATCCACATCCGCGGGTGTTACCTTGTTTAGGATGTCGTGGAACAAGTAGCCGTTGGTATCAATGGTAATGGAATCATAGCCCAGTTTTCGTGCCGCAAAAACGATCTGATCCAGCTTCGGATGCAGGGTGGGCTCACCGCCAAGCAGTATCAGATTGGCTTTTTCGTGACGGCCGGTGAAAAGCCCCAGCCATTTCTCTATGGTCTCCGCGGAAAGAGTTTCGCTGCCGTGCTGGGCCGGGTTGATATAGCAGTGGCGGCAATTGAGGTTACAGCGGGTGAGAATATGAAAAAAAACATTGACAGCATTGCTGGAAAAGGCAACCGTTTTCTTCATGAATTATCCTAGCGGGCCGGCAAAACAGTTCAGTCTGCCTTGCTTTTCTGCAGATCCCCGATGCTTTCTTTTGCTTTAATCAGTTCGTCATTGGTCAGCCGAAGCCGGACAGAGATATATTCAGCAAATATCCGATAGAGAAGCAAAAGAAAATCCAGTTTTTCATCCCTTTCCTTAACACCGGCCAGGCGCCCCTTGGCGGAAGTGTCGACACACAGACAAATCGTATGACCTTCTGCGTAAACCGAAGCCGATCGGGTCATACTGTCAATGATACGCATTTCGCCGAAAATTTCCCCCACCTGGTGGATGCGCCCGATCTCAATCCCGTTTTTTTTGATCCGCAGTTTCCCGGACAGCAGAAAATACAGCCAGGGATCCTTGTCGCCTTCCCGGATAATCAGCTCTCCTTCTTCATATTCCCTGATTTTGCTGAGCCGCAGCAGCTTGGAGAGCGAGCGGGTCTCAAATTCCTTTAGGCCGGGAATGGTCAAAAGCTTTTGAATATTCCGGACATTGTCCTTCAAATACTTGGATTCGATCATCTGAGGCCCCCGATGCTCTGCGCCGGTCAAAACAGCCGGCGCCTCCTCCGCCGCCAAAGGGCGGGCTGAGCTCCGACCCGTCTGCGGCATACTCTACTGGGCTGACGCCAGGCACATCCTGCCTACATTTTTGTCAAATTTTACCGGATAAGCGCCATCAAAGCAAGCCTTGCAGAAATTATTAGGATAATTTTTTATTAACATCCATGATAGCCCTGCAGCGGCTTTACTGTAAGGGCCTTCTGCTTGAGCGCAACAATGCCCCGGCACATGGCTTTTGCCCCGGCAATGGTGGTGGCATAGGGAATGTCTAATTTCAGGGCCGCCCGCCGGATCATATAGCCGTCACGCCGGGTTTTGTCACCTGTTCCCGTATTGATCACCAGTTGAATCTCCCGGTTTAAAATCGCGTCCACCACATGGGGCCTGCCGGCGGAGACCTTGTTGATCGTCTTGCCGGCGACGCCGTTTTTTTCAAAAAAAGAGGCGGTCCCGCCGGTAGCCAGAATCCGGAAGCCGATCCTGCGGAACTCGGCAGCCACGGGCAAAACAGCCTCTTTGTCGCTGTCCTGCACGCTGATAAATACAACGCCCTCGGCCGGCAGATGCTGCCCCGCCCCGATCTGGGCCTTGGCATAGGCACGGCCGAATTCCGTATCAATGCCCATGACTTCACCGGTGGACTTCATTTCGGGGCCGAGCAGAGTGTCCACATCCGGGAACCGATCAAAGGGCATCACGGCTTCCTTGACCGATACATGGCGGGGGACTCTCTCCTCTGTCAGCCCCATTTCATCCAGCCGCTCGCCCGTCATCACTCTGGTGGCAATTTTGGCGAGCGGCAGACCGGTTGCCTTGCTCACAAAGGGAATGGTACGTGAGGCCCGCGGGTTTACTTCCAGTACAAACAGATCTCCCTCTTTTATGGCGTATTGCACATTCATCAGACCGGACACCTGCAACTCCCCCGCCATTGCTTTTGTTGCTGCACGAACAGAGGCTATTTCAGCCTCCGTCAATGTATAGGGCGGCAATACACAGGCGGAATCACCGGAATGAACACCCGCTGCCTCGATATGCTCCATGATCCCGCCGATTAGCGTCGTTTCCCCGTCTGAAACCGCATCCACATCCACCTCAACCGCATCCTCCAGGAACTTGTCTATCAGAACCGGATGATCCGGGGAGGCCACAAGCGCCATCCGGGTAAAATTTTTAAGGGTTTCTGCGTCATATACAATCTTCATGGCGCGCCCGCCCAGCACATAGGAGGGCCGCACAATCACCGGAAAGCCGATCCGCTCTGCTGCCGAAAGCGCCTCATCGACCGTAACCGCCGTATCATTGGGCGCCTGCTTGAGGTCCAGCTTATGCAGCATCGCCTGGAATTGCCTGCGGTCTTCGGCGCGCGCGATGCTCTCAGGATGGGTTCCGATAATCGGAACACCTGCCTCCATAAGGCCAAGCGAGAGGTTTAAAGGCGTCTGCCCGCCAAACTGCACGATTACCCCGTCCGGCTTCTCGGTTTCCACGATGTGGAGCACATCCTCGTGGGTCAGCGGCTCGAAATAGAGCTTGTCCGAGGTGTCATAGTCGGTGCTCACCGTTTCGGGATTGCTGTTTACCATGATCGATTCAATGCCTGTCTCGACCAGGGCAAAAGAGGCATGCACGCAGCAGTAGTCAAACTCAATGCCCTGACCGATGCGGTTGGGTCCGCCCCCCAGAATCATGATCTTTTTTTGATCCGAGACCCGGGCTTCATTTTCCTTTTCATAAGTGGAATAATAATAGGGTGTGGCTGCCTCGAATTCAGCCGCACAGGTATCCACCAGCTTATAGACAGGGCGGATGCCCATATGCTTCCGCCGCTTCCGTACGGCTTTCTCCGAAACGCCTGTAAGACAGGCTATTTGGGCATCCGAGAACCCCCAGCATTTTGCCCGCAGCAGCAACTCCGGGGCCGGATCCGGTCCCTGTGCCGCAATCTCCCGCTCCGTTTCCACGATCCGGCCCAGCTGATGGAGAAACCAGGGGTCAATTCCGGTAAGCTCATGCATGGTTTCCACGGGCATGCCGGCCAGAAAGGCGTAGCGCAGGTAGAACAGACGATTGGATGTAGGCCTGGCCAGCAGCCGCTCGACTTCTTCGCCTGTCCCGGGCCGCCCCTGCCCGTCCAGATGATCCCTGCCGTCCGCCCCGAATCCGCATCTGCCTATTTCAAGGGAGCGCAGCGCCTTTTGCAGCGCCTCTGCAAAAGTACGGCCGATGGCCATGGTCTCACCCACCGAGCGCATGGAAGTGGTGAGCACGTCTTCTGCCTCCGGGAATTTCTCAAATGTCCAGCGCGGAATCTTCACCACGCAGTAATCGAGAGCCGGTTCAAAGGATGCAACGGTTTGGCCTGTAATGTCGTTGGGCAGCTCATCCAGGCTGTAGCCGACAGCCAGCTTGGCCGCGATTTTGGCAATGGGATAGCCCGTTGCCTTGGATGCCAGTGCGGAGCTCCGGGAAACCCTGGGGTTCATTTCCACCACGATCATCTCCCCGGTGTCGGGGTGGATCGCAAACTGCACGTTCGAGCCGCCCGTATCAACCCCTATTTCCCGGATAATTGCTATGGAGGCATCGCGCATCATCTGGTACTCCCGGTCCGAAAGCGTCTGGGCAGGAGCCACGGTAACAGAGTCTCCCGTGTGAACCCCCATGGGGTCCATATTTTCAATGGAACAGATGATTGCCACATTGTCGTTTTTATCGCGCATGACCTCAAGCTCGTACTCCTTCCACCCGAGCACCGACTCCTCGAGCATCACCTGGCTGGTCATGCTGGCATCAAGCCCCGCCTCGGCCATGGTTCGCAAGTCTTCAGGGTTATAGGCAACACCGCCGCCTGTTCCGCCAAGGGTAAAGCTGGGGCGTACAATCACCGGATACCCGATTTTTTCGGCTGTCCGCCACACCGTGTCCATATCGCTGGCAAAGCCGCTCTGCGGAATCCGCAGACCGATTTTCTCCATGGCATGCCTGAACTGGTCGCGCGCCTCCGCCTTTTGAATCGAGGCCAGGCTGGCGCCGATCATCTCCACCCCGTATTTTTGCAAAACCCCGCTTTCAGCGACTGAAACCGCGATGTTCAGCCCCGTCTGGCCGCCAAGTGTCGGCAGCAGGGCATCCGGACGCTCCCTGGCAATAATTTTTTCCACCGAAGCCGGGGTAACCGGCTCCACGTAGGTGCAGCCGGCCATTTCCGGATCGGTCATAATGGTGGCCGGATTGCTGTTTACCAAAACCACCGCATAGCCCTCTTCCTTTAAAGCCTTGCAGGCCTGCGTGCCGGAATAATCAAACTCGCAGGCCTGGCTGATGATAATCGGACCCGCGCCGATGATTAGGATTTTGTGGATGTCGTCTCGCCTGGGCATAGGATTTGTTCAGGGTTCAGGGTTCAGGGTTTAAAAGGAAAGAAGTTAAGCTCCTCAGGCTCTTTTTTCAGAAGCCATCAGATCGGCAAACTCCCTGAAAAGATAGTGCGCATCCCGGGGTCCGGGCGCCGCCTCCGGGTGGTACTGCACGGCAAAAAGAGGCAGGCTCAGGTGCCGGAATCCTTCCACCGTGTTATCGTTTAAATTCCTGTGAGTCACCTCCACCAGGGCCGGGTCCAGGCTTTGCCAATCGACTGCGAAACCGTGGTTCTGGGACGTGATCTCCACCTTCCGGGTAGCAAGATTCTGCACCGGCTGGTTGGAGCCGTGATGGCCGAACTTGAGCTTATAGGTCGTACCGCCCAGGGCAAGGCCTATCAGCTGGATGCCCAGACAGATCCCGAACATGGGACGATAACCGATCAATTCCCGGATGGTGCGGACCACAACGTCCAAAGGCCCGGGGTCGCCGGGGCCGTTTGACAGGAAAATCCCGTCCGGCGAAAGCGCCCGAACGGCATGTGCAGGTGTATGGGCGGGGAGCACGAGCACTTCCAGGCCTGCATCCGCCAGGCACCGCAGAATATTGTACTTGATGCCGAAATCAAAGGCTGCAACTCTTGTACCTGGCTTTGCGCTTCGCCAAATGCCGGAATCAAGGGCTGTATCCGGCGGGCAGGGGTGCACAGCGTCTTTCCGCCAGAAATAGGGAGTTTTTGTGGAAACCCCGCTTACAAGATCCCGGCCCTGCATTCTGGGAATCTGCCGGGCCCGTGCGGCCAGCGACGCGGGATCCGGATCCTGCGTGGATATCACAGCCCGCATGGCACCTGCTTTGCGGATGTGCCGGGTAACCGCCCGGGTATCGATCTCGTGCACACCCAGAATACCGCGGGATGCCAGGTACCGGCGCAAGGACTCTGAGGCGCGGTAATTGCTGTAGCAGTCCTGGTACTGGCGCACAATAAAGGCGGCAACCTGTACCCGGCCGGATTCCACGTCGTCACGGTTGACGCCGTAATTGCCGATCAGGGGATAGGTCATCACCACCATCTGGCCGCGATAGGAAGGATCGGTAAGCACCTCCTGGTAGCCGGACATGGAGGTGTTAAACACGACTTCGCCCGCAGACTCCCCCTCTCCGGTAAAGCTCTCGCAGGCAAAGCTGCGGCCGTCTTCAAAGACAAGCAGGGCTTTTGTCATCTCTCTTTCCACCGCTACAGAACTTTCTGGCCATGTCTGCCGGCAAGGCCATCCCCGGTGTTTGCTAAACAGCTGTTTTGCATGGATTGACGCCAGTCCCGGCGATACGGACTGGCCAAGTAATACCAGATTTCGCGGCGCAGTCAAACAAAAGCGGCTGGGGCCCGGAAACATCTCTTACAAGGGATTTTCCACCATTTCCCAGACGCCGCAGGGACAGGCGGCGGCGCAGAAGCCGCAGCCGATGCAGCGCTGGTCATCCGCCACATACTCATAACCGCCATTTTCCTTCTCCCGCCGGCTTATGGCCGCCCGGGGACAGAGCGCCTCGCAGAGGCCGCAATCCCGGCAGGCGCCGCAGGATGCACAGGCCTCGCCGCACTCTGCGAGATCCTGGAAACCGGTTTTGCGGGGATCAAAATACTCCAGCCGGATACGGCCGGGATCAATTGTTTCCCGCCTGTCCCGGAAAAGTTCGTGAATTCCCGCAAACTCGGACAAATGCGCGTACGTCCCGCCGAAGTCACCTTCTACTGCTTGAGTTTGAGGGCCTCTGCCCTTTAAAAGTTCTCCGATGGCTTCTGCTGCAATGCGGCCGGCTCCTATGGCATCGGTCAAAAGTCCCGGGGAAACGGCATCGCCTATGGCAAAAATCTGCGGATCCGTGCTCTGAAAGTGCTCGTCTACCACAATATAGCCTTTCTGCGTTCGTACCGAATCCGGAAGAAACCCCAGATCCGGCATCTCACCAATGGCTGCCACCACGGTATCCGCAGCCAGCAGTTCGCCGCTTTGGAGCAGCACACCCGCATCTGTTATCTCGCTGGTATAGCAGGGCCAGCGGAACTCTGCGCCAACCGCCCTTGCCTGTGCCATTTCCTTTGCAAAAGCGGCCGGCTCCTGCACATCTATCAGCACAATCGTCTCCGCTCCCAAATGATGGGCCGCAATGGCAACATCGCAGCCGACGTTGCCGGCCCCGATTATAACAATCCGCCGCCCCGGTGCTGCAGCACCGCTCTTTGCGCGCCGCAGGAAATCGTATGCGGCAATCGCCTTTTCGCTTCCCGGAACCGGAAGGTTTTTCGGTTTCTGGGCTCCGGCCGCAAGCACCACATAATCCATCTCCGTCATCAGGGCCTCGATATCGCCCCGGCTAAGATCCTGCTGCAGATTGACATGGGAGATGGCCTGTTTTACCCGGGCGAGCTCGGCTTCCACCACTTCTCTGGGAATCCGGGTCTCAGGAATCACGGAAAGAATTTTGCCGCCGAGCTCCGGGGCGCGGTCATAAATAACCGCTTCGTGCCCCCGCATCCGCAGCTGCCAGGCAAACGAAATCCCCGCGGGGCCGCCGCCGATGACAGCCACCCGTCCGCCGGAGACCGGGGGTAAATCGGGCATCTTTGCCTCCAGACTGGCTTTTCCCAGCCGGGCTATATCCAGTGCCGGCATTCCCGCGCTCTGCCTTGTGCAGGCGCTCATACACAGATTGGGGCAGAGGTAGCCGCAGACAGCAGCCGGAAAAGGGGTATAAACGAGAGCCATGTTCACGGCGTCCTGCATCCGTCCATTGCGGATCATCCGCCAGCGTTCATGGACGGGGATGCCTGTAGGGCATGCCGCCTCGCAGGGGGCCTTGTATATGCGGTTTGCCCACAGGGGGGCGTAGCGCCGGAGCTCTCCCGTGGGGATCACCGGGATCTGTGTCATATCAGCATCTGTCAGATCTCCGAAAAGACCGCCGGAACCCAGTTCGCGGTTCCACACGGATTCGCTGAATTCCCTGATGGAGCGGATGTTGCGAACAAGCCGGTCTGATCCTGCACGGGCTGTCAGAAGCTGCCACCGGTCGCGGTCCAGGAGTTCGGACAGAATATCCCTTTGATCTATGGCCGATGCAAAACGCTCCAGGTTCTCCTGCAGCCAATGCCAGTCCGCATCGCTTATCAGGGAAAGCCTGGCATCGCTTTTACTGTATCCGCCGTGCGGACCGCGGAAAAAGACTTTTCCGCCCACCATTCCCACCAGAGGGCGGTAGCCCAGAATATTTCCCGGACTCTGGGGCTCTACGCCGCAAACCACCGCAATGCCGCCTGCCATGAATTCGCCGAAATAGTCCCCGACGGAGCCCAGCACCCACAGCTCGGGGGGAGAAAACCTGGGGTTTTCCTTGGTCATGGTCATGCCCCGCGCGCCTATGTTTCCCGCCACGTAAACCCGGCCCTGGGCCATGGCATTGGCCACACCGTTTCCCGCATTACCGTGAACAACAATTTCGGCGCCGGCATTTAACCAGCCCACGTCATCGGATGCCGGACCCAGGGCCTCGATCCGCGTATTTTCAAAGCCCATGGCCCCCAAACGCTGACCGGACTGGCCGGAAACCCGGATGTAGAGAGGCTCTTTGCCCGCCTTCCAGAGACGTCCGCCGATGCCGTGCTGACCGCTGGCGCACACATCGATAAAGCGGTGACCCTGTTCGACTGCCTTCTGTATCTTCTCTTCCAGCAGCCGGGATTCCAGGCGGAGCCCCTCTTGCCTGCCGGCAACCTGATAATACTGTTGCTTGCCTGGTTCCATATAAACCTCTCTGCCCTTGCCCGACTACACTACGTATGCAATCGCAAGCCGATCTGCGGCCGCTTTGTCATCGATCCCCAGGGCATCACTCATTCCGATGGGAAGCGATGTGGAGCGGCCCAGCGGGGCAACAATTTTTCTCAGCTCCGTATCAAAAGCCAGATACATGTCCACCACCCGTCGGGCCACATCCTCGGCGGCAAGCCGGCGATACAGACGGGGATCCTGAGAAGTAATGCCCCTGGGACAGCGGCCGATATTGCAGATATTGCAGCGGTCCGTCTCAGAGCCCAGGCATCCCGCCGCCGTCTGCATCACATACTTGCCAACCTGAATCCCGCTTGCGCCGAGCATGATAAGTGCGGCTGCATTGGCGGCCAGATTGCCGTTTTTTCCGACACCGCCGCCGGCAAAAAGAGGAATTTCGTTCTGCTGGCCAACCGAAACCAGGTTGAGGTAGCAGTCGCGCAGACAGGAGGCAATGGGATGACCCATATGGTTCATGGACACGTTATAGGCAGCCCCTGTCCCCCCGTCTTCTCCGTCTATGGCAAGACCTGCGGCATATGGGTTGCGGGTCAGATTGTTTAAAACCGCAAGAGCGGTGGATGTGCCGGAAATTTTGGGATACACCGGCACCCGAAAGCCCCAGGCCATATACATAGACTGGATCATCTTTGCCACAGCCTCTTCAATGGAATACTTGGTCTGGTGCGTGGGCGGACTCGGCAGGCTCACCCCCTGTGGAACCCCCCGGATGGCAGCAATCAACTGATTTACCTTGTAGCCCATGAGCAGGCCGCCGTCTCCCGGCTTGGCTCCCTGGCCGTACTTGATCTCAACGGCGCAGGGATCCGCCTTCATCTCCGGTATAGCGCGGATGATTTCATCCCACCCGAAATAGCCCGATGCGATCTGGAGTATTACGTAGCGCAAAAAGCGAGAGCGCAAAAGCCGCGGGGGACAGCCGCCTTCTCCCGTGCTGATCCGCACCGGCATCCCGAGTTCCTCATTCAGGTAGGCGACGGCCATTTGGAGGCCCTCCCACATGGGGGGCGAGAGCGCCCCGAAAGACATGCCGCCTATGATCAGGGGATAAATTTCGCGCACCGGCGGAATCCATTCACGTGCGCGCACCCGCCGGATATTCTCCTCCGGCGGCAGAACCCGGCCGAGAAGTGTGCGCAGTTCAAACTCGTGACGGCCCGCATCCAGGGCAGGGTCGGTTAACATGGATATCCGGGTGAACTTGATCCGGTCCAGGAACCCGCCGGGCGCATTTCGCCGTCCGCCGCGCCGTTGCGGCTCTCCCTTCTGGTTGATGTGAAAACGAAGTTTGTCCGCTTCATCTGTACGAATCGGCATGATTGCCTCGTTGGGACAGACCTGAGTGCACATGCCGCAGCCCACGCAATGAAAGGCAGCCTCCGTTCGCTGGCGGATGCCGTACCATACTTTGGAACTGTTTTCCGGCTTTCCCGCAAAGCCATGCTGCAGCTCCAGCAGGCGTTGGCGGAAAACGCCCAGTTCGATTGCATGCACCGGGCATACAGCCGTGCACCGCCCACAGAGCGTACATTTTTCCTTATCCCAGGCAATCTGCCAGGGAAGATCCTTCCTGCTTAATGCAGAAGGGCCAGTTTTTCCCTCTGATTGCATATTTTTACCTCCCGGCGGTCAGGGGCGGCCACAACCGTATCCAGATGCATGGGCTGAAAATCCCTGTCTTTTCTGCGATCCGGCAGGACCGAGTCCAGGCCGCAGATTTCAGAAGAAAACACATACATGCCGGGACTGCCGCCAACAACCCCGGGGCGCAATTTTTTCCGGTCCTGGGTCATAAACATGGTATTGTCAGGAAGTACACCGATGACACAGTTGGGCCCGTCAATAATCATCCTGCGACAGCTTTTTTTCATCTGCTTTAAAAACATCCCGTCCGGATGGTCCTCCAGGTGATCATCCTGAAGAGGGGTGATAATGTGCTTATAGGCTTCAAGCCCCAGCCCCAGGTGACTAGCCATATAGTGCAGGATATGCACAAAGACCTCTGAGTCGGAATAAAATCCGCTATAGCCCGGAACCTGCCTGGACATGAGATATTCCCGGATGGGAACAAAAGCCGTGTTCTCCCCGTTGGTCATGGTGGAAAATCCCTGGAGGAAAAAAGGATGGCAGGCATAGAGGTCAATGGCATAATTGGTGTTCTGCCTGCCCTGGGCCATAATCACCCGGGCGCGGAGCTTCTCATTGGAAAGTCCCAGGTGGCTGCCCACTGCCAGGGGGTCGCCGATTTCCTTTATCATAATTGTATCCGGCCAGAAGGAGAAGACAATCATGTCATGCTTGTCCCGGCCCAATTCCTGAAGCCGGAGGCGGATATCAAGGAGCCTGGCTTCCTTTTCCGCCCGGCTTGCCTCCTCCCATTCCTCCGGATATTCATAGGCCCGGATCAGGTAGAAATCGCGTTTGGGAACACCTGGCGGCGGCACCTTTGGCGCCTTGATGGATATCTTGTACTTGGTGAGAAAGCCCCGGTCTATCATGAAGCTGTCCAGCCGCTTGATGCCTTCTTCGGTAAAAATGCCGGATAAAATCGGGGCATCCTTCATCTCTTCAAACGGCCCTCCCAGATCACGCAGAAACAACCCCACGCCGGAGCCGTCATGACCCTCACGCATGACATCCAGGGCGTTTAAGGCAAGCATAGGCGAAACCGGAATATCGCTGCTTAAAGCGAACAATCGACACATTGTTCCTCCTCTGGACCATGGCCGCAATGCAGCCCGGGCTCCCCTGCAACCATGGCAACTGCATAAAATGCGTGTATTATAACAGAAGTCTAGCAAAACACATGCCGAAAATAGGAGTATTTTTAACCTGCTGTAATACAAATAAAATCTAAAATTGTTGCCGGAGATGACACTGCAGAGCTTACAATTTTGTAAGCAGTTTCATGGGTGTTATAACAAAATTGTTCCTGATTCGGGATTTTCAATTCAGCTTGTATTTACCGGGCGCAATTGGACACATTTAGAAGAAATAAAAAATTTATGTTTGATAACCGTCTCTGTTTACGCTAAGTTAGATACCCGGGAACAGGCAGCCGTATTTTAGCAGGAGGGGAAATAGAGGCGGAAATAAAAAGAACGCTGGCATTACCCATGTGTAAAAGATTTGCCCTGTGGGATCCCCCCGGAACGATATCCAGATACTTCAAGGTAGGCGTTCCGGTTGATTTCAAGCCCCGGTACAACATTGCGCCGGGACAGCAGATCCTTGCGGTCCGGCAAGTGCCGGGGCTGCCCCGGGATGCAGCCCACTTCAAATGGGGCCTGATACCAAGCCGGACTGCAGAGGAATCCACCGGCAGCGAACTGTTCAATGCCATGGCGGAAAACGCCTCCACCACGCCTGAATTTACGGAAGCCTTTAAATCCAGGCGATGCCTTATACCGGCAAGCGGCTTCTATGCGTGGCAGCCGGAAGAGGCAGGCGGGCAGCCCTTTCTCGTGCTGCCTGGAAAAACTGAATTATTTGCCTTTGCAGGAATCTGGGAAAAATGGTCAACCCCCCGCAGCCAGACAGATATTACATCCTGCGCTATTTTAACAACCGGGGCCGATACCCTGCTGCATCCGCTGCATCAGCGGATGCCGGCAATTATCGAGGCCAGGGACTTTCAAGACTGGCTTGATCCATCGGTAACCGACGAGGCCGCAGTTGTCTCCCTGATAAAACCATGCCCGGGCGATGCCGTCTCCGTTCAGCAGGTCAGCACGGCGGTCAACGACATCCGCAATGATGATCCTTCCCTTGTCGAACCGGCTGAATAGCGGGGACGGCTGTTTTCAGCATTTACTCCGATTTCTGTTTTTTCTTGCGCGGCCGGGTTTTTCCGTACGTACCGCGGTAGATTTTGCCTCTCTTGCTCCGGATATCGCCTTTGCCCATTTTTCTCCTCCTGTTTAAAGCTTGATAGCTTTGAAAAAAATCCTTTTCTGTTTTGGTCGCTCTTTATTTAACGGATTTTTCCGCGCAGTGCAAGAGGGGGAAAAATAGTTTTTTCAAAGACGCCCTGCCGGCGATCCTGGAAGCCAGCCGGGCAAATGATGCCTCCTGTCCCGGCAGTTGCTGAAAAGGCCCTGGCATTGGGGAAAACTGCGAAGCGCCCACCGAACAGGAACTGCTGCAGCCCTTACCGCAATGCAGATACCCGAGGCGGAAAAAATCCGGAAAAAAGCGGCAAAAAGTTCGATCCGGTTTTGCTCAAATGGTTTATTAACATGGCAGGCGTTTATCCGGTAGGCACCCTGGTCAGATTAAACAGCGGGGAAATCGGCCTGATCTATAAAAACGGCGCGTTTGCAGAGCAGTGCATGCCTCTGGTGCTGCTGCTCAGGAAAGAGGGCGGAAACGAGCCGGCGCCAGACCGGATACTGGACTTAAACGCAACTGACAAAAAAACCGGGAAATATCTGCGGCGCATCAAGAGCACCCACAACCCTTATGAATACGGCATCCAGCCCGCTGTCTATCTTATGCAGGCCGAGTAGCCGGAGCTGCATACCCGCCAGGAGGTCACAGATGCGTGGGCGGCCTCCCGCTGATCTATCCGGGCGATAAGCGGGGGATGCTACAAGCGGCGAAATGTTAGCATACTTTTCTAACTACAAACTGTTGACATCAGGTCTTGTTTACGATAGAAAAAGAATGGATTTTTAGACACTTTTATTCCTGCCTCCGCTGATTATGGCCGACAAAAATTTCTCTGGAATTTTCATGGGGAATCTTTTATGGAATCAGGCCGGTTTTCCCTGGCAAAAACCACCAAGCCCCGTCTCCAGAAGGTTCTCCCCAGGCAAAGGCTTTTCCGGCTGCTGGATAAGAGCCGCGTCTATCCGGCCATATGGGTATCCGGACCGGGCGGCTCGGGCAAAACCACTGGTTTACGGAAAGATATCCCGGCTCAGAAATAAGATATCAGTATCATCCGATGTTTCGGGAGTTTTTATTAAGCCGTGCGGCCCAGACATACACAGACGAGTGCATGGCAGGCCTCAAAAAAGCCGCGGCACGGCTGCTGGAGGCTGACGGGCAGATAGAAGCTGCCATTGAGCTGCTTTTTGAATCCAGAGAGCAGCGGGAGGTGCTTCAGCTTATCCTCAGTCAGGCACAAAATATGATAATCCAGGGGCGTAGGCAAACCCTTGAACAATGGCTGCTGCGGTTTCCGGGAAAAACTCATCCGCAAGCATCCGCTGGTGCTGTATTGGCTTGGCATGTGCCGCCACCGCATTGATCCGGAGGAGGGCAGGAGCTACTTTGGTCAAGCATTCACCATCTTTGAGGCGTAAAAAGACACTGCCGGGATATGCCTTTCCTTATGCGGAATGCTTGATTCAATAACCTATACCTTCAATACCTTTAAACCCCTTGATGCGTGGATCTCCAAATTAGCGCAGCTTTCCGGTTGTCACCGTATGAGGACACGGCAGCCGGAGTTTGCCTGTTACCTGGGACAGGCGGAATTTGCCTTTAATGCCGGAGAGGAAAGCAAGGCGCGTCAAGCATTGCAGAAGGCAATGGCCATCGGCAGTGCCCACCAGTATGTGCACACCTGGTTCTGGCGGCCGGACACTATGGCCAGCCTTTGCTGCAGGGCGCTTGATGCGGAAATCGAGGTTGCTTATGTGCAGAATCTGATACGCAGGCGAAATCTCATTCCCGAAAGCCCGCCCCTAGAAACTGAAAGCTGGCCCTGGCCTATCAAGATATATACCCTGGGACGATTTACATTGGTCCGGGACGGAAAGCCCCTGGATTTCACAGACAAAAAGCAGCGGGCATTATCCATAAAGCCCTGAGCCTCTATAAGGGGCGGCTTTTTCAATCCAAGGACGACAGGGTGATTCCCCTTAGGGAGCATCTCCACCACCGGTTTTTCCAGGCCCTCCAACAACTGGGGGAGTACTACCAATGCAGGAAAAAATTTGAAGAGGCAATCATGCTCTATGAAGCGGGAATCAAGGTTGATGCGCTGGCAGAGCCATTTTATCTGGGACTCATGGCCTGCAATCACCAGCTCGGCCGAAAGGCAGAAGCTCTGGCAGCTTACAGACGCTGCAAAAGGGTGCTGGCGGAGAAGTTAAATCTGGAGCCTTCCGCAGAACTCGAGTCTCTAAAAAACTCCCTGCTGTAACAATGAGTTAGCCCCTGCTTTCTTCATGAAAAACCAAAAATTTCTTGACAATTTCATTTTGATTGTGTCTTATAGTTATTATAAGTAAGTATACTATATAACTAGAGGCTGATCCGGCGGATCATAAAAACGCCACCTGTTACTCTTGCCCCTTTGCAGCTGCCCGAGCTGAGCCTCTATTGTAGCCCTTTTTACGACATGACTCTACTTGCAAAAAAATCGCGACTAGAGGGAATATAGAGCCCTGATTGATTGAACCCTTGTTAACCGGACTTTTTTCAATATCCATAAAACGAATTTTTTGGAACTTTCCTCGCATCAGCAATCGCACAACATTTCGGTAATTCAGAAAAATCTGAATTTTCTGGAGTTTGGGGCTGCGCAGGCCCTCCTATAAATGAATTGACCCATTACGCACACACTTCAAAAAAAGGAGGTCGTATGGATGTAACACGGCGAAATTTCATTAAAATTACGGGGGCTTCAGCTGCAGGCGCAGCGGCTCTCGGACTTGGGCTTGATCTAAAACCCGTCAAATCTTATGCCCAGACTCTTAAAATCCGTTATGCAAAAGAGACCACAAGCATCTGCTGCTATTGCGCAGTGGGATGCGGATTAATCGTTCATACAGGAAAAGCGGGGGCGGGCAAGGTTATAAACATCGAGGGAGATCCTGATCATCCCATCAACGAAGGAACTCTGTGTTCCAAGGGAGCGGCCTCCAGCCAGTTGATCAACAATGAAAACCGCATCACGACGCCGCTTTACAGAAAGCCGTACAGCCATCAATGGATGGAGGTATCATGGGAGCAGGCCCTGTTAATGATCGCCAAGCGTGTCAAGAAAAGCAGGGATGCAAGCTTCAGACACAAAAACGAAAAGAAAGAGGTGGTAAACCGCACCGAGGGTATCGCCCATATCGGCAGTTCCTCCCTGGACAACGAGGAGTGCTGGCTGATTCAGGCGATGATGCGGGCCATGGGACTTACCTATATTGAACACCAGGCCCGTATCTGACACAGCGCCACTGTAGCGGCTCTGGCAGAGTCGTTCGGGCGAGGCGCAATGACCAATCACTGGATCGATATCAAAAACAGCGACTGCATCCTTATAATGGGCTCCAATGCAGCCGAGAACCATCCCGTCTCTTTCAAATGGGTCAACGAGGCCCGGAAAAAGGGGGCAACGCTCATCAATGTCGACCCCCGCTTCACGCGGACTTCCTCTCAGGCCGACTATTTCACCCAATTACGATCCGGCACGGATATCGCCTTTTTAGGCGGAATGATCAAATTCATCCTGGACAATAAAAAATATTTCAAGCAATACGTTGCCGAGTATACCAATGCCTGCTTTATCGTGGAAGACAGCTTTAGCTTTAAAGATGGCCTCTTTTCAGGGTACGACCCCGAGACTAACAGCTATGACAAGAGTAAGTGGGGTTTTAAACAGGATGCTGACGGTAATCCCAAAAAAGACAGGAGCCTGGAAGACCCGCGATGCGTATTCCAGCTTCTGAAAAAGCACTACAGCCGCTATGATCTGGACACGGTCTCTGCCATAACCGGCACCCCGAAAAAAGATCTGCAACACATATACGAGTTGTACGCGACCACAGGCGAGAAGGGCAAGGCCGGAACCGTCATGTATGCCATGGGCTGGACCCAGCATACGGTAGGGGTTCAGAATATCCGCGCCATGGCCATTATTCAGCTGCTGCTTGGCAACATGGGCGTAGCCGGCGGCGGCGTTAATGCCCTGAGAGGCGAATCCAATGTGCAGGGCTCCACGGACCACTGCATCCTTTTCCACATATGGCCCGGCTACCTGAAGACTCCCAGATCCTCCCAGTCCACACTTAAAGCCTACAACAAGGCCTACACGCCGCGTACAGATGATCCCCTGAGCGCAAACTGGTGGAGCAATTACTCCAAGTACTCGGTTAGCCTGCTGAAATCCTTCTTCGGGGATAAGGCCACGGCATCCAATGATTTCGGCTACAACTGGCTGCCAAAGCTCGATGACGGCACGACTTACTCCTGGCTCGATCTCTTTGATGAGATGTATAAAGGCAACTTCAGCGGCTTTTTTGCATGGGGCCAGAATCCTGCAGGTTCCGGCGCAAATGCCCACAAGAACAGAGAGGCCATGGCCAAACTGGACTGGATGGTCAATGTCAACCTGTTTGAAAATGAAACCGGCTCCTTCTGGCAAGGTCCGGCCATGGATCCCGGAAAAATCAAGACTGAGGTTTTTTTCCTGCCCTGTGCCGGATTTGTGGAAAAAGAGGGATCGATTACCAACAGCGGGCGGTGGAGCCAGTGGCGCTACAAGGCCGCTGAGCCGCCGGGCAACGCACTGCCTGATGCGGAAATTCTTATGGGACTTTTCAAGCGGATCCGGTGGCTGTACAGGCATGATGACAAAGCTGTGTTCCCGGAGCCCATACTGAATTTAAAAATAGATTATGAGACCATGGGTAAATTTGACTCCCACAAGATGGCCAGGGAAATCAACGGCTACTTTCAGAAGGATGTCACAGTAAAGGGCAAATCCTTCAAGAAGGGAGATCTTGTCCCGAGCTTTGCCTATTTGCAGGATGACGGCTCCACCAGCAGCGCAAACTGGCTCTACTGCGCCTCCTACACAAGCGAAGGCAACATGGCCGCCCGGCGCAAAAAGGAAAAGTCCGGCATAGGCCTGAATCCGGAGTGGGCCTGGTGCTGGCCTGTCAACCGGCGCATTATATACAACCGGGCCTCGGTGGACCTGTACGGCAAGCCCTGGGACAAGGAGGAGCCGGTTATCAGCTGGAATGCCGAGAAGCAGGCATGGGTGGGCGATGTGCCAGACGGAGGCTGGCCTCCCATGCTCAAACCGGACGGGAGCCCAAACCCGAACACCAAGTACCCCTTTATCATGAAGCCGGAGGGGCACGCCCGGATTTTCGGGAGCGGCAGATCCGACGGACCTTTTCCGGAACACTATGAACCGCTTGAGTGCCCTGTTGAAAAAAATCTACTCTCGGAGCAGCTTATCAATCCAACTGCCCCGCAATACCACTCGGATCTTGACAAATACCTGAGTTGTGACCCGAGGTATCCTTTCGTGGCAACTACCTACAGGGTTTCCGAGCACTGGCAGACGGGCGTGATGACGCGCTGGCAGCCCTGGCTGCTTGAAGCGCAACCCCAGTTATTCGTTGAGATGAGTCGGGAACTTGCAGAAATGAAAGGTATAGAAAACGGGGAAAAGGTGCAGGTTTCTACCATCAGGGGCAAACTTGATTGCGTAGCGATTGTAACGAGAAGGATGAGGCCTTTTAAAATACAGGGCAACGTTGTCCACCAGGTCGGACTGCCATGGCATTTCGGCTGGGTACACCCAAAGGACGGCGGTGATTCCGCCAACCTGCTGACCCCGTCCACGGGTGATTCCAACACCTTGATCCCAGAGACAAAAGCCTTTATGGCAAATGTCCAAAAGCTGTAAGGAGGTGATCTGATGAGTGGAAAGGCATTTTTTATAGATACGACCTTGTGCATGGCCTGCCGGGGCTGTCAGATTGCCTGCAAGCAATGGAACCAGCTGCCGGCCACAAAAACCGAAAACCGGGGCAGTTATCAAAATCCTGAAGATTTAAACTTTTACACCTATAAACTGGTGCGTTTCCAGGAACATGCAGGCCCGGACAACAAGCCGGTCTGGTATTTCTTTGCGGATCAGTGCAGGCATTGCGTGGTTCCGCCCTGCAAAGACATGGGAGACTCCGTGGCTCCGGGGGGCATCACAATAGACAGCAAGACCGGGGCTGTTCTCTACAATGACAAGTTACAAAAGGCAAACCCGGAAGATATCCGGGGGGCATGCCCCTTTGACATACCCCGAGCTGAAAAAACGACGGGCTACATCGCAAAATGTACCATGTGTGTGGACAGGGTGCACAACGGACTGCTGCCGGCATGTGTAAAGACCTGTCCCACAGGCGCCATGAATTTCGGCGACCGGGAGGAGATGATCAAGCTGGCAAAAAAGCGCAAGGAAGAGCTCGCCTCCAAATATCCCAACGCGAGGCTCACAGGACTGGATGATCTGCGGGTGTTTTATCTTTTAATAGATGAGCCGGCCAAATATCATTTGTATGCAGATGCGAAAACAACCCCGATGCCGATGGACAGGAATCTGGCCCTTAGAAAAATCGCCATATCCCTGAAGGAACTGGCAAAGGAAAGGCTTTTCATAAACAGACTTGCCGGGTGAGCATGCCGGTCGAGGTTTTTTAGCAGAAGGGGGAATGCGCAAGGCATTCCCCCTTGCTGTTGATGCAGACGATTAAAAACCAGGTTCGCTATCAGCTCCTTTCAGGGAGGAAATCAATGAAAAAGTTGATTATATATGCCGTATTGATGCTTCTGTTTTTTTCGCCGGCCACCGCTGTTTCCGGCAGCAAAAAAGCGCCGCCCAAATCCGGCGATGCATTTCCCGCAATTACTCTTCCCACACCCCAAGCCCCCGAATACAGAAGCTATCTCGGCCTCTCCGGGGATGAAGACAGCTTTGCGGTCCAAAACATAAAAACACAAATCCTGATCATTGAAATCTTCAGCATGTATTGCCCCCATTGTCAAAGAGAAGCCCCCGAGGTCAACGCCCTGTATGAAAAAACAAAAAAACACGAGGAGCTTACTGACAGAATCAAAATAATCGGACTCGGCGTCGGCAACTCCTCTTTAGAGGTGGACGTATTCCGAAAAAAATATGACATTGTCTTTCCCTTGTTTCCGGACCCCGAGTTTAAAATTTATGAGCGCGTTGGCGCCGTCAGGACCCCGTATTTTTTCGCACTGACAATCAATGATAAAGGCCCGGCCAGGGTCATCTACTCAGAACTCGGGGGAATAAACGGGGCTGAAAACTTCCTTGAAAAAATACTGCATTTATCAAGCACCGCTGCGGAGGAGTGAAATGAAAAAGGCCATTTTTGTTTGCCTGGCGCTTTTATTTGCGTTTTTAACATCTGAAGTGCGGGCCCAGACGCATTCCGGCGCATTTGCGGATAAAATCTATGATCCGGGAAAGCGCAAGCCGACAGACAGCCGGCTCAAAGTGGAAGAGGGAGACAAGGCCCCGGATTTTACGCTTCCCTCACTATCCGGAGATGATGTTACGCTGAGTCAATACAGGGGGGAGAAAAATGTGGTCCTTTCTTTTGTGCCGGCCGCATGGACGCCGGTTTGCTCTGATCAGTGGCCGGGATATAACATTGTCGAACCGATCTTTGCCAAGCACGAGGCGGTGCTGCTGGGGATTACCGTTGACAATATCCCCTCGCTTCACGCCTGGACCAAACAGATGGGAAAACTTTGGTTTCCGGTACTCTCAGACTTCTGGCCGCATGGCGCTGTAGCCAAAAAATTCGGGATTCTGCGTCCTGAAGGGATCTCGGAAAGGGCCCTTCTCGTAATCGATAAAAAGGGGATTATCCGCTATATTTCAGTTTATAATATCAATAAGCGTCCCCCTCTTGAAAATCTCTTGAAAGCACTTGAAAGGCTTAAATAATGGATGAATGCATAAAGGATCAACTGGCGGTCATTGACCTGCTTGCAGAGCGAAAACCCCAATACCGGCAGGTTCTCGGCGTTTACCGGCACCTTCTGGAAATAATGAATGAAGTCTCGATCCCTCCCGTGGAACTCTCCTTTAGAAATGATCTGGAAAATACGAAAAGGCAGGCAGGCCTCCCCCTTTTCCAGAGGGATACGCTTCCCATTGACCTCAAGGCCTCTTCCGACTTGCTGGCCAGCTTTATGGAAAGTCTCAGCAGGACGGAAAGAGAAGATCGCCAGGGATTGATAGCCGCCCTGGAAAAATTGAGAAATGAACCGGAATGGGGGGTTGGCCTGTTTCAGACCATCCTGAGAGAAGACCCGGAGGGGTTGACTGGCTTTGCACAGGAGGCAGGTCTTGATCCGAACGGGCTGCAATTTCTGGCCCAAATGGCTCTTGGTCCCGCGATGGAGGCTCTGCGCTGCAGCCTGGCAGAAAGAATTGATACGGAAAACTGGGATTACGGATACTGCCCGCTTTGTGGATCCAAACCCGACATGGCCTATTTCGGAAGATCAGGCAAGAGATTCCTCCATTGCGAACTCTGCGGAACACACTGGTACTTTCAAAGAATCGGCTGCCCCTTCTGCAGCAACCAGGAACAGGAGGAACTAGGCTATCTTGAGGCTGAAGAGGAAGAAGGCCTTCGGGTCTATTTCTGCAAAAAATGCCGGAAATATCTTAAAACTGTGGACACAAGGGTATTTGAAAAGCCGGCCCCCATCGCCCTTGAAAATCTTCTCACCCTGCATTTGGATATGCTGGCAGAGGAAAACGGTTTTCGATAATTTGCTCCTGCTCATTGTCACCTATATTGAGCGATTTTCAAGTTTGCCGCAGATATAAGAAAGATGACTGGCAAGCTATAGGCAGCTATGCGAGACATCAAATATATTGAAAATTCATCAGAGAACTACTACACAGGGGAGGCATAAAAAGTATCCATATTATCCAATAGCCCCGGATAATGAAGACTTTACTTTAAAGAGCTGTTATGGAAAAAATATGAAATGAAAGAGAGCTTTTGCAGATTTTCTAACAGCCGGTTTGTGCTGTGAGGGCTGAATGGAGAGAGATCCTCTTATCCTGGTGGTTGACGATGACAGAAGTACACGCCGCCTCATGACAACAGCTCTTAAAAAAAGCGGTTTCGAGGTTGTGGAAGGCGAAAACGGCCTGGGGGCCCTGGAAGTTTTTGAGCTCAAGCGACCGGACCTGGTGCTACTGGACGTGGTTATGCCGGAGATGGACGGATTTGTGTCCTGCCGCCGCATCCGCTCCCATCCAAACGGCCCTTCCGTGCCTGTTGTCATTATCACCGGTTCAGATGACTACGATGCCATAGGCAAAGCCTATGAAGCCGGTGCCACGGATTTTTTTGCTAAACCCATCAACCGGAAAATCTTAAGCGAACGGGTACGCTACATGCTGCGTGCCAGCGCTACAGCCGCCCAGCTTCACCAGAGCCGGGAGCTTCTGGCAAGAGCCCAGGCTGTTGCAGGAATGGGCAGTTTCTTCTATGAGCCAGGCACTCAGGAACTACAGGTGTCCGAAGAATTTAAGAATATCTTCGGTACCCAAAATACGTACAAAACCTATACCTGGCAGAATTTCTGGCAAAAAATCCATCCCGGGGATCAGAAGATCCTGATTCCGCTTCTGCAAAAGGCCAATACTGCAGGCGCCAGCTTCAGGCAGGACATTAGGACAGTTGACGGCCGCACAGGTGCTCGTTTCTTCATGCTTCAGATAGATCCCGAAACAAACAGTGAGGGCAAGGTCATTCGGCTTACCGGGATCGTTCAGGATATTACCGAAAGAAAACAGGCGGAGCTGCTGGAAACTGACCAAAACAAGGTTATGCAGCGAATTGCCAGCAAGGAACCATTAAAGGAGATTCTCCTCGACGCGGCGCATATCGTGGAACGCCAGCGTCCCCTGAGCCTGCCGGCCATATGCCAGGTGAAAGCCGATCAGATTCAGGCTATGATATCCCAGGCTCTGCCGGAACAGTTCTGTCAATCCATGGCCGGGACATTGCTGTCAACGGATAACGGCACATGTGCTGCAGCCGCCTATCTTGGTCAGCCCACAACCGCTGATAACGTAGCTACCAACTCTTTCTGGAAAAACCGGAGAAAAGAAGCCCTGGCTCACGGACTTTATTCATCAGCCTCGGTTCCCATTTTTTCCGGCACCGGACAGATACTGGGAACTGTCACCATGATGCGCCGCGAACCGTATCATACAAGCAATGCAGATCTTGCACTTATGGAACGAGTCGCCAACCTGGTGGCGCTGGCCATGGAGCAGAACCTGCTCTCCCAGCAACTGGTCTTTCAGGCCCAGCACGATCCGTTAACCGGCCTTGTCAACCGGGGAACACTTATTCACTGGATGGCCCAGACCCTTAAAAAAGCGGCCCGCACGTCAATCTTCGGCGCTTATATGTTGATCGATCTTGACCGTTTTAAACACATCAATGACTCCCTGGGCCACCATGTCGGTGATCTGCTGCTTCAGGAAGTTGCAGAGCGGCTTCGGCAGTGCGTCCGGGAAAGCGATGTATTAAGCCGTGTTGGGGGGGACGAGTTCGTGCTGGTTTTACCGGAGATCGACCACGAAGATGATGTGGCCCGCGCTGCGAGCCGTGTTCTTGAATCCTTCCATTCACCGTTTGCCATCGAGGGCCATAAGTTTCCCATCGAAGCAAGCATCGGCATCGCCCTTTTTCCAAGGGATGCCACAGAGGGCACCGCTCTCTACAAAAATGCGGATATCGCTATGTACGTGGCCAAAAATGAGGGCGGAAACCGCTTTCATTTTTTTGACAGCAAAATGCATGAAGCGGTGGTGCAGCGACTGCAGATTGAAAATGATCTGCGCAAGGCTTTGGAGCGAAATGAATTCGAACTCCACTATCAGCCCCAGTTGGATCTGACCTCCAATAAACTGATGGTAATGGAAGCCCTCATCCGGTGGAATCATCCCGAACGGGGGCGTATAGCCCCTGCCCGCTTTATTTCCGTCGCCGAGGAGAGCAGGCTGATAATACCCATCGGCAAATGGGTCTTAAAGGAAGCCTGCCGCCAGAACAAGCTCTGGCAGCAGCATGGCCTCTCTCCGGTCCGTATAGCAGTCAATGTTTCCGCGGTTCAATTCACGGAGACGGATTTCGCCCGAACCGTTCAGGAAGCTTTGGCGGAAACGGGGATGGACCCCTATTGGCTCGAAGTGGAAATCACCGAGACGGTTGTCCTGAAAAACATGGAAAAGGTCTGCGAGAATCTCGAGAATCTCCAAGATCTTGGCGTAACCACCACGCTGGACGATTTCGGCACCGGCTACTCCTCTATTTCTTATTTGACTCAAATGCATTTGGACGGTATCAAAATTGATCAAAGTTTTATTCGCGACCTGGAAATTCTTCCAACGCTGAATGAGTCCAAAAATACCCATTTTGTTAAAGCGTTTGCCACACTGGCCAAAAATCTCAAGCTTCACCTGGTAGCCGAAGGGGTGGAGACAAAAGAGCAGAGCCGACTTTTGAAACAAATTGGCTATACCCTCGGCCAGGGATTTCTCTTCAGCGCCCCTCTCCCGGCTAATGAGGCCAGCGCTTTTCTGCAGAAAGATGCACGAGTAAAATGAAAACAGGTTTTATGAAAAATATAATCCTTGATAAGTTATCGCCGGCCAAAAAGGAGGGAAAGGTGAAGATGGAACAAAAACCTTCCAACTTTACTGAAAAAAGGAGAGATCCCCGAATAAAGACGGAAAATACTGTGGAATATCTGCTGCTCAACGAGCAAAGAGAAAAAATTGATAATGGCGAGGGACGGACCCGGGACCTGAGCAAAAGCGGCGCACTTCTGCAAACCCAAAAACCGCTCCGGGGCCCGTATATCATCCTTATGACGCTCGACCTGGAAGGCAGGAAGGTGCAGGTGGAAGGCCGTGTTACAAACACCCGCCACTCACAGGAGGAGGGGTCTTACCTGACCGGCGTTGAATTCACCGGATCCGAAGATGAGCAGCGAAACGCGATTATTGCATTTGTAAAAGCCTATTACCGTTACAAACATGCCGGGCAAAACAAAACAGATCCGAACCAGTCTTAGAGTATTCGATAATTACGGGTTGCGCTGATATCACCTAAATTGAAG